>JAHCKS010000009.1 GCA_026125665.1 Rubrivivax sp.
CGCGGGAGGACCGTGGCGAGCGTGGTGAGCGGGCCGAGCGCGGTGCCCGCGGCGACGCCGGCCGCCCGCCGCGCGCCGAGCGGGCGGAGCGGACACCCCAAGCCGAAGCCGAGACCTCCGGCACGACCGAGCAGGACTTCGTCGACACCATCCCGGTCGGAGAGGCCGCCGATGGCGAACGTGAAGGCCGGCGCCGCCGCCGGCGTGGCGGCCGGGGCCGTGGCAGCGAGAGCCGCGACGAGGCGGCTGCAGGCCAGGGCGCGCTCGTGCCGGCCGAGGACACACCCGCGAGCGAGCAACCCGCGGCCGGCCCGGTCGCCGAGAGCCAAGGGGCTGAAGCCAGCGAGCGGCGCGGCTTCGACGACCGGCTCGACGGGCGCGGCGGCGAGCGCAGCGAGGAATCGGAGCGCGGCCGCCGTCGCGGCAGCCGCGGCCGCCGCGAGGAAGGCACCGGCGACGTCGAACGCGGCGTGCAGGGCCAACTGGACATGGGCCATGCCGCCGCGGCCGAGACCGCCGCACCGGCCCAGCCGGTCACTGCGGTCGAGTTGCCCGCCGTGCGCGGTGAAGCGCCACGTGCTGCGGAACCGATCCGGCTGGAGCCTTACGTTCTGCCGGCCTCGGACCTGGAGGCCATCGCCAGCGCCGCGGGCCTCGAGTGGGTCGGCAGCGACGCCGACAAGGTGGCCGCGGTGCAGGCGGCCATGGCTGCCGAGCCGAAGCCCGTGCATGTGCCGCGCGAGCCGAAGCCGGTGGTCCTCGTCGACGAAGGTCCGCTCGTGCTCGTCGAGACGCGCAAGGACCTGTCGCAGTTCAAGCTGCCGTTCGAGCAGGCCGGGAGCGCGCAGGCCCCGCACCAGGGCTGAGCGGCGGCGCGGCGGCCGCCGCAGCGCGGCGCACGGCGCACGGCGCTCGTTGCCGCCGGCGCGCAGCTACGCCTCGCCCGCGGCGTACCGCCACTGCACGCCGAGCCACTGCTGCAGCGCTTCGAGCAGCGTATCGCGGTCGACCGGCTTGGCGATGAAACCGCTGGCGCCTGCCTCGATGCAGCGGTGCCGGTCGGCCTCCGACACGGCGGCCGACACGATCACGATGGGCAGCTCGCGCCCGCCCTCGCGCGCGCGCAGCCTGCGGGTGGCCTCGAGGCCGTCCATGACCGGCATCGCCGCGTCCATCAGCACGAGGTGCGGCGCACGCGCCTGCACCCGATCCAGCGCCTGCTGCCCGTCGGCGGCCTCGTCGACGTCGAAGCCCAGCACGCTCAGCAGTGCGCCGAGCATGCTGCGGTTGCCGGCCACGTCGTCGACCACCAGCACGCGGCGGCGCGGGCCTTCGTAGCCCGCCGGCACGCGCTTCGCGGCCGTCGGGGACTCGCCCTGTGCCAGCGGCAGGGCGACCTCGAAGCGGAACACGCTGCCCTGGCCGAGCGTGCTTTCCACCAGGATCTCGCCGCCCATCAGGCCCACGAGCTGGCGGCTGATCGCCAGCCCCAGCCCCGTGCCGCCTGCCCGCCGCCGCCGGTCGCCCGCCTGCTCGAACGGCTGGAACACGCGCTCGAGGTCGCCGGGCGCAATGCCGGCGCCGCTGTCGTGCACCTCGAAGCGCACGCACGCGCGGTGGAGGTCCAGCCGGGTCGTCTGCACCGCCAGGCGCACCTCGCCGCGGTCGGTGAACTTCACGGCGTTGCCGAGCAGGTTGATCAGCACCTGGCGCAGCCGCCTCCCGTCGGCCATCACGCGCACGGGCCGCTCCGGCGTCACCCGCCATGCGAACGTCAGGCCCTTGTCCTCGGCCTTCACGCGCATGATGTCGGCAATGCCGTGCACGAACGCGTGCAGGTCGATCGGCTCCGGGCCCAGCTCGAGCTTGCCCGCCTCGATGCTCGCGAGGTCCAGGATGTCGACGATCAGGGCCAGCAGGTGCTCGCCGCTGGTGTGGATGGCTTCCAGGCCGGTCTTCGCCCGCGGGTCCAGCTCGTCGCCGCGCATCAGCAGCAGCTGCGAGTAGCCGAGGATCGCGTTCAGCGGGGTGCGCAGCTCGTGGCTCATGCGCGCGAGGAAGTCGCTCTTGGCGCGGTTGGCGACCTCGGCACGCTCCTTGGCATCGCTGAGCTCGGCCGTGCGCTCCGCGACGAGCTCCTCCAGGTGCGCGCGGTGGCGCAGGAGCTCCTCCTCGCGCTCGCGCAGGCGGCGCATCATCAGCGCACCCGCCAGCGCGTCGGCGAGGCGGTGCCCGATCTCCTCGAACAGGCGCCGGTCGTGCGCCGTCCACGGGCGCGCCTCGGCGCACTGGTGCAGCCCCACCAGGTAGGGCCGATCGCCCTTGGGGTACAGGGCCATCAACATCATCGAGCGCACGCCGAACTGACGCTGCACATCCGGCGGCACCTGCCGGTCGTGGTGCGGGCCGAACGGCACGGCGCCTGGCGCGGCCAGCGCGGCACGGAACCGCTCGGCCACGGGCGGCTCCATCGCCAGCTCGATGCCGAGCGAGAACGCGCCCGGAAACGCCGGCCGCGTGTGCTCCATCACCGCGCGCCAGGAGGCGGCGGCAGGATCGCAGGGGTGGACGAGCCACGCACGGTCGCAGGCGAAGACCTCGAGCACCACCTCGAGCACGTCGCTCATCATGCGCTCGAAGTCGCCCGTGCCCTGGATGGCCCGGTTGACCCTGTCGAGGCTCTCCAGGAACCGCACGTGCGCCTCGCGCTCGGCCTCCCCCTGCTTCTGGGCGGTGACGTCGATGTCGGTGCCGACGAACTCGACCAGCTCGCCCGACGCGTCCAGCACGGGGTGCGCCACCGTGCGGCAGTGCTTGACGGTCCCGTCCGGCAGCAGCAGCCGGTACTCCACGTCGAAGTCCGACCGCTCGCGGATGGAACGCTGGACCCGTTCGGACCACGCGCCACGGTCGTCGGGATGGATCGAGCGCAGCACTGCATCGAGCGACGGCCCGACGCGCCCCTCTGCGAGGTCCGCCGCGCCCAGGCGGCGCCGCGACCAGTGCACGAACGCCTGCGCCGCCGGGCTCCACGCCCAGCTGCCGGTGTGGCTCAGGCGCTGCGCCTCGCGCAGGTACGCTTCGCTTCGGCGCAGCTCGCGCAGCATGGCCAGCCTCGTCACGGCGTCGCCGAGCCTGCGCCCGATCTCCTGGAAGAGGCGCAGTTCCTCCGCGGACCACGTCCGCGGCTGCAGGCACTGGCAGACGGCGAACAGGCAAACGCGGTCGTGTGCGTCGAGCCCTGCGCCGGCCTGCATCACGATCATGGACTGCGCACCCAGGAACTCGAGCACCCGTGCGCCGACCGTGGACGCAGACCCGGCCGCCCACTGCACCGGCGCGCCCGCGCGCGCGAGCTCGGCGCTCATCGCGCCCGCCTCCTCGCCGGCGGCGAGCTCGGCGCCCGCCTTCGGGCCATCAAGGCAGCCCGGCCGCTCGCGCTCGGCCAGGACCGTGAACGACACGGCCCGCGCCTCGCCGCCGCGGGTCGCGAGGATCGCGCGATCACAGCGGAAGAGCGCCAGCGCGGCATCGAGCACGAGGCCGGCCGCCTGCTCGGGATCGTTGGCTCCCTGGATCGCGCGGTTGATGCGATCCAGCGACTCCAGGAAGAACACGTGCGCCCGGTGCTCGGCTTCCGCCTGCTTGCGCTCGGTGATGTCGCGCCCGACGCCCCGGTGGCCGAGGAAGCGACCCGCCTCGTCGAACACCGGGATCGCGGAGACGGACACGTGGCGCGTGCCGCCGTCGGCGGTGGGCCGGGCCAGCTCGAAGTCGCGAAAGGGCAGGTGCGCATCGAGCGTCGCGCGGTGCCGGCGCCAGGCCGCCTCGTCGGGCTCGACGTACGGCACCTCCCAGCGCGTCCTGCCGAGCTCGGAGCCTCGCATCGGCACGTGGGCCAGGCCTTCGCCGAACTCCTGCCGCGTGAAGCGGTGCTGTGCGTCGGTTTCCCAGTACACGTCGGAGGAGAACTGCACCAGCGTGCGGAAGCGCTCCTCGCTCGTGCGCAGCGCCTGCTCGGCACGCTTGCGCTCGGTGATGTCCCGCGCCATCGACAGCGCGAAGCGACGGCCCCCGTGCCAGAAGGGCCGGATGCGGACCTCGACCGGGAAGGTCGTGCCGTCGCGGCGCCGGTGCAGCGACTCGAACGTGACGGTCTCGTTGGCGTCGAGGCGCTCGTTGATCGCCTGCATGGCGCCCGCGTCCGTTCCCACACCGGCATCGAACAGCCGCGGCGTGCGCCCGATCAGCTCGTCGCGCGCATAGCCCAGGGTCGCGCAGGCCTGGCCGTTGAGCTCGACGATGTTGCCGGTCTCGTCGTGAATGAAGAGGGCATCGGCCGCTTGATCGAAGGACGCCTCGACCAGCGCCGGCGCCGGGGGCAGGCCCGGTGGTGCGCTTCCGTCCTCGGAGAGACTCATCGCGGTTGCACCCTGCTGAACCCTGGGGCGCGATCGTCCGGTGGTGCCGCCCCACCGCATGGGCGGGTGGGTATCGGCGCATTCTGCACCCATGCCGCGCCGGACTCGGGCCGGACCCGCGCCGGACTCGAGGCGTTCTCCGGCCGGGTGCGGGCAGGACCCGCGCCGGCCGCCCGGCCGTCAGGGCAGGCGCTCGAGGGCGTGCTGGTATGCCGGCTCGTGCATCAGCGCTTCCCAGCCGAGCGGCGGTGTCAGCGGCAGCAGCGCGCGGCGGCGTGCTTCGCCGTCGGGGTCCGGTCGCCAGGCATCGGCCTCGGCGGCCCACACCAGGCCTTCGAGCAGCTCGTCGACGGCCGCGCCACCGTCCACCGACTGGTTGCACAGCAGCACGAGGTCGCACCCGGCGCCGAGCGCCAGCGCCGCCGCCTCGGTGAAGGTGAGCTCCGCGCCATCGAGCTCACGCGCGCCGGCCATCGAGAGGTCGTCGCTGAAAACGGCACCGGTGAAGCCGAGCTGCTCGCGCAGGATCTCCTTCAGCCAGCGCTCGGAGAAGCCGGCCGGCCGGTGGTCGACGCGCGGGTACACGACGTGCGCCGGCATCACCGCGGCGAGCGTGGCGCTCAGCCAGCCGTAGGGCGCCGCGTCGTCGCCCAGGATCGCCTTCAGGCTGCGCCGGTCCACCGGCACCGCCACGTGGCTGTCGGCCTTGACGTAGCCGTGGCCGGGGAAGTGCTTGCCGCAGTGCGCCATGCCGGCGCGCAGCATGCCGTGCGCCACGCCCTTCGCGAGCATCGTCACGACACGCGCGTCGCGGTGGAAGGCGCGGTCGCCGATGACGCTGCTGCCGCCGTGGTCGAGGTCGAGCACCGGCGCGAACGAGAGATCCATGCCGCAGGCACGCAGCTCGGCAGCGAGCACGTGGCCGAGCGCGGTGGCGGCGTCGGTGGCGCGCAGCGCGTCGGTCATCCACAGCTCGCCCAGCGCGCGCATCGGCGGCAGCGCCGTGAAGCCGTCGGTGCGGAAGCGCTGCACGCGGCCGCCTTCGTGGTCGACGCAGACCAGCAGGTCGGGGCGGATCGACTTGATCTCGGCCGTCAGCTCGGTGAGCTGGCGCCGGCTCTCCCAGTTGCGCGCGAAGAGGATGAGGCCGCCGGTGAGCGGGTGCGCCAGGCGGCGGCGGTCGTCGGCCGTGAGCGCGAGGCCGGCGATGTCGAGCACCACCGGCGCATGGGTTTCACTCAAGGCGCGCCTCCCTGCGGTTGCGTGGCCACTTCGACGACGACGAACGCGGCCACGTAGTCGCTCTCGTCGGTGACGCTGACATGCGCGACCAGGCCGCGCGCGGTGAACCAGTCGGCCAGCGCGCCGCCCAGCCGCACCACCGGCTTGCCGCTCGGCTCGTTCAGGATCTCGCACGCCGACCACGTCATCGGCGTTCGGATGCCCAGGCCGATGGCCTTGGAGAAGGCCTCCTTGGCCGAGAAGCGCGTGGCAAGGAAACGCAGGCCGCGCGCCGGGTGACGCGCCCGGCGCGCGCGGAAGACGCGCAGCTCGGCCGGCCCGAGCACACGTTCGGCGAAGCGCTCGCCGCGGCGCTCCAGGGTCTGCGCCATGCGGCGCAGGTCGCAGAGGTCGGTGCCGATGCCGTAGATCACGCCGCGCTGGCTGCGGATGGCCGCGCCTTCGGGGTCAGTGGGGCGCGCCCGCGGCGCGGATGACGCGCAGGTACGCGCGCACCGTCTCCGGCAGCCCGAGCTCGAGCGCATCGGCGATGAGCGCATGGCCGATCGAGACCTCGAGCACGCCGGGCACGCCGCGCAGGAAGTCGGCGAGGTTGGCGCGGTTCAGGTCGTGCCCGGCGTTGACGCCCAGGCCCGCTGCCGCCGCGGCGCGCGCGGCGGCGGCGAAACGTTCGAGCTGCGCCGACAGCGCCGGCGTGCCATGCGCCGCGGCGTAGGGCTCGGTGTAGAGCTCGACACGGTCGGCGCCGACCTCACGCGCCAGCGGCATCGCCGCCGGCTCGGCGTCCATGAAGAGGCTGACGCGCACACCGAGCGCGCGGCACTCGTCGACGAGCGGCTTCACGCGAGCGCCGTCGGCCGCGAGGTTCCAGCCGTGGTCGCTCGTGAACTGGCCTTCGCTGTCGGGCACGAAGGTGGCCTGGTGCGGGCGCACGGCGCGCACGAAGTCCATCAGGTTGTGGAACGGATTGCCCTCGATGTTGTATTCGGCCGCCGGCCAGCGGCGCATCAGGTCGGCGAGCTCGTGCACGTCGTGCGCGCGGATGTGACGCTCGTCGGGGCGCGGATGCACGGTGATGCCCTGCGCCCCGGCTTCCAGCGCCAGCGTCGCGGCGCGCACGACGCTCGGGATGCCGAGGTGGCGCGTGTTGCGCAGCAGCGCCACCTTGTTCACGTTGACCGACAGCGCCGTGCCGCCGTGCCGGGCAGCACCTTCGGGAGCGACGAGCGGGTTCATCGGTCGGGCAGGTCTTGGTCGGCAGGGTCGGCGGCCAGCCGCTGCATCTGCTGTCCGAGGCGGCGCGTGCGCAGTTGCGGCGTGGACAGATGATAGTGAACGAGGTTGCGCAGGGCCGCGCGCAGCACCGACCCTTCGGCCGCCCGGACCGCGCAGGCCTGGCGCAGCGCACCCAGGCTGCCGTGCTGCAGCGCCGCCTGCACCGCCACCCAGGTGCGGCCGGGCACGCCGGCGCTGTCGGCGACGACGCCGGACTCGGGCCGGAGCGTGTAGCGGCGCTCGGCAACCAGCGGCTCGGCGCTGGCGGCGACGCTGTCGAGCTCGGGCAGCCAGCCGCATTCGCGCAGCAGCACGAGCTCGAAGGCGCGCAGCAGCGCGGCGTCGGCCTCGGCGGATGCGGCACCCGCCGCGACGGCCGCATCGCCGCGGCCCGGGCCGAGCGCGGCCAGCGCGGCCAGCGTGTCGGCGTAGGCGTCGAAGAGGGCGGGGTGAGGATCCTGCCGCGGCAGGCTCTTCATCAGCAGCTCGTTGAGATAGAAGCCCGACAGCAGCGCCGCGACGGGCAGCGGCACGCCACCGACCCACTCGGCGGCGCGCACCGTGCGCACCTCGCCCTGCTCGTCGGCCGGCTGCCGCGACAGCCACACCGAGAGCGGATGGAACGGCAGCAGCAGCGGCCGGAAGCCGGACGTCGGCCGCTTGGCGCCCTTGGCGATCGCCACGACCCGGCCCTGGCTGCGCGTGAACAGGTCCAGCACGAGGCTGGACTCGCTCCAGTCGTAGCTGTGCAGCACGTAGGCAGCCAGCGGCGGGGCGGTGCGATGCGTGGCCATGCCGTCAGCGGCGCGCGGTGGCGTCGGTCACGTCGGCGTTCAGTCGTAGCCGTAGCTGCGCAGGTGCGCCTCGTCGTCGGCCCAGCCGGAGCGCACCTTCACCCACAGCTCGAGGAAGACGCGCGCGCCCAGCAGCTTCTCCAGCTCCCGGCGCGCCTCGCTGCCGATGCGCTTCAGGCGCTCGCCGCCCTCGCCGATGACCATGCCCTTGTGCGCGTCGCGCTCGACGACGATGCTGGCAGCGATGCGCACGCGCCGCGGCGCGCCGCCGTCCCCTTGGCCTTCCTCGCCGCCCTGCTCCTCGAAGGTCTCGACGACGACGGTGGAGGTGTAGGGCAGTTCGTCGCCGGTGAGGCGGAACAGCTTCTCGCGCACGATCTCGCCGGCGAGGAAGCGCTCGCTGCGGTCGGTGAGCGCGTCGGGCTCGTGCTGCCACGGCCGCACCGGCAGGTGGGGTGCGACGACGGCCAGCAGGCGCTCGACGTCGGCCGCGCGCCGCGCCGACATCGGCACGAACTCGGCGAAGGGGTGGCGATCCTGCATCTGCCTGAGCCACGGCAGCACCTCCTCGCGGCGCGCCAGCGCGTCGAGCTTGTTGGCCACCAGCAGCACGGGCTTGGCGTTCATCGACGCGTCCTGCAGCAGCGCCAGAACCTTGGCGTCCTCGAGCGTGAAGCGGCCGGCTTCGCAGACGAAGAGCACGACGTCGACGTCGGCGAGCGTGGCGAGCACGGTGCGGTTCAGCGTGCGGTTGAGCGGCTTCTGCTGGCGCGTCTGGAAACCCGGCGTGTCGACGAAGACGAACTGGTCATCGCCGACCGTGCGCACGCCGGTGATGCGGTGGCGCGTGGTCTGCGCCTTCTTCGACGTGATGCTGATCTTCTGGCCGACGAGAGCGTTGAGCAGCGTGCTCTTGCCGACGTTCGGCCGGCCGACGATGGCCACCAGGCCGCAGCGCTGCGCGGCGGGCGGGTCCGGGGCCCGGGCTGACTTAGCCAAGCGCACACCGCGGAGCCGACCTTGCCGGGCCGCCGGTGTTGCCCACTCGGGGGGCCGAGCGGCGCCCGGGAACGATCCGGGAGACCGTTCGCCCCGCGAGGGCCGAAGGCCGCTTCGGGGGGGTCATGATCTCAGCGGCCCGCCCGGCCGGTCGCTGGCCTTCAGCGCGTCGAGCATGCGGCGCGCCGCCTCCTGCTCGGCGGCACGGCGCGAGCGGCCCTCGCCACGCTCGACCAGCGCCAGCGTCGGCACCGAGCACTCGACGTCGAAGGTCTGCGCGTGCTTCTCGCCGCGCGTGGCGGCGATCCGGTAGGCGGGCACCGGCAGGCGGCGCGCCTGCAGCCACTCCTGCAGCTCGGTCTTGGCGTCCTTGCTCCAGGACTCGGCCTCGGTCGCCTGGATGACCTCGCCGAACAGCCGCTGCACGACGGCGAAGGCGGCCTCGTAGCCGCGCTCGAGGAAGACGGCGCCGATGACCGCTTCGAGTGCATCGGCGAGGATGGACGCCCGCTGCGCGCCGCCGCCGCGCGCTTCACCTTCGGAAAGACGCAGCACCTCGGGCAGGCCGAGCGCGAGTGCGGCGCGGTGCAGGCTGTCCTCGCGCACGAGGTGCGCACGCACGCGCGTCAGGTCACCCTCGTCGCTGTCGCCGAAGCGGTCGTAGAGCAGGCGCGACGTCGCCAGGCTCAGCACCGCGTCACCGAGGAACTCGAGCCGCTCGTTGTGCGCCGCGCCGAAGCTGCGGTGCGTGAGCGCGCGCTGGAGCAGCGCTTCGTTCTCGAACTGGTAGCCGAGGCGACGCTGCAGCGCTAGCAGCGGCGGCAGGTGGGCGGGCGGCGGTTGGGCAGGCATCGGGGGCGGCGCCGCGGCCGTGCGGCCTCAGCGCGACTGGACCTGGGAACGCCCCTCGTACTTGATCAGCAGGTACACGGGGCCGGCGATCGGCACTTCCTTGTCGTAGGCGAAGCCGATGACGACGCGGTCGTTCTCCTTCGTGATGGAGAGGTCCTTGCCGCTGATCGAGCTGATCGCGTACTCGATGTCCTTTTGCCGGTCGAAGGCAGCGCGCGCCTCGGCCACGGTGGACGGGCTGGTCGCGGCGATCTTGGTGACGGCGCGCTGGATCGTCATGTACTCGTTGACGGTGGGCAGCGTTCGCACCAGCAGGTAGCCGAGAAAGCCGATGACGATGCCCCAGAACATCAGCCCGAACAGCGTGATGCCGCGCTGCGCGCGGCGCCCCCTCGATGACGATTGCTTCATGGCTTTCGCACGTGCCTCTTGTGGACCCGGGCGGCGCGCCTCATGCCTTGCGGGCTCTCAGTGGAAGGCGCCGATGCGGGAGAGATTGCCGAAGTTCATCCAGACGAAGAATGCCTTGCCGACGAGATTCTGGTCGGGAACGAAGCCCCAGAACCGTGAATCCATCGAATTGTCGCGGTTGTCGCCCATGACGAAGTAATGCCCGGGCGGCACCTTGCAGGTGATGCCTTCGGGTGCGTAGCGACAGTTGTCGGCGTACGGGAAGCGCTTCGGGAACGGGCCGTAGCCGCCGAGCCGCTTGGGGTCGACGCGGATCAGGTGCTCGACGTCGCCCAGCTTCTCGGCGAACTGCGGCGCGTAGCTCAGGCTCTCGTCGTCGTAGTGCTCGCCCTTGGCCACGAGCGGCACCGGCTGGCCATTGATGATGAGCCTCTGGTCGAGGTAGGCCACCTCGTCGCCGGGCAGCGCCACGACTCGCTTGATGTAGTCCACCCACGGCTCCGGCGGGTAGCGGAAGACGATGACGTCGCCGCGCTTCACCGGGTTGTTGTCGACGACCTTCCGGTTGATGACCGGCAGGCGGATGCCGTAGTGGTACTTGTTGACCAGGATGAGGTCGCCGACGACGAGGGTGGGCACCATCGAGCCGGAAGGGATCTTGAAGGGTTCGAACAGGAACGAGCGCAGCAGGAAGACGATGAGGATCACCGGGAACAGGCCCGCCGTCCAGTCCAGCCACCAAGGCTGCATCAGCAGCTTGTGGCGCGCCTCCTGCACGTCGCCGTCGACCTTCTCGATGCCCTGGCGGGCGAGCTCGGCGCGGCGCGCCGCATGCTGCTGCTCGAGGTTCGCGGCCGCGGCCACGCGGGCCGGCCTGAAGTGGAACCGCTCGGCCAGCCAGTAGGCCAGCGTGACGACGGTGAGCACGAACAGCAGCAGCGAGAAGTTGCCGGTCCAGGCGCCGACGAACCAGCCGCCGAGGTAGACGACGAGCACGCCGTACAGCGCGCCGGTGAGGGAACTCATCATGGGTGGATTCAGGCGTGCCCGCGGTGTTGTTCTTCAGTCCTCGACCTGCAGGATGGCGAGGAACGCCTCCTGCGGCACCTCGACGGTGCCGATCTGCTTCATGCGCTTCTTGCCGGCCTTCTGCTTCTCGAGCAGCTTGCGCTTGCGGGTGATGTCACCCCCATAACATTTTGCCAGCACGTTCTTGCGCAGCGCCTTGATGTTCTCCCGCGCGATGATGTTGGCGCCGATGGCCGCCTGGATGGCCACGTCGTACATCTGGCGCGGGATCTGCTCGCGCATCTTGGCCGCCACGGCGCGGCCGCGGTACTGGCTCTGCGCGCGGTGCACGATCATCGCCAGCGGGTCGACGCGGTCGCCGTTGATCAGAAGGTCGACCTTCACGACGTCGGCCGCGCGGTACTCCTTGAACTCGTAGTCCATGCTGGCATAGCCGCGCGAGACGCTCTTCAGCTTGTCGAAGAAGTCCAGCACGATCTCGGCCAGCGGCAGCTCGTAGGTCAGGTGCACCTGCTTGCCGTGGTAGGCCATGTTCAGCTGCACGCCGCGCTTCTGGTTCGCCAGCGTCATCACCGGGCCGACGCAGTCCTGCGGCATGTACAGCTGCACCGTGACGATCGGCTCGCGGATCTCGCGGATGCGCCCGGGGTCGGGCATGCGGCTCGGGTTCTCCACCAGCTGCACGCTGCCGTCGTTCAGCTCGACTTCGTAGACCACGGAAGGCGCCGTGGTCACGAGGTCCTGGTCGAACTCGCGCTCCAGCCGCTCCTGCACGATCTCCATGTGCAGCAGCCCCAGGAAGCCGCAGCGGAAGCCGAAGCCGAGCGCCTGGCTCACCTCGGGCTCGTAGCGCAGGCTCGAGTCGTTGAGCTTGAGCTTCTCGAGCGCGTCGCGCAGCGAGTCGTACTCGCTCGCCTCGGTGGGGTACAGGCCGGCGAAGACCTGCGGCTTGATCTCCTTGAAGCCGGGCAGCGGCTCGCTCGCCGGGCCGGCGTTGTTCGGCAGCTTCTTCTCCAGCGTGACGGTGTCGCCGACCTTGGCCGCCTGCAGCTCCTTGATGCCGGCGACGAGGAAGCCGACCTCGCCGGCGCCGAGCTCGTCGCGCTGCACGCTCTTGGGCGTGAAGACGCCGATCTGCTCCAGCGGATAGACGGCGTTCGTCGCCATCAGGCGGATGCGGTCGCCCTTGCGCAGCACGCCGTCGACCACCCGCACCAGCATGACGACACCGACGTAGTTGTCGAACCAGCTGTCGATGATCATCGCCCGCGGCGGCCCCTCGGGGTTGCCGCGGGGCGCCGGCATCCGGTGGATGACCGCCTCCAGGATCTCGTCGATGCCCATGCCGGTCTTGGCCGAGCAGGGAATCGCCTCGGCGGCATCGATGCCGATCACGTCCTCGATCTCGCGCTGGGCCTCCTCGGGGTCGGCCTGCGGGAGGTCCATCTTGTTCAGCACCGGCACGACTTCGACGCCGAGATCGAGCGCGGTGTAGCAGTTGGCCACCGTCTGCGCCTCCACGCCCTGGCTGGCGTCCACCACCAGCAGCGCGCCCTCGCAGGCCGAGAGCGAGCGGCTGACCTCGTAGCTGAAGTCGACGTGACCCGGCGTGTCGATCAGGTTGAGCAGGTACGCCTGCCCGTCGCGCGCCGTGTAGGTCAGGGCCGCCGTCTGCGCCTTGATGGTGATGCCGCGTTCACGCTCGATGTCCATCGAGTCGAGCACCTGCTCCTCCATCTCGCGCTCGGTGAGGCCGCCACAGCGCTGGATCAGCCGGTCGGCCAGCGTGCTCTTGCCGTGGTCGATGTGGGCGATGATGGAAAAGTTGCGGATCAGGTTCATCGGGCTCGGTGGGTGGCTTCGGCGGCCCGCTCACGCGGCGCGAGTTTGAATGCACGTGGCGCGGCTGCCGCGCTTCGCGCGGGTGAGCGGACGCCTTCGACGCATGAACGGACGCTTCCGACGGGTCGCCCGCGCTTGTCGATGAAGCGAACGGCGCCCATCGCGCGGGCGCGACTCGCGGCAAAAAAAAGGCGCGTCCAAGTGCGAGACGCGCCTTCCAACAGAACGTTTGGCAACTGCTTGTTGGGCTGCCATTCTATTCCAAAGGACCTCGCCGGAACCCGCGCCAGTGCTTGATTTCCGGCCGTTGCGGCGATCCGACATCGGCCATTCATGCACAGTTTGTCCACAGGCCTTCGTGGCCACCCGGGGCCTGTACCGCGCAGACCGCCGGCGGGCATTTGTCGGCCGGAAAGCGCCCAAAGTCGGTCATCTGGATCGAAATTCTAGACAGCGCTCGCGGCAATGCTCCCGCCGCCGAAATGAAGTGACCAACCGCTAACCAAAGCGACCGAAACCGGTCCTTGAACAGGGACTGAGGCGGCAGCCAAGGCGGCCGGTCATCCTTCCGCAATGCAGAAAGACCCGGCTCGGCGCTCAACTTGCGCCGGCTCGATCGCCGGATCCGGGACGAGCCCGCCCGCCAGCCGGGCCGGCGCCGCGGAGCCAGCAGGGCGGCGCGAGCCGCCCCGCCAGACCGCACTCAGCGACTCGGACGGATCACGAGGTAGTTGACCCACTCGCCACGACGCACCAGCACGCTGACGGCGCGCGAGCGCTCGACCTTGCTGACGATGCTGGCGAACTGCTTCGTGTCGCTGACTTCGGTGTTGTCGACCGAGAGGATGACGTCGCCCTCGCGCAGGCCGGCACGTGCCGCGGGGCCTTCGACGGCATCCACGCGCACGCCGCCGCGCACGCGCAGGTCGCGCTTCTGGGCGTCGGTCAGGTCGGTCACGGTGACGCCGAGAACACTCCTGGAGGTCTGGGGTCCGGCGCCCGGCTCCAGCGAAGTCGGTCGCCGCGCGCTGCGATCGGGCTCGAACTCGGCCACCGTCACGACCACGTCGCGCGTGTTGCCGCGGCGATAGACCTGCAGCGTGCTGCGCGACCCCGGCTTGGTGCCGCCGATGATGCGCGGCAGGTCGCCGGACTTCTCGACCACCCGGCCATCCACGCGCACGATGATGTCGCCGGCTTCGACGCCGCCCTTGTCGGCCGGGCCGTCCTTCTCGACGCTCTGCACCAGCGCGCCGCGCGGCTGGCCGAGGCCGATGGACTCCGCCACCTCCTTCGTCACCGGCGCGATCTGCACGCCGATGCGGCCGCGCACGACACGGCCGTGCGTGCGCAGCTGCTCGGCCACGCGCATCGCCTCGTCGATCGGAATGGCGAAGCTGATGCCCATGAAGCCGCCGCTGCGGCTGTAGATCTGCGAGTTGATGCCGACCACCTCGCCACGCAGGTTCAGCAGCGGCCCGCCGGAGTTGCCGGGGTTGATGGCGACGTCGGTCTGGATGAACGGCAGGTACTCGCCGGTGTCGCGCTGCTTGGCGCTCACGATGCCGGCGGTGACGGTGTTGTCCAGCCCGAACGGCGATCCGATGGCCATCACCCACTCGCCGACACGCAGCTTGTTCACGTCGCCGATGCGCACGGCGGGCAGGCCGGAAGCCTCGACCTTGATCACCGCGACATCGGTGCGGCGATCGGGCGTGCCGACGACCTTGGCCTTCAGCTCGCGCTTGTCGGTGAAGGTGACGACGACCTCGTCGGCACCTTCGACGACGTGGGCGTTGGTCATGATGAAGCCGTCGGGCGAGATCACGAAGCCCGAACCGACGCCGCGCTGCTGCGGCGCGGAGTCGTCGTCGCCGCCGCGCGGGCCGCGTCGCGGGTCGGGCCGGCCGGGCAGCGGGATGCCGAAGCGGCGGAAGAACTCCTCGACGCTCGGGTCGCCCTCGGCGCCGGAGGCCACGCGGCTGCGCTCGGTGGTGCGGATGTTCACCACGCTGGGACTGATGCGCTCGGCCAGGTCGGCGAAGTCCGGCAGCTGGGCAATCGATTGCGCGTGGACCGGCGCCGGCGAGAGCGCCGTGCCGGCCACGGCCAGCGCGAGCGCCGCGCCGGCGAACGCGACGACGAGGCGCCGGCCGAGGCGGCGCGGCCCGGTGGTCAGGGCGGCTGGCGGGGCGGAGGCGCGGTTCGCCTGGGCGACGTGGATCGAGCTGTTCATGGCGTGGTCTGCAACGGTGGGGACGGGAGACAGGCGGTTGACGGGCATCCCAGCTGGCGCAACGGCGGCTTCACGGCCGACGTTCGAGTGCCTGGGAGAAGTGTTTCAGCGTCGCTGGCGGCACGTCGCCCACGACCGTGATCCAGTGCTCGCCCAGGCGCCGCATGGCCGTGCCGGTGGCCCCGCGCCGCGCCTGGACCTCGGAACGATGGCGTTCGGGGCTGAAGCGCTCCACGAACACTGAAACGTGCGTCACGCCGTCGGAGAAGACAGCCTGCAGCATCGGCGCGTCGCCCGCACCAGGCTCCAGGCCACGGAGCACGCAGCCCGCCAGCCCGAAGCCCGCCACCGGACGCGCCAGGGCCCAGCCCTCGGCCTCGAGCGTCGTGCGACGCTGCTGCGGCCGCACGATGCGCAGGCCGGCGTCCTGCCGCATGGCCTGCAGCACCGCCTGGGGCTGCGCCTTCACTTCGAGCTCGACGGCACTGAAGGCGGAACTCTCGACCAGGGTGCCGTCGTGCGCGACGACGTCGGCGCGCAGCATCAGGCCCGTCGCGCGGTCGGCCCACAGGCGCTGCATGAAGCGCAGCCTGTCGCGCGGCGTCAGCACGAGCATCGCCGCCTCGCGCCCGGCGACACGTGCCGTGCCTTCGTGCCGGATGTCGTAGTTGTCGGCGGCGCGCGGGTCCACGGCCAGCGGCGTGGTCGACCAGGCGGCGAGCGTCTCGCGCTTCTCGATCACGGCCGTCGCCGACTGCGGCCACACCGTGCGGACCTGGTCGTTGTGGCGGTAGATGCGCTGCTGGCGCCCGTCCTGCGCCTCCAGGCGCTCGTAGGTGTCCTCGCCCACGCGGTAGTGCCAGACGCGCGAGCTGGACATCTCCCCGCCGGCGCTGAAGACCAGCGTGCCTTGATAGTTGATGCCGGTGGCGGCAGCCTGGATGCGGGCCAGCCAGGCCCGCGCGTCCTGCTCCCCGGCCGCCGCAACCGGCAGGAAGCCGGCCCACAGGGCCGTGCACAGGAGCCAGGGACAGGCTCGTCCGGGCGACATCAGCGCGGCCCGGACCCTGCCGGCGCCACCTGCAGCACGGAGGGCACCGGCACGACGACGATCTCCGCATTGCGCATGCCGCCGCCGGGCAACGCGGCCGGGGCGACACCGCGCGCCGCCTGGTGCGCACGCAGGTAGGCATCCAGCCGCGCGTCGCGGATCATGCGCCCCTCCGCCACGAGCGGGCCGCCGGCCGACGGGTGCGAATTGGCGACTGCGCGCACGCCGTCTCCGGCCGTCGAGGCCGCGCGGCCGGCCGCATCCGCCCCGGCCAGCTGCGGACCGCCGACGGAACTGCCCGGCGCCTCGGGACGCATCAGCACCAGCGCTGCCGCGACCGCCGCGACGCCGGCAGCCATCGCCGCCGGCGCACGCCAGCCCAGACGCCTGATCAGCGGCCGCGCCGCGGTGGACGGGGCCGGGCCGAGCGGCACGGGCTCGCCGGCGAGGCGCACCCGCAGTGCGGCCACGAAGGCCGCGTCACGCGTTGCCGACGAGGCCAGCTCGTCGGAGCGCATGACGTCGCCGATCAGGTGGTACATGTGCCAGGACGCCCGCGCGTCCTCGTCGTCGCGCCAGGCCCGCGCCGCATGCGCCAGTGCGTCGCTCTGGCCGTCGGCAAGCGCCGACATCCACTGGCGCGGCGCCGACCCGGCGCCGGCATCTTCGTGGCCCGGGGACTGGGGTGAGGGGGAAGTCATGGCAGTGCTCTGCTTCTTGGCTCGGAGTGGGATGAACTGCGCAGGCGGCCTCACCAGCGCCGGCCGTCGCGCGTGTCCAGCAACGGCCGCAGGCGAGCGGCGATGGCTTCGCGGGCGCGGAAGATGCGCGAGCGCACCGTACCGATCGGGCAGTTCATGACGTCGGCGATCTCTTCGTAGCTGAGGCCTTCGATCTCGCGCAGGGTGATCGCCTGCCGCAGGTCCTCGGACAGCGCCTCGATGGCAGCGTTCACGGCGGCGGCGATCTCCTTGCTGGCCAGCACGGCCTCGGGGGTTTCGCCGTCGCTTAGTTCGTTCTCGGCGCGCGAAGTTTCGTCGCCGTCATCCCCCGAACCGAGAGTCGACTCGGGCACGAGGAGGTCGCGCTTCTGCTCGACGAGCGCCTTCTTGGCGGTGTTGACGGCGATCCGGTACAGCCAGGTGTAGAAGGCACTCTCCCCCCGGAACTGCGGCAGGGCGCGGTAGGCACGGATGAAGCTCTCCTGGGCGATGTCCTGCACCTGGTCGGCGTCGCGCACCATGCGGCCCACCAGCCGCTCGATGCGGCGCTGGTACTTGACCACCAGCATCTCGAAGGCGCGCGTGTCGCCGCGCTTGGCACGCTCGACGAGCAGGGCATCGGCATCCGCGTCGGACATCAGGGGTCGGCCCGGTCCGGGGCGCGGACGTGAGGCGGCTCGGGGGTGGGTTCGGGCGGCCGGGAATATAGCGCCGCGCGCAGCGCGTGCACGTCCCCCGCAGCCTGCCCGGAGCGGCACACCACCACCCAGCGCCGATGCGGCCGCCCGGCGCCTCCGCCCGCACGCCAGCGCAGGAGCAGCCACCGGTCGAGGTCGAGCATCACCTGCAGCGTCCCGGCTTCACCGTCGACACGCCAGGCCTCGCCGTCCCAGGCCAAGTCGGTGGCGCGCGCCGGGCCGGCTGCCGTGCGCCCGTAGAGCAGTCCCGCCGCCACGCCGGCGACGAGCGCCACGCCGGTCGCACTCGGCGCGAGTTCCAGATGGCCGGCCGCCCAGCCTGCGAAGGCCGCACCGGCGATCGACCCGAGGGCCATGCACAGGACCTGCCAGGAGCGGCTCGGCGGACACCGCAGCGCAAGCAGCGGCGCGGGCCGCATCGCGCCGGGCGCCGCTCAGGCGCGCCGGAAGACCAGCGTGCCGTTGGTGCCGCCGAAACCGAAGTTGTTCTTCACTGCCACGTCGATGCGCATGGGGCGCGCTTCGTTCGCGCAGTAGTCGAGGTCGCACTCCGGGTCGGGGTTCACGAGGTTGATGGTCGGCGGCGACACTTGGTGGTGCACGGCGAGCGCCGTGAACACCGACTCGATGCCGCCCGCGCCGCCCAGCAGGTGGCCGGTCATCGACTTGGTCGAGTTGACGACCAGCTTCCGGGCGTGCTCGCCGAAGGCGAGCTTGATGGCGTTGGTCTCGTTCACGTCGCCCAGCGGCGTGGACGTGCCGTGCGCGTTCAGGTACTGCACGTCGCCCGCCGTGACGCCGGCATTGCGCAACGCCGCCATCATGGCCCGCTTCGGGCCGTCGACGTTCGGCGCCGTCATGTGGAAGGCATCGGCCCCCATGCCGTAGCCGGCGAGCTCGCAGTAGATCTTCGCGCCGCGCTTCTTCGCATGCTCGTACTCCTCGAGCACGAGCACGCCCGCGCCTTCGCCGAGCACGAAGCCGTCGCGTTCCTTGTCCCAGGGCCGTGACGCGGTGGCCGGGCTGTCGTTGCGCGTGGACAGCGCCCGCGCGGCGGCGAAGCCACCGACGCCGAGCGGCGAGATCGTCGCCTCGGCACCGCCGGCAACCATGACGTCGGCATCGCCGTACTCGATGAGCCGGCCGGCGTCGCCGATGCAGTGCAAACCCGTCGTGCAGGCGGTGACGATGGCCAGGTTCGGCCCCGTGAAGCCGTAGCGGATCGACACGTGGCCGCTGATCATGTTGATGATCGCCGCCGGCACGAAGAACGGCGAGATGCGTCGCGGCCCGCGTTCGCTGTATTCCTTGTGCGTGGCCTCGATCAGCGGCAGCCCGCCGATGCCCGAGCCGACGAGGCAGCCGATGCGCTCGGCCTGCGCCTCGGTGAGCGCGTCGTTCGTCGGCAGGCCCGCGTCCTGCACGGCCTGGATCGAAGCGGCCAGCCCGTACTGGATGAAGGTGTCCATGTGCCGGGCTTCCTTCGCCGGCAGGTACTGCTCGACGTCGAAGCCCTTGACCTCGCCGGCGAAGCGGCAGGCGAACGCCGTTGCGTCGAACTTCGTGATCGGCGCGATGCCCGGGCGGCCGGCGACGAGATTGGCCCAGCCCTCGGCCACGTTGTTGCCCACCGGGCACACCAGCCCGAGGCCCGTGACGACGACCCGGCGGCGGCCACTCATCGCGGCACCCTCGCGATGCGCATGGCGCACGTGATCGGACGGGCCCCTCGGTTCATCAGCTCTTCTGGTGGCTCACCGCGTAGTCGATGGCCAGCTGCACGGTGGTGATCTTCTCGGCTTCCTCGTCGGGAATCTCGATGCCGAACTCGTCCTCGAGCGCCATCACGAGCTCCACCGTGTCCAGCGAGTCGGCCCCGAGGTCGGCGACGAAGGCCTTCTCGTTGGTCACGTCGGACTCCGGCACGCCAAGCTGCTCGGCGATGATCTTCTTGACTCGCGCTTCGATATCGCTCATGACTCCTCCAGGAGGGGGTGCGGAAAAACAGGCGCGGATTCTACCGGGGACGCCCTGCGGGCCCGCCCCCTCCGGCACCCGGGGCTCAGCTCATGTACATGCCGCCGTTGACGTGCAGCTCGGCACCGGTGATGTAGCCGGCCAGCGGGGAGGCAAGGAAGGCCACCGCATGCGCGACCTCGTCGGCCTGGCCAAGTCGGCCGAGCGGGATCTGCGCCAGCAGCGCCGCCTTCTGCGCCTCGGGAAGTTCTGACGTCATGTCGGTGGCGATGAAGCCCGGCGCGACGCAGTTGACGGTGATGTTGCGGCTGCCGAGCTCGCGCGCCAGCGCACGCGTCATGCCCGCCAGCCCTGCCTTGGCGGCGGCGTAGTTGGCCTGGCCGGCGTTGCCGCTGGCACCGACGACCGAGGTGATGTTGACGATGCGCCCGAAGCGCTGCTTCATCATCGGCCGCATCGCGGCGCGGCACAGGCGGAACACGGCCTTGAGGTTGGTGTCGAGCACCGCGTCCCAGTCCTCGTCCTTCATGCGCATCGCCAGCGTGTCGCGCGTGACGCCGGCGTTGTTGACGAGCACGTGCAGCCCGCCCTGTTCCTTCACCAGCTTCTCGATCGCGGCGTCACAGGCGGGTGCGTCGTTGACGTTCAGCACGATGCCGCCGCAGCCGGGGAACGAAGCCAGTGCATCGTGGATGCCGGCCGCGCCGGCTTCGCTGGTGGCCGTGCCCGTGACGCGGAAACCGGCGCCGGCCAGCGCCAGCGCAATGGCGCGGCCGATGCCGCGCGACGCGCCCGTGACCAGCGCCACCTGGCCGTGGCCCGCCGCGGGGCTGCCCATGGCGTTCATTGCAGCGCCCCTTTCAGTTCGGCCAGGCTCGCCGGGTCGTGCACCGTGCCCGAGGCGAGCGTGCCGTCGATGCGCTTCACGAGGCCGGCCAGCACCTTGCCGGGCCCGCATTCGATGACGTGCGACAGGCCGCGGCCGGCCAGCGCCTGCACCACCTCCACCCAGCGCACCGGGCCGAAGGCCTGGCGGTACAGCGCGTCACGGATGGCCGCCGGATCCGCCTGCACGGCGACGTCGATGTTGTTGATCACCGGGAGGCGCGGCGCGGCAAAGGCGACCATGGCAAGCCGCTCGCGCAACCGTTCGGCGGCCGGCTTCATCAGCGCGCAGTGGAACGGTGCCGACACCGGCAGCGGCAGCGCCCGCTTCGCGCCCGCCGCCTTCAGCTTCTCGCAGGCGGCGTCGACGGCGGCCTTGGCACCGGCGATCACCGTCTGCTTCGGGTCGTTGAAGTTCGCCGGTGAAACGACCGCACCGGTTTCCGCGGCGACCGTGTCACACACCGTGTTCACCACGGCGGCATCGAGGCCGAGGATGGCGGCCATCGCGCCGGCCCCGACGGGCACCGCCTCCTGCATCGCCTGCGCACGGTAGCGCACGAGCGGCAGCGCATCGGCCAGCGTGAGCGCGCCGGCGGCGACGAGTGCCGCGTACTCGCCCAGCGAGTGCCCCGCCACCGCGGCGGGCTCCGGGCCCCCTTCGGCGCGCCAGGCGTTCAGGCAGGCGATGCCCGCCGTCAACATCACCGGCTGCGTGTTCGTGGTGAGCTCGAGCGCCTCCTTCGGGCCTTCGTGGATGAGGCGGGCGACATCCTCCGACAGCGCCGCCGACGCCTCCTCGAGCGTGCGCCGGACCGCCGGATGGTCGCCCCAGGCGTCGAGCATGCCCACCGACTGCGAACCCTGGCCCGGGAAGACGACTGCGAATGGCTTCATGACGAGTCGAGAGCGCAGGCTCGCCTGCGCTCAGAAGCTGTGAATGAACCGGCCGCGCCCGAGCGGCACGCCAAACGGCGCCCGATCTAGGCGCAAAGCGCAGCCATAGCTCGGGCTATGGCGAGCATTTGCAACGACGAGCGGGCGTCGTTTGGCGTGACGAGCGGGCGTGGAGGGTTCGTTCACAGCTTCTCAGTAGTCGAACAGCACCGCACCCCAGGTGAACCCGCCGCCCACGCCCTCGAGCATGACGGTGTCGCCGCGCCTGAGACGGCCGCTCTTCACCGCCACGTCCAGCGCCAGCGGCACCGATGCGGCCGAGGTGTTGCCGTGCTCGTCGACGGTGGCCACGAGCTTCTCAAGCGGCAGCTTCAGCTTGCGCGCCGTGCCCTGCATGATGCGGATGTTGGCCTGGTGAGGAATCAGCCAGTCGAGGTCGGCCTCGGTGCGCCCGGCCTTCTCCAGCACGGCACGCGCCGCGCTTTCGAGCACGCCGACGGCGAGCTTGAACACGGCCGGGCCGTCCATCTTCAGCAGCGGCGTGCCGCTGACCTGGCCGCCGGCCACGGTGCCCGGCGTGCACAGGATGCCCAGGTGCCGCCCGTCGGCATGCAGGTCGGCGGCGAGGATGCCAGGCGACGAGCTCGCTTCCACGACCACGGCTCCTGCACCGTCGCCGAAGAGCACACAGGTCGTGCGGTCGTTGAAGTCGAGGATGCGCGAGAACACCTCGGCTCCGACGACGAGGGCGCAGCGGGCGCTGCCGGCACGCACCATCGCGTCGGCCACGGTGAGCGCGTAGACGAAGCCCGAGCACACCGCCTGCAGGTCGAACGCCGCGCAGCCGTGCACGCCGAGCTTGTGCTGCAGGATCGACGCCGTGGACGGGAACACCATGTCCGGCGTCGACGTGGCGACGATGATGAGGTCGACGTCGCTCGGCTTGCGGCCGGCCGATTCGAGCGCATCGCGGGCGGCGGGCAACGCCAGGTCGCTGGCGTTGACGCCGTCGTCGGCGAAGTGACGGGCGCGGATGCCCGTGCGCTCGACGATCCACTCGTCGCTCGTCTCGATGCCGCGCGCCGCGAGCATCGCCACCATGTCGTGGTTCGTCAGCCGCCGCGGCGGCAGGTAGCTGCCGGTGCCGGTGATGCGCGAGAAGCGCGCTCCGGTCACGGCCGGCGCGCCGTGCGAGCGCGCCGCAGTGGAGGACGGCACGGATGAAGGGGCGGTCATGCGGCTTGCTCGGGCGCAACGGCCCCGGAGGGCAGAGCCGCGAGCACGGGGCCGATGCGGTCGTGCACGCGGGCCAGCAACCGGTTGCGCGCGGCATCATAAGCCCGGGCGAGCGCACTCTCGAAGGCGTAGGCATCGGCCGAGCCGTGGCTCTTGAAGACGAGCCCGCGCAGCCCCAGCAGCGCCGCGCCGTTGTAGCGGCGCGGATCGACGCGGGTCTTGAAGTGCTTGAGCACCGGCAGCGCCACGAGCGCCGCGAGCTTGGTCCACACCGAGCGAGTGAACTCCTCGCGGATGAACTCGGTCAGCATCGACGCCAGGCCCTCGCTCGTCTTCAGCAGCACGTTGCCCACGAAGCCGTCGCAGACGACGATGTCCACCGTGCCCTTGAAGATGTCGTTGCCCTCGACGTTGCCGAAGAAGTTGATGTGGCCGGCCGCGCCGGCGGCGCGCAGCAGCTCGCCGGCGCGCTTGATGGTTTCGCTGCCCTTGATGGCCTCCTCGCCGATGTTGAGCAGGCCCACCGTCGGCTCCTCCTTGCCGTCGACGGCCGAGACGAGCGCGCTGCCCATCACCGCGAACTGCAGCAGGTGCTCGGGCGTGCAGTCGACGTTGGCTCCGAGGTCGAGCACGGTGGTGAAGCTGTCCCGGCGGTTCGGCATCACGGTGGCGATGGCCGGGCGGTCGATGCCCTCGTGCGTCTTCAGCACGTAGCGCGCCACGGCCATCAACGCACCGGTGTTGCCGGCCGAGACGCAGGCGTCGGCCGCGGGGCTGCCTTCGCCGGCCGGCTTGAGCTGGGCGATTGCCACGCGCATCGACGAGTCGCGCTTCTTGCGCAGCGCGACCTCGACGGGGTCGTCCATCGCCACGACCTCGGACGCGGCGACCACCCGGCAGCGCGGCCACGCGGCGGCCGCGGCCAGCGCGGCCTCGGTGCCGACGAGCAGCAGTTCCGCAGCGGGGTGCTTGTCGAGGAACGCACGGCAGGCCGGCAGCGTGACCGCCGGGCCGTGGTCGCCGCCCATGCAGTCCACGGCAACGCGCACCGTGGCCAGCGGTGCAGGTGAGTGGTGCGGGTGCACGGGGCTTGGGGCAGGCGGGCCCGGCCCGGGTCAGTGCGCCAGAGCCGGGCGGACGCGTTGCCGCGTCAGGCGTCGGCCTTCGTCTTCAGGACCTTGCGCCCGCGGTAGAAGCCGGTGGGCGAGATGTGGTGGCGCAGATGCACCTCGCCGGTGGTCGGCTCCACGGCCGTGCCGGGCGTGGCCAGCGCGTTGTGCGAGCGATGCATGCCGCGCTTGGAGGGCGACTTCTTGTTCTGCTGAACAGCCATTTCGAGAATCTCCTGGGGAGCGGTGACGCGCGAAGGCCGTCGGGCGTGGCGGGCGGGTCGCTGGGACCCTTCTCCGCCCTTCTCCGGCCGGCCCGGCATCCACCGACGGGCGCGGCGCGTCCCGGCGCACGAGGGAAGGTCAGGTCGGTGCCCCTGCATTGCCGAAGGCCTGCTGCGTTGCGCAGCCGGGGCGATCTTGCCCGCGGCCGGCCATGGGGCACGTGGACGGCCGGGCGCGAAGCTGCGGAGTGTACCACCGGGGCCAGCGCGCCCGCGGGCCGGGACCGGTGGCAACCGGCAGCACCGTCACCGCCGGAGCGCGCCGCGGCTCAGCCCTCGGTTGGCTTGGGTCGACGCAGAGCCCGCAGCGCTGCGAACGGGTGTGGCGCCGGGGACGCGTCGTCGCCCGCTCCCCGCGGTACCGCCCCGGGCGCCGCGCCGCCCTCGGCCTGCAGCGCGGCGGGCGGCTGCGGGCAGGCTTCGTGCCTGGGCACGAGCGGCATCGCCAGCAGCAACTCGTCCTCCACGAGCGCGCGCAGGTCCAGGCGCGACGGCATCGCCAGCACGTCGTCCTCCAGTTCCTCGTCCAGGCGCGCCGCCTCTTCCTCGTCGTCGACGAAGCGGATGCGGCGCTGCACCACGAGGGGCACGGCCATCGGCTGCAGGCAGCGCTGGCACTCGAGGCCGACGATTGCGTGCAGGTCCAGATCGATGGCGCAATGCTCCACACCGCCGGCCAGGCGCAGCGTCGTGCCACCGGCGCTCCAAACGACCCCATCGTCTGCCGCCGCGTCGCCGTTGGCACCGGCCGGCGCAGGTAACGGAGCGCCATCGGCCGATCGCAGCACGCTCTCGGCGAGCCTGGGCAGCTCCGCGAGGGCCCAGCGCCCGTGCAAGTGCGCCCCTTCGCGGCAGAAGGCGGCCACGTCGAGCGCCAGCGGGGCATGGGTACGGCGTGACGAACGCGCCATGATGCGGGGGAGTGTAGGCGTGATGAAACAATGCCCGGCATGCCGGCCCCTGCCCCCGCCGCCCCTGTCGGACCCGCCACGTCTGCCGCCGGCGCGGCGACGCGTACCCACGCGGCGCGGCCGCCGCTGATCCTGGCCTCGACGTCGCCGTACCGGCGCGAGTTGCTCGGGCGGCTGCGGCTGGTGTTCGACGTGGCCGCGCCCGGCGTCGACGAGACACCGCATCCCGGCGAACGGCCGGCCGAGCTCGCCGGGCGCCTGAGCCGCGCCAAGGCGCAGGCCGTGGCGGCGCGCCACCCGGGTGCCGTCGTCATCGGCTCCGACCAGGTGTGCGAGCTCGACGGCGAGGCGCTCGGCAAGCCCGGCACGCACGAGCGCGCCGTGCAGCAGCTGCACCGGCTGAGCGGCCGACGCGCCGTGTTCCACACCTCGGTGTGCGTGCTGCGTCGCGACACCGGCTACGAGGCGCACGACGCGGCCCCGGTCGTGGTGCGCTTCCGCGTGCTTGCCGCCGACGAGATCGAGCACTACCTGCGCACCGAACAGCCCTACGACTGCGCCGGCAGCGCCAAGTGCGAGACCCTGGGCATCGCGCTGCTGGAGGCCATCGAGTCCGACGACCCGACCGCGCTCGTCGGCCTGCCGCTGATCCGCACCAGCCGCATGCTGCGCGCGGCGGGCATCGACGTGCTGCGGCCCTGATGCTGCCGGCCGCGCCGCCGCCGCCCGCACCGGGGGTCTCGTCGTCGCCCCCGCCGCCGTCCGTCACGCCGCGCGGGCATCTCTGGCTCGTGCCGAACACGCTGGACCTCGGCGCCGCGCCGCAGCCGCTGGACGCGGTGCTGCCGACGGCGGTGCTGCAGCGCGCGGCCAGGCTGCAACACTGGCTCGTCGAGGACGCGAAGACCGCACGCGCCTTCCTCAAGCGCGTGCACGAGATGGTGCCGTTGCAGCAGCCGCTGCAGGCGCTGTCCATCACCGAGCTGCCGCGGGCAGCGAAGGGCCGGCCGGTGGCGCCAGCGGCCGCGCGAACCGGCGCCATGGGTGGCCGCGGCACCCCGGGCGAACACGGAGGTGCCCGCGCCGGCCCCGCGGCGCAGCTGCTCGCGCCGGCGGTGGCCGGCCACGACATGGGCCTGCTCAGCGAAGCAGGCCTGCCTGGCGTGGCCGACCCCGGCGCGGAGATGGTGGCAGCTGCACACGCGCTTGGGCTCGTCGTCGTGCCGCTGCCCGGCGCGAGTTCGCTGATGCTGGCGCTGGCCGCCAGCGGCCTGCACGGCCAGCGCTTCGCCTTCGTCGGCTACCTGCCGCAGGACGCGGCGGCACGCCGCACGCGCATCCGCGAGCTGGAGAGCCGTTCGCGGCAGGCCCACGAGACGCAGATCTTCATCGAGACGCCCTACCGCAACGGCGCGCTGCTGGCTGCCGTGCTCGAATGCGCGGCACCGGCCACGCAGCTGGCGGTGAGCGTCGGGCTCACGTTGCCCGAAGGCTGGAGCCGCACGGCCACCATTGCCGAGTGGCGGCGCAGCCCGCCCGGCGGCGCCCTCTCCGACCGCATGCCGGCAGTGTTCCTGCTTCAGGCTTGATGTCGGGCATGGAGCTCCCCCGCTGCCGGCGCGCGGGGACGGGCGGCAGGCCGGCGCGACTCAGCTGCGCCCGCCGCCCAGCAGCGAAGCCACCTTGCGCTTCGGGCGAATGTTTGGCAGGTGGCCCGGCCGCGGCGCCGGCGCTGGCGCGCCCGCGCCGCCGGCCCCGCCGGTCGCCGCGCCCTTCTCCCACGACGCCTGGCCGCTGCCGCTCGGCTCGTAGGGCTTGTCGAAGAACGGGTCGGCCTCGCTGGCGCGACGCGGCGGCTCGGCCGCGCGCACTTCGCCTCGCGCCGCGGGTTCGGCGGCCACCGGTTCGCGTTCGTCGTCGTACGTGCGCCGGCGCGGGCGCCGCGGGCGATCGTCCTCCAGCTCGATCGGCTCGATCTCGATCTTCTTCTTGATGAGGCGCTCGATCTCGCCAATCATGCGCGTGTCGTCGCGCGTCACGAGCGTGATCGCCAGGCCCGAGGCACCGGCGCGCCCGGTGCGGCCGATGCGGTGCACGTAGTCCTCGGAGTTGAACGGCACGTCGAAGTTGAACACGCCGGGCAGGTCGGCGATGTCCAGGCCGCGCGCCGCCACGTCGGTGGCCACCAGCAGCTCCACCTCGCCGCGCTTGAACGACGCGAGCGCCTTCAGCCGCTCGTCCTGGCTCTTGTCGCCGTGCAAGGCCTGCGTCTTCAGGCCGTCGCGCTCGAACGAGCGCGCCAGGCGCGCCGCGCCCAGCTTGGAGTTGACGAAGACGAGCGCCTGCGACAGCCCGCGCTGGCGCAGCAGCTGCCGCACGACGGCGCGCTTGTCGTCGTCGGTGACGCTGTAGAAGCGCTGCTCCACCGTGGAGGCGGTGGCATTCGGGCGTGCCACCTCCACCGTCACCGGGTCCTGCAGGTAGCTCGCGGCCAGACGGCGGATCTCGGGCGAGAACGTGGCCGAGAACAGCAGCGTCTGCCGCTCCTTCGGCAGGTAGGACAGGATGCGCTGCAGGTCGGGCAGGAAGCCGATGTCGAGCATGCGGTCGGCCTCGTCGAGCACGACGTACTCGACCTGGTTCAGCACCGCGTTCTTGCTCTCGATGTGATCCAGCAGCCGCCCGGGCGTGGCGATCAGCACCTCGACGCCCTTGCGCAGCTCCTCGGTCTGCGGCTTCATGTCCACGCCGCCGAACACCACCACCGAACGCAGCAGCGTGTGCTGCGCGTACTTCTTGACGCTGGCGGCCACCTGGTCGGCCAGCTCGCGCGTCGGTGCCAGCACGAGCGCGCGCACCGGATGCCGCGCCGGCGACACGCTGGTGTTCTCGTGCCGCATCATGCGTTGCAGCAGCGGCAGCGTGAAGGCGGCCGTCTTGCCGGTGCCCGTCTGCGCCGCGCCCATCACGTCGCGGCCGGCGAGCACGACCGGGATCGCCTTCGCCTGGATGGGGGTCATCGAGGCGTAGCCGGACTCGGCCACGGCGCGCAGCAGGCGGGCGTCGAGGGGGAGGGTGTTGAAGAGGGGGGCCGGCGGCGCCTCGGCGGTCGCGGCAATCTCGGCGTGCATCAGGCGCGGGGTCCTTCGTGGTGACCAACCACCGGCGGTCGGCTGGCCAATGCCCTCATCCAGCGCGGCACCTTGAAGCGCACGATGCGCCAGTACAGGGCCACGTAGAGGATGGCGAACAGAGCGAGGAAGACGGCGTTCCAGGCGGAGCTGTCCCAGAACAGCACGGCCGGCACGACCGAGATCATGCACAGCAGCCACAGGAACGGCGAAGTCATCGAGTTGCGGCGCGTCAGCGCACGGGCGCTGGTGTCACCCACCGCCCAGCGCATCAGGCGCCGGTAGATCAGGGAATGCAGGTGAATGCCGTCAGGCATGCTCGGTGGCACCGCGCGGAGGACCCGCCGTCGGTAGATGGAGAACAGGGTCTCGAACACCGGGTAGATGCACACCAGCAGCGGGAACAGCGGCGAGACCTCGCGATTGCGCACGAGCAGCAGGATGGAGATCTCGGCAACGAAGAAGCCCAGGAAGTAGGCACCACCGTCGCCGAGGAAGATGAGACCAGCCGGATAGTTCCAGAGGAAGAAGCCGAGCACCGCCCCGATCCCGGCCAGGGCCAGCGTGCCGACGAACGGGTCGCCCACCTGGAAGGCGACATAGGCCAGCGCCCCCAGCATGATCATCACGCACATCGAGGCGAGGCCGTTGAAGCCGTCGATGATGTTGATCGAGTTGGCGATGCCGGCCACGGCGAAGACCGTGAGCAGTGTCGCGCCGGCCGCGTGCGCGACGAACCAGTCCAGCCCGGGGATGTCGGTGCGGACGATCGCCGAGTCCAGCACCCATATGGCCAGCAGCGCCGATACGGCCGCAGCCAGCAAGCGATGCAGCGGGCGAACCCGCTTTGTCACGTCCTCCATCAGCCCGGCCGCGAAGGCCGGCACTCCGCAGACCAGCAGTGCGGCCGCCATCTTGAACGCCGCCGGCCCAATCAGCCACAGCGGCACCAGAGCGACCAGCAGCCCACCGAAGATCCCCAGCCCCCCGACCCGCGCCACCGGACGCGCGTGGAACTTCTGGGGGCCCGACGTGTCGCTGTCCAGCATCAGCGCACCGCGCGTCTTGGTCGCGTGCACGACCAGCAGCGTGATGGCAAGTGAACAAGTGAAGGCTGTCAGCCAGGCGAGCATCCGCGGATTCTAGGTCGCAGCCCCGGGGGCGCGAGGCGGGGCCGATAGAATCGCGAGCCTTTTGGGGCCGTGGCGCCTCGCCCCGGCGCCGCACGCAGCCGACGTTGCCGTTGCCCGGCGGACGGGCGCAGCCGGCCCAGCCCTGGCCAATCGCCGATGAGATGAGCTCGTCCATGATCACCCTTTGCCTGCGCCGGCTGGCGGCCTGGGCCTTGCTGGCCGCCAGCGCCGCGGGTGCGCTCGCGCAGACGACGCTCAACCCCGGCATACCCGCTGCAGGCACGCAGGCCGAGGCCGGCCAGGACGCCTCGACCACGCGGCCCATGCGCCTGCGCCAACCTGGGCCGATTGGGCCGCAAACCAACGAGCAGGTTCGCGGCGCGAGGCCGCCCCGGGAACTCCTGCCCGTTGATCTCGGCTACGTTCAAGGCGAATTCGAGCGGTTCGTTCAGCTCCAGGCCGGCCCGGACGTCGTCATTCGCCGGTTCGGCGCCGAGCTGGTGACGAGCCGGCCACTCGAGCAGCCGGTCCGCCCCGGGGAGCTCCCGTCTGCAGAGCCCCGGCTCGCGGAGGTTCGTTCCGCGGAACCGGCGGAACTCAGCCCGCTCGTCCCGGACGATTACCTGATCGGTCCAGGCGACGAAGTGCTGCTCACGCTGTGGGGCTCCGTCGATGCCGATCTACGACTGATCGTCGACCGCTCGGGCCGCATCAGCATCCCCCGCGTGGGCGCGGTACAGGTGTCGGGCGTGCGCATGTCCGAGCTGCCGGAGCTCATCAACCGGCGCGTGGCCCAGGTGTTCCGCAACTTCCAGAGCAGCGTCTCGCTGGGTGCGCTGCGCGGCATCCGCGTCTTCGTCACCGGCTTCGTCGTCAAGCCTGGCTCGTACACCTTGAACAGCCTGTCCAGTGTCGTCGGTGCGCTGATGCAGGCCGGCGGACCTTCGGCGGCAGGCAGCTTCCGCAACATCGAGCTTCGCCGCGGGGCGGAGGTGGTCAGCCGATTCGACCTTTATGACCTCTTGCTCAAGGGTGACCGATCGGCGGACCGCGTCGTCCAAGCAGGCGATGTCGTGCATGTCGGCGCGGTCGGCACGCAGGTCGGCTTCATCGGCAGCGTGAACAAGCCGGCCGTGCTGGAGCTCAAGTCCGGCGAGACGGTGGCCGACGCGCTGCACATGGTCGGCGGGTTCACAGCGGTGGCCGACCGCGGCCGCCTCGCCGTGGAACGGCTTCGGGAGCGCAACCTCGGGCGGGTGACTGAGCTGGCGCTTCCGCAAGACGGCGCCACCACCCTGGCCAACGGCGACGTGCTGCGGGCCTTCAGCGCGGTCGATGCCGTGTTGCCGTCACAGCAGCAGAGCAAGCGAGTCAAGGTCGAGGGCGAAGTGGCTCGGCCCGGCGACTACGTCCTGCCGGCGGGCAGCTCGCTGCGCGACGCCATCCGAGCCGCCGGTGGCTACACACCGGCAGCCTACTTCTATGCCGCCGAACTGACGCGCGAGAGCGTGCAGCGCACGCAGCAGGAGAACTACGACCGCGCGCTGCGCGACCTGGAGACCGACCTCGCGAGAGCGTCCGGCACGCAGCGCGTGGCCACGGCCGAGGACGCGAGCGCGCAGACGGCGAAGGTCGCGGCGACGAGCCGACTGGTCGAGCGCCTGCGCGCGCTCAAGCCGACCGGACGCATCGTGCTGCAGATGCGACCCGAGGACACCGACCTGCCCGACCTCGCGCTCGAGGACGGCGACCGCCTGCTCGTGCCGCCGCGACCAACCACGGTGGGCGTGTTCGGCAGCGTCTTCAACGCCGCCACCTACCTGCACGCGCCCGGCCGCACGATCGGCGACTACCTGCGGCTCGCGGGCGGGCCGACCAAGGGTGCCGACGAAGGCAGCATCTTCGTCATCCGCCCCAACGGCAACGTCGTCAGCGGCAGGCAGAGCCGCGGCTGGTTCGGCAGCCAGGAGAGCCTGGCATCGCTGCGAGCCGACCCGGGCGACACCGTGTTCGTGCCAGAGGAGATGGACAAGACCACCTTCCTTCAGGCGGCCAAGGACTGGACTCAGATCATCTTCCAGTTCGGGCTGGGGGTGGCGGGGATCGTGAGCGCCACGCGATGAGCGCTGCAGCAGGCACTGACGACACTGTCGCGCCTCTAGATGGCGAGGATGCGCGTGGCGTTGCACCGATCGATGTCCTCGTCGCGGTCGCCGGGCGGTGGCGCACGCTTATCGTGGCACCGCTCTCGGCGGGGTTGATCGCCCTGGGCGGCACCTACTTGATCGATCCCCTCTACACCGCTCGGACGTCGATCCTGGCACCGGCTTCACAAGGCAGCGCGGCCGCCAGCGCCTTGGCTGCGCTCGGCAACCTCGGGGCGCTGGCCGGAGGGGCGGTAACTGCACGCACACCGGCCGACCAGTTGGTCGCCCTGTTGGAGAGTGAGACCATCGCCGAGCGCATGCTCGATCACTTCGATCTGGTGAAGCTGTATCGCAGTGATCTCCGTCTCGAGGCCCGCCGAGTACTGCGTGCGCGCTCACGCATCGCCGCGGGAAGGAAGGATGGGCTAATCGCCATCGAGGTCGAGGACACTGATCCGCAGCGCGCCGCGGAGATGGCCAATCGCTACGTCGAGGAGCTGCGCAGGCTGAGCGCCACGCTCGCCGTGACAGAGGCCCAGCAGCGGCGGGCCTTCTTCGAGACACATCTCGAGAAGACGCGCGACGAACTGGCGCGAGCTCAGCGCGCGCTGCAGGCGAGCGGGTTCGACTCCGGCGCACTGCGCGCCGAGCCGCGCGCCGCGGCCGAGCAGTACGCGCGAATCAAGGCCGACACCACGGCAGCTGAGGTGCGGCTTCAGATCCTGACCACCCGGCTGACGGACAACGCTCCCGAGGTGCAGCAGGCTCGGTCGGCGTTGCTGGCGCTGCGCGACAAGCTGTCCGAGTTGGAACGCGCCGACGACGCTTCGCGCGGCGCCGACTATGTCGGCCGCTTTCGCGACTTCAAGTACCAAGAGACCCTGTACGAGATGTTCGCTCGCCAGTACGAACTGGCCCGTGTAGACGAAAGCCGCGAGGGGGTGCTGATACAGGTGGTCGATCCAGCCGTGGCGCCGGAGTGGAAGTCGAGCCCCAAGCGCGCGCTGATCGCCACCGTGGCGACGATCGTCTCGACGGCGCTCCTGCTGGTTGCCGTGGCGCTGCATTGCTGGTTCCAGCTGGCGCGTGACGCCGACCCACGCGCCACGGCCGGCCTACAACGGATCTGGCAGGCAATTCGACGCAGGTAGGCGCGAGGCCGCCTTGCGATTGGATCGGCGTCTACAATGCGTTCAATGCCTGAACAGGAGAAGATGGATGGGGCGGGTCCTGCTCCCGCGATGGGACTGGAGCCGTGGGCCGCGTACCACGGCGACGCCGAGGCCGCGCGCCTGGCCGTGCTGCGTATCCTGGCCGAGTATCCCGATCTGTCCCAACGGGCGCTTTCCACCGCGCTGGGGTTGAGCCTGGGCAAGACCCACTACGTGCTGCACGCGCTGCTCGACAAAGGGCTCGTGAAGGTGCGCAACTTCCAACGCAGCGAGAAGAAGCTGCACTACGCCTACGTGCTGACGCCGTCCGGTATGAGCGAAAAGTTCCGCTTGACGATGCGCTTCCTCGCCCGCAAAGAGGCTGAGTTCAAGGCCCTGCAGAAGACGATCGCGACGTTGCGGCTGGAGTTGCGCCGCGAAGCCGACCCTCACGCTATGGATCCTGCGCATCCCGGCGGGCCCAGCCACTGTCGCGTCGAACGATCCGGTGCCACCCCGCCTTCGGGCCCCCGGGAAGACGTGAAGTGAAGCTGGACGGTACGGCCCGGCAAGTCGATCACATGCAACTGTCCGGCAAGAAGATTCTCGTCACCGGTGCCGATGGCTTCATCGGCTCGCACCTGACCGAGCACCTCGTGCGCAGCGGGTACGACGTGCGGGCGTTCGTGCTCTACAACAGCTTCAACTCTTGGGGCTGGCTGGACGAGAGCGAGGCGGCGGTCAAGGCGTCGCTCGATGTCTTCGCGGGCGATGTCCGCGATCCTCACGGCGTGCGCGCCGCGATGCGCGGCTGCGACGTGGTGCTGCACTTGGCAGCGTTGATCGCCATCCCCTACTCGTACCACTCGCCCGACACCTACATCGACACGAACGTCAAGGGCACGCTGAACATCGTGCAGGCGGCACGCGAGCTCGGCGTGCAGCGCGTCGTTCACACGTCGACGAGCGAGGTCTACGGCACCGCCCGCTTCGTGCCGATGACCGAGGAACACCCGCTGCAGGGCCAGTCGCCCTATTCGGCCAGCAAGATCGGCGCCGACCAGGTCGCGCTGAGCTTCCACCTCTCGTTCGGTACGCCGGTGGCGGTGATCCGCCCGTTCAACACCTACGGGCCGCGCCAGTCGGCGCGCGCCGTCATCCCCACCATCATCACGCAGATCGCCGCCGGGGAGTCCCAGGTCCGCCTCGGCGCCACGCATCCGACGCGGGACTTCAACTACGTACAGGACACGGTACGCGCCTTCGTCGCCGTCGCCGAGAGCGACGCCGCGGTCGGCCGCGTCATCAACGCCGGCAGCAACTACGAGGTTTCCATCGGCGAGACGGCGCGGACGATCGCGCGCCTGATGAACCGGACCATCGAAGTACGAAGCGACAGCGAGCGCCTGCGCCCCGCCGAAAGCGAAGTCGAGCGGCTGTGGTCCGACAACCGCCTGGCGCGCCAGCTGACGGGCTGGACGCCGCAGTACGCCGGCCTCGATGGCTTCGAGCGCGGCCTGCGCGAGACCATCGAGTGGTTCTCGGCCCCGGCTCATCTGGCCCGCTACAAGGCCGCTCGCTACAACGTCTGAGGTTCCGGATGAGTGCGCGCCCCTCCTCGACCGATCCGGTGCCCGCCGTGCTCGAGGCCGTGCGCTCGGTGCTGGGCACGCCGAGCGGGTCGATCGCGCTGCACGAGCCCGAGTTCGGCGCGCGCGAGTGGAAGTACGTCAAGGAGTGCCTCGACACGGGCTGGGTATCGTCCGTCGGCTCCTACGTCGACCGCTTCGAGCGCGACCTGGCCGCTGTCACCGGCGCCCCGCATGTGGTGGCCACCGTCAACGGCACCGCGGCGCTGCACGTGTGCCTGAGGCTGGCCGGGGTCCGGGCGGGGGACGAGGTGCTGATGCCCTCGCTGACCTTCATCGCGACGGCGAATGCCGTCTCCTACACGAGCGCGATACCCCACTTCGTCGACGTGGAACCGGCTTCCCTCGGCGTCGACGCGCACGCGCTGGAGGCGTACCTGCGCGACGTGGCCGAGCGCCGCGACGGTGGCGCCTTCAACCGCCGCACGGGGTCGCGCTTGCGCGCCCTCGTCGTGATGCATGTCTTCGGCCACCCCTGCGACCTCGACGCGCTGGGGGCCCTGGCCGAGCGCTGGAGCCTGGTCCTGATCGAAGACGCCGCGGAGTCGCTCGGCGCCAGCTACAAAGGGCGGCACACGGGCAACGTCGGTCGGCTGGCCGCGCTCAGCTTCAACGGCAACAAGGTCGTCACCACCGGGGGTGGCGGTGCCGTACTCACGGGCGACGCACAGCTCGGCAGGCACGCCAAGCACCTGACCACCACGGCGCGCGTGGCCCATCGCTGGAGCTTCCTGCACGACGAGGTGGCCTACAACTACCGGCTGCCCAACCTGAATGCGGCACTCGGCTGCGCACAGCTCGAACAGCTGGCGAGCTTCGTCGAACGCAAGCGCCGCCTTGCCGAACGCTACGCCGGCGCCCTTGCCGGCGTGGCTGGCGTCGAGTTCCTGCGCGAGCCGCCGCACACGCGAAGCAACTACTGGCTCAACACACTGGTGCTGGCGAAGGAGCAGGCGGCGAAGCGCGACGCTCTGCTTGCCTCGCTCAACGACGCCGGCTACATGTCGCGCCCGCTGTGGACGCCGATGCACCGGCTGCCGATGTACGAAGGCTGCCAGCGCATGCCGTTGCCGGTGACGGAGTCGCTGGAGGCGCGCATCGTGAACGTGCCGAGCAGCGCGCGGCTGGCATCGTGAGCGCCGACCCAACACCCATCGGTCACCCGACCATGCCGAAGCGCCAGCGCATCTGCGTTGTCACCGGCAGCCGCGCCGAGTACGGCCTACTGCAGTGGATGTTGCACGACCTGCAGGGGGACGCCGCGTTCGAGCTGCAGCTCGTCGTGACCGGCATGCACCTGGCACCCGAGTTCGGCCTCACCGTGCGCGCGATCGAGGCAGACGGGTTCACGATCACGCGCCGGGTCGACATGCTCGTCTCGGGCGACGGCGCGGCGGCCATCTGCAAGTCCACGGCCCTCGGCCTGCTCGGCCTGTCCGACGCGCTCGAAGCGCTGACTCCCGACGCCGTCGTGGTGCTCGGCGATCGTTTCGAGATCCTGGCCGTCGCGGTGGCCTGCCTGATGCACCGCGTCCCGCTCGTGCACATCGCCGGCGGCGACGTGACCGAAGGGGCGATCGACGAGTCGATGCGCCATGCGATCACGAAGATGGCCCACCTGCATCTCGTCACGAACGAGGAGGCCGCCCGTCGCGTGCGCCAGATGGGCGAGGACCCGCAACGCGTGCAGGTGGTCGGCAGCCCGGGACTTGATCACCTGCGCCGGCGTCCGCTGCTGGACCGCATCGCGCTTGAGGAGGCACTCGGCGCGACGCTCGGCGCGGTCAATCTCCTCGTCACCTTCCACCCCGTGACGCTGGCGCCCGACGAAGGCGTCGGCGAGCTCGACGAGATGCTGGCCGCGCTGGCCGAGGTGGACGCGGGCACAGCGATCTGGCTCACGCGGCCCAACGCCGACATGGGAAGCCGCATGTTCGCCCGCCGCGTCGACGAGTTCGCCGCCGCGCGCCCGGGGCAAGTGCATGTCTACGCCTCGCTCGGCCAGCTGCGCTATCTGAGCCTGATGGCGCTCGCCGACGCGGTGGTGGGCAACTCGTCCAGTGGGCTGTACGAAGCGCCGTCGCTGAAGGTTCCCACCGTGAACATCGGCGACCGGCAGCGCGGCCGGCTGGCTGCGGCATCGGTGCTGCACTGTGCGCCCGAACGGCAGGCGATCCGGCGCTGCCTGTCCCAGGCACTGGGTCTGGACTGCCGAGATGTCGTCAATCCCTACGGCGACGGCCACAGCAGCGAACGCATCGTAGCCGCGCTGCGCGCGCTGCCGCCCAGGCAGGCGCTGCTGCGCAAGCCCTTCTTCGCAGCGGCTTGACGAGGAACGATCCCGATGGGCGAGCGCTGCCTCTTCATCGCCGAAGCCGGCGTCAATCACAACGGCTCGCTCGAACTGGCGCTGCAGCTGGTCGATGCCGCTGCCGACGCGGGCGCGGACATCGTCAAGTTCCAGACCTTCCGTGCCGACCGGCTCGTCACCGCCGACGCCCGCAAGGCCGACTACCAGGTGGCCAACACCGGCGAAGCCGGCGCGCAGCTCGAGATGCTGCGCCGCCTCGAGCTCTCGCCGGATGCACACCACCGAGTCTTGGCGCGCTGTCGCGAGCGCGGCATCCGCTTCATGTCCACCGCCTTCGACGCCGAAAGCCTGGCCTTCCTGGCCACGCTGGAGATGCCGGCCGTGAAGATCCCTTCGGGCGACATCACGCACGGGCCGCTGCTGCTGCAGGCCGCGCGCCTCGAGCTGCCGCTCATCGTCTCCACGGGGATGTGCACGCTGGCCGATGTCGAGGCCGCGCTCGGGGTCATCGCCTACGCGCTCACGCAGCCCGGCGAGCCCCGCGACCGCGCCGCCTGCGAACGGGCCCGCCGCTCCCCACGCGGCGCCTCGGCGCTTGCGGCACGCGTGACGCTGCTGCATTGCGTGACGCAGTACCCGGCTCCACCCGAAGCCATCAACCTGCGCGCCATGGACACGCTCGCGCGGGCGTTCGGGCTGCCGGTCGGCTACTCCGACCACACCATGGGCATCGAGGTCGCCCTGGCCGCCGCGGCGCGCGGGGCGCGCGTGATCGAGAAGCACTTCACGCTGGACCGCGAGCTCCCCGGCCCGGACCACGCGGCCTCGCTGGAACCGCAGGAGCTGCGCCAGCTCGTCGCCGGCGTGCGCAGGGTGGAGACGGCGCTCGGCAGCCCCGTCAAGGCGGCTTCCGAGGCAGAACTGGGCAACCTCGCGACCGCCCGGCGCAGCATCGTGGCGGCACGCCCCATCCGACGCGGCGAGGCCTTCACCCTCGACGATCTGGCGTTCAAGCGGCCTGGCGAGGGCCGCTCGCCGCTGGACACCTGGGCCCTGCTCGGCCAGGCGGCCAAGCGCGACTACCGAGCCGACGAGGCGATCGACGAGTGATGAGCCCATCCGTCATCGTCGTCGGTGCCGGCGGGCACGGCGTCGTCGTCGCCGACGCGCTGCTTGCCGCGGGCGTGCCCGTGCTCGGGTTCACCGACGATGACAGCCATCGGCATGGGCAGCGCGTTCTCGGCCTGCCGGTGCTGGGCGGGGACGAGGCGCTCGCCGCGCCCGATGCGCCGGGCCTGCAACTCGCCAACGGCATCGGCGGCACGGGGCTGGCGCGGACTGCACGGCGGGGCCTGCGCGCCGAGCTGCAGCGGCGCCTCGAGGCCATCGGCTTCCGCTTCTGCACGGTCGTGCATCCGGCAGCGATCGTCTCGCGCCATGCCGAGGTCGGCGCCAGCGCGCAGCTGCTGGCCGGCAGCGTCGTGCAGCCGCGCGCGCGCATCGGCGCGGGAGCGATCGTCAATACGCGTGCGATCGTCGAACACGACGTGATGCTCGGCGAGTTCGTGCATGTCGCGCCGGGCGCCGTCCTGTGCGGTGGCGTCAGCGTCGGCGAACAGGCCCACGTGGGCGTCGGCGCGGTCGTGCGCCAGGGCCTGCGCATCGGGCCGGGCACCATGATCGGTGCGGGAGCCGCGGTGGTGTGCGACTGCGACGGTGGCGTGTGGGCGGGCGTGCCCGCTCGGCAAATCGGAGGCGCGGCGTGAAACGCTGGGAACAAGTCCTGATCGGCCCGCACTGCAGCCTGCGCGACGCCTTGGCCGTGATCGATCGCACCGGCGGCCAGATGGCGCTCGTGGTCGACGACGATCGCCGGCTGCTCGGCACGCTGAGCGACGGGGACGTGCGGCGCGCGTTGCTCAAGGGAATGGTCCTTGCGGACGGCGTCGCCGGCGCGATGCATCGCTCGCCGGTGTGCGCCCGTTCCGGCGAGGACCGCGAGAGCATCGTCGGGACGATGCGGCGTCGCGGCCTGCACCAGATGCCGGTGCTCGATGAGCAGGGGCGCGTCGTCGGCCTGCAGACCTATGTCGACTTCTTCGACACGCCGCGGCGGGCGAACTGGGTCGTCATCATGGCCGGCGGCCTCGGCACGCGGCTGGGCGAGCTGACGCGCGAGACGCCGAAGCCGATGCTGCCGATCGGCTCGCGCCCGCTGCTGGAGACCATCGTGCGCGGCATCGCCGAGCATGGCTTCGAGCGCATCTACCTCGCCGTGCACTACAAGGCGGAGCAGATCGAGGCGCACTTCGGCGACGGCAGCGCGCTCGGCCTGGACATCCGCTACCTGCGCGAGGATCAGCGCCTGGGCACCGCGGGGGCGCTCAGCCTGCTTCCGGAACGACCGGCGCTGCCGCTGGTGGTCACGAACGCCGACCTGCTGACCAAGGAGGACCTGGGCCTGATGGTGGAACGCCACGTCGAGTCGGGTGCCGACGCGACGATGGCCGTGCGCCCCTACGAGATGCAGGTTCCCTTCGGCGTCGTGCGCGAACGCGACGGGCAGATCGCCGGCATCGAGGAAAAGCCTCTGCAGCGCTTCGTCGTCAGTGCCGGCATCTACGTGCTCTCGCCGCAGGTGATCGAGCTGGTCCCGCGTGGGCAGTGCTTCGATATGCCTGCGCTGTTCGAGGCGCTCATCGCCGGGGGTGGGCGCGCGCGCTGCCACCACGTGCGCAGCTACTGGCTGGACATCGGGCAGCCCCCCGACTACGAACGCGCCAAGCGCGAGTACCGCGAGGTCTTCCCGTGATCGAGGGCCGCCGGGTACTGGCACTGGTGCCGGCGCGGCGAGGCTCCAAGGGCCTGCCGCTGAAGAACATTCGGCCCCTGCACGGCAAGCCGCTGCTTGCCTGGCCGATCGCGGCGGCGCGAGCGTCGCGCCATGTCGATCGCGTGGTCCTCAGCACCGACGACGCCGGGTTTGCCGAGTTGGGGCGCCAGGCCGGCGCCGACGTGCCCTTCCTTCGCCCGGCCGAACTCGCCAGCGACGACGCGCCGAGCATCGGCTTCATCCTGCACGCCCTGGATGCGCTCGACGCCGCCGGCGATCGCTTCGACTACCTGGTGCTGCTGGAGCCCACGTCGCCGCTGACCGAGGGCAGCGACATCGACGCTGCGCTGGCGGCGCTGCATGCCGCCTCGCCGCGGGCGCAGGCGCTGGTGGGCGTGAGTCCGATCGTGAACGCACATCCGGCCTTCGCTGTCCGCCTCTCGGCCGATGGGCTGCTGCGACCGTACGCGGCCGGCGCCTTCGATCAGCTGCCGCGGCGGCAGGACATCGAGCCGCTGTACGCGCTGGACGGCAGCCTGTACATCTCCACTGTCGCCTCGCTGCGGGCGCGGCGCGCCTTCTGCCACGGCGGCACGCTGCCCCACGTGATGCCCAGGTACAAATCCTTCGAGATCGACGACCTCGTCGACTTCATCTGCGTCGAGGCCCTGCTCGCCCACCGCGCGCTGCTCGACGAAGCGCCCAGCCAATGAGCCGCCCCCGTTTCCCGGAGACCCATCCATGAAGCGATGCACGAAGTGCCTGACCAAGGAGACCGTCGACACGATCACGTTCGACGAGTTCGGGGTCTGCAGCGTCTGCCGCCAGGTCGAGTTCAAGAAGGAGAAGATCGACTGGGCGGAGCGCGGTCGCCAGCTGCAGGCCATCGTCGAGCGGCACAAGGGCCGCGGCCTGTACGACTGCATCGTGCCCTACAGCGGCGGCAAGGACAGCACTTTCCAGCTCTGGTACATCGTCAGGCAGCTCGGGCTCAAGCCTCTGGTCGTGCGCTACAACCACTGGGGCTACCGGCCGCTGGTGGACGAGAACAACACCAGCGTCTTCAAGCAGCTGGGCGTCGACGTCGTCGAGTTCACGACCAGCTTCCAGGTCGTGCGCGAGCTGATGCTCGAGTCGCTGAAGCGGCGCGGCGACTTCTGCTGGCACTGCCACACCGGCATCTATGCGGGCGTCATGCACATGGCGGTGCGCTTCGACACGCCGCTGATCTTCTGGGGCGAATCCACGGCGGAGTACCACAGCTGGTACACGTTCGAGGAGATGGAGGAGGTCGACGAGAAACGTTTCAACCGCGTCATGAACCAGGGCATCACCGCCGACGACATGTTCGAGTTCCTGCAGGGGCGCGTGGCCCGCCGCGACCTGTGGATGTTCGACTACCCGAAGCGGCAGGACCTGATCCGCCTGAAGGTCGAGTCGATCTGCCTGGGCAACTACATCGAGTGGAACACCAAGCGCCAGGTCGAGATCATCAAGCGCGAACTCGGCTGGAAGGGACAGGCGGTCGAGGGCGTGCCGCCCGAGTACGACTACGAGAAGATCGAGTGCACCTTCCAAGGCATGCGCGACTACGCCAAGTACGTCAAGCGCGGGTACGGCCGCACGAACCACCTGGCCTCGATCGACATCCGCAACGGCGTGCTCGACCGCGACAGCGCGCTGCAACTGGAGGCGCGCTACGACGGCAAGCGGCCGGCCTCGCTCGACTGGTTCCTGAGGATCCTGCAGATCAGCGAGGCCGAGTTCTACGAGATCCTGGCCAAGCACCAGGTCCATCCCTGGAAGTTCGACCCCGCCGCGGTCCAGACCGGGCCGCCGCTGCCCGACATGCCACGCTGGGACGCGACCCCGCTCGAAGGCCCCGTCGGTCCGCCGCGCGACGACCAGGGGCGCATGAAGAAGTACGTGTGAGCCCGTCGTGAACCCCGCAGATCGCCACGCCGGCCCGGTCGCCATCGTCGACTACGGCATGGGCAACGTGCGCTCGCTGCGCAATGCGCTCGAGTACATCGGCGCCGAGGTCGTCATCACGGCCGACGACGCCGAGCTCGACCGTGCCGCGCGCATCGTGCTGCCCGGCGTCGGCGCATTCGGCGACGCGATGCAGGCGATCCGCGAGCGTGGCCTGGACCGGGCGCTCACGCACCAGGCGCTCGAGCGGCACAAGCCCGTGCTTGGCATCTGCCTGGGCATGCAGCTGTTCGCGCGCAGCAGCAACGAACACGGAGAGCATGCCGGGCTCGGGTGGATCGACGCCGACGTGCGCCGGCTGCAGGTCGAGCGCCCGCTGACCGTGCCGCATGTGGGCTGGAACAACGTCGAGTTCGATGCCGGCGAGGGGCTCTTCGCCGGCATCCGGCCGCCGGAGTCGAACTTCTACTTCGTGCACAGCTACCACATGGTGTGCCACGAGCCCGGCGACTGCGTCGCGACGACGCGCCACGGGTCGGCGGTCACGGCCGCCGTGCGCCGCGGCAACCTGGTGGCCACGCAGTTCCACCCGGAGAAGAGCCAGGACAACGGGCTCAGGCTGCTCGCCAACTGGCTGGCGGCCACGCCGTAGCGGTCTCAAGCACATGCTCAAGAAGCGCATCATCCCGAAGTTCCTGGTACGCGACGGCCGGCTCGTGAAGGGCGTGCGGTTCCACGAGGACTTCCGCGAGGCCGGCAATCCGGTGTCGACGGCCAAGGTCTACGACGCCTACGGGGTCGACGAGCTGATGTTCGTCGACATCGAGGCCACGCCGAAGGGCCGGCCGGCCAGCGGCACGATCGTCGAGCGCGTATCCGAGGAGGTGTTCATGCCCTTCACGGTGGGCGGGGGCATCCGCACGCTGGCGCACATCGAGTCGCTGCTGGCCAGCGGCGCCGACAAGGTGTGCATCAACTCCGCGGCGGTGGAGGACCCCTCGTTCGTGCGGCGGGCAGCCGCTCGCTTCGGCGACCAGTGCATCGTCGTGGGCGTCGACTACAAGCGCCTGGAAGACGGGTCCCTGCGCGTGGTCGCGCACTGCGGGCAGCGCCTGACGGAGCACGAGCCGCTCGACTGGTGCCTGCGCATGCAGGACCACCACGCCGGCGAGGTGCTGCTGGTGTCGATCGACCGCGACGGCACGATGAGCGGCTTTGATGTCGAGCTGATCGCGCGCGCGAGCGAGCGACTGCAGATCCCGCTCATCGCCTCCAGCGGTGCCGGCACCTTGCAGCATTGCCGCGAGGCGCTCGAGGCCGGCGCCTCGGCAATCACGATCAGCAGCATGTTCCTGTTCTCGGACCACAGCCCGATCAAGGTGCGCACGTTCCTCGCCACCAACGGTGTCGCCGTGCGTTCGCAGCGGGGCAGCCACAGCTGAACGCGCGGGCTTGCGGGAGCGCACATGGGCTTGAAGGTCAGCAGCACCCTCACGGCAGCCGAGCTTGCGGCGCTCGCCGCCGCGCAGGCCAACGCCTTCTTCCCCGACCGGGACCCGGTCGCCGCGGCCGGCTTGGCCGCCGCCGCCGAGGGCGCGCTGGCGCGCCTGGAACACTGCTTCGTGCACATCGACAGCAAGTACTTCTTCGACGGCCGCCGGGCCGTCTTCGACCACCTGCACGGCGACCAGTACACGATGTGGCTGTACTGGCTGGCCAGCGAGCACCACCGCCGCGGCGGCGACCCAGGCGAGTGCAAGAAGCTGTTCCTGCTGAACAAGGCGCTGCACGGCTGCGACCTGTTCTACGAGGTCGAGCTGCCGCGCATCTTCCTGCTCGTGCATCCGCTGGGCACCGTGCTCGGCCGCGCCCGTTACGGCGACTACCTGATCGCCTACCAGCGGGTCGGCGTGGGCAGCAACCACGACGTCTATCCCACCCTCGGCGAGCACCTGACGCTGCGGCCGGGCAGCTCGGTGCTCGGACGCTGCCAGGTTGGCAGGCAGTGCACCATCGCCGCCGAGTCGCTGCTGCTCGATCGCGACCTCGGGCCGGGCAGCGTTTACATCGGCAACCCGCGCGCCTGCGTCATCCGCGCGCAGGCGGAGCCCCAACCGCTGTGGCGCACTTCACCGCAACCATGAACCCATCCGACGACGAGACGACGCAGCTGCGTGCGCGGCTGCACCGCGCGATTCCCGGGGGCGCGCACACCTACTCGCGCGGCGACGACCAGTTCCCCGGCAACGCGCCGCCGCTGCTGGTGCGCGGCGAGGGCGCCCATGTCTGGGACCACGCCGGCCGTCGTTACCTCGACTACGGCATGGCGCTGCGCGCGGTGACCCTCGGCTACGCCGATGCCCGCGTCAACGCCGCCGCCGCCGCCGAGATGGCCAAGGGCGTCAACCTGACCCGCGCCTCGCTCACCGAGCTCGAGGCGGCCGAGGCGCTGATCGCCACGGTGCCTTCGGTGGAGATGGTCAAGTTCGGCAAGAACGGCTCGAACGTCACGACGGCGGCGGTGAAGATCGCGCGCGCCTACACCGGCCGGCGCTTCGTCTGCATCCCCCGCCAGCACCCCTTCTTCTCGTTCGACGACTGGTTCATCGGCACTACCGTCATGCGCCGCGGCGTCGTGCGCGAGCATGCGGCGACGACCCTCGTCTTCGACTACGGGAACGTCGCCTCGCTCGAGGCGCTGTTCGAGGCGCACCCGGGCGAGATCGCGGCGGTCATGCTCGAGCCCGCGACGACCCTCACGCCCTGCCCCGCCACGTGCGCCGGCCCGGCCGCGTGGCCCGCGACGCCCTGCGCCGGGTGCCCGCACAACGCGGGCAGCTTCCTGCACCGCGTGCAGCAGCTGTGCCGCCGCCACGGCACGGTCTTCATCCTCGACGAGATGATCACCGGCTTCCGGTGGCACCTGGCGGGCGCGCAGCGCTTCTTCGGCGTCGAGCCCGACCTGACGACCTTCGGCAAGGGCATGGCCAATGGGTTCTCGGTCGCCGCGGTTGGCGGGCGGCGCGAGCTGATGGCCGTCGGCGCCATCGACCGCGCGGGCATGGAACGCACCTTCCTGCTGTCGACTACGCACGGCGCCGAGATGCCCGGCCTCGGCGCCTTCCTGGCGACGCTGCGCATCTACCGCGACGAGGACGTCGTCGGCCACCTCTGGCGCTACGGCGCCGCGCTGCGCGACGGCATCCGCGAAGTCGCCGCGAGGCACGGGCTGTCCGCGCACGTCGCCACCGATGGACCGGCGATCAGCCTCAACGTCGTGACCCGCGGCAGCGACAGCCAACCCTCGCTCGAGCTGCGCACGCTGCTGGCGCAGGAGTTGCTCGAACGCGGGGTGATGATGCCCTGGATCGCGATCTCGCAGTCCCACGGCGAGACGGAGCTGCGGCAGACGCTGGATGCCCTGGACGGCGCGCTCGGCGTGTACCGGCAGGCGCTGGACGGTGGTGTGCAGCGCTTCCTGCGCGGCCCGGCCATCCGGCCAGTGTTCCGCGCCACGAACTGAGGCCCGGCCCGCGACGATGGACGCACTGCAACGCTTCCGCCTCGACGGCAAGGTGGCGCTGCTCACCGGCGGCTGCGGCATTCTCGGGCGGCACTTCGCCCAGGGCCTGGCCGCCGCCGGCGCCCACGTGGCCGTGGTCGACGTCGACGCGGCCGCGGCGCAGGCGCTGGCCGCGCAGCTGCCTACGCGCTCGATCGGGTTCGCCTGCGATGTCGCCGACGCCGAGGCGGTCGAGCGCTGCGTGCAGGCCGTGGTCGACCACTTTGGTCGCCTCGACGTGCTGCACAACAACGCCGCCAGCAAGTCGCGCGACCTGCACGCCTTCTTCGCGCCCTTCGAGGAGTATTCGTTGGCCACCTGGCGCGAAGTGATGTCCGTCAACATCGACGGCATGTTCCTGATGGCGCAGGCCGCCGGCAAGCGCATGGCCGCCGCCGGCAGCGGCTCCATCATCCAGACCTCGTCGATCTACGGGCTCGTCGGGCCCGACAACCGCATCTACGAGGGCTCCGAGTACCTCGGCGGCCCGATCAACACGCCGGCGGTCTACGCCGCCTCCAAGGCGGCGGTGATCGGCCTGACGAAGTGGCTCGCCACCTACTGGGCGGCGCGCGGCGTGCGCGCCAACTGCCTGGTGCCCGGCGGCGTGTCGAGCGGCCAGAACAGCACCTTCTCGGAGCGCTACGCCGAGCGCGTACCGATGGGTCGCATGGCCCGGGCCGACGAACTCGTGCCGGCGCTGCTGTACCTGGCCTCGGACGCGTCGAGCTACGTCAACGGCCAGGTGCTGGCCATCGACGGCGGCTGGACCGCCTGGTAGCCCATGGAGCTGATCCGCAAGCTGGGCAGCGGCTCGGCCATCTACGCCGGCACGAACCTGCTGCAGAAGGGCACGGCCCTGCTGCTGCTGCCGCTGTATACGACCTTCCTCGAGCCGTCGGCCTACGGCGTGCTGGCCATCGTGACGGCGACGAACGGGCTGCTCACGATCGTCTTCACGCTCGGCCTGACCGGGGCGGTGACCCGCTTCTACATGGAGTACCGCGGCGACGCCGAGCGCCTGGCGCGGTTCTGGGGCTCCATCCTGACCTTCGTGCTGCTGCTGTCGGCGCTGCTGGCCGCGGCCTTGCTGGTCGTGGGCGATGTCGTGCTCAAGCCGCTCATCGGCGACGTGCCCTTCTGGCCCTACGTGGCGCTGGGCGTGATGGCCACGTTCTTCCAGCCCTTCTTCACCACCTTCCTCGTCGTGCTGCAGACGCGCAACGAAGCGGCGCGCTACGCACGCATCTCGCTCGCCCACTTCGCGCTGACGACCGGCCTGACGGTGGCGCTGATCGTCTTCCTGGGGTGGGGGGTCACGGGCGCGCTGGCGGCCACTCTGAGCGGCGCGGTCGTGTTCTTCGCGCTGTCGTTCTGGCTCCTGCGCGGCGAGCTGCGCTTCGGCCTGCGGCGCGCCGACCTGCGCATCGCGTTCGGCTACAGCCTGCCGCAGGTCCCGCACGCGGTGGCCAGCCAGGCCAGCGCCATCACCGACCGCATCGTCATCAACGGCCACATCGGCACCGCCGCCGCGGGCGTCTACGCGCTCGGCGCCATGGTCGCGCTCGGCGTCGACATCGTCGCGCAGAGCATGAACCGCGCCTACGTGCCACTCGGCATGGCGGCCCTGAAGGGTGGCTCGCCCGACGATCTCGAGCAGCTGCGCGCCGTCGGTGCGGTGGTGGTTGCGTCGTTCTGCCTGCTCGGCGCGGCAGTGGGCGCCTTTGCCGCCGACCTCGTGTGGCTGCTCGCGACGCCCCGCTACGCCGACGCGGCCCAGGTCGTGCCGTTGCTCGCCTTTGCCGGGGTCGCCAGCGCCGTCTACTACCTGCTCGTCAACGTCATGTACTTCGACTTCCGGGCCAATCGGCTGCTGCCGCTGGCGGCCTTCGCCGGCGCGGGGCTGAACGTGGGGCTGGCATTGGCCATCGTGCCGTGGCTGGGGCTGATGGGCGCCGCGCTGTCCGCGCTGCTCGCGCAGTGCCTCAGCACGCTGCTGATCGCGGCGATGGCCTACCGGTTCGAGAAGGTGCGCTGGCAGTACGGCCGCTATGCCGTCGCCTTCGTGCTGGCGCTGGCCACGGCATTGCTGCTGTCGCGCCTGCCCGCGGGCAGCGGCGTCGTGGCCGGCACGATCGGCATGGGCGCCAAAGCCATCGGCGTGGCCCTGCTCGCAGCGGCCCTCGGCCAGCTGTTCTGGGGCCAGGGAACGATCCTCGGGCGGGCCCTGCTGCTCGGCGTGCGCCGGCGGCCGGCGGAAGCGGCGGCGCTTTTCGTCGCGCCGCGCCGGATCGGCGCATGAAGAACTCCGCCGAGGTCCTCGCGGCGATCCATGCGCTGGAAGAGGCCTTTCCGGTCGACACCTGGCACTGTGGCGACCTGCCCCTGTGGCCCTGGTATCGCGTGCGCCTGTACGTCGACGCGGTCAACGACATGCTGGCGGCGAGCCCCTCGTTGAAGCCGTTGGCACGCCTTCGGCACCTGGCCGGCCGCGCCGCACGTGCCGTCGGCCGCGTGCCCCTGGCCAGCTGGCGTGACCGCCGCAGCAATGCCCCCGTCCGGTCGGGCGCCACGGCCGTGCTGCTCAGCGACGGCATGTCGTTCACCCGGCTGGGTGAGGCCTGGTACGACCGTGTGATGGACCCGGTCCTGCAGGGGCTGGCGGCGCAGGGACACGCCGGCCTGAAGCTGACGCCCCTGGCCGAGGCCCATGTGCCGCGGATGGTGCCCTCGCGCTTCGTGCAGCCGCGGATCGACCTGATCAAGCTGCTGGCCACGCGGCGTCCGGTGCGGCTTCACGCGCCGGGACTGGACGCGTTACGGCTGGCCGCCGCCGAGCGCTTCCGCGTCGCGGCACCGGACGAGGCCTGGCTGCGTTTGCAGGCCGCGCGCTTGCAGGCGCTGGCGAGCTGGTTCGACAAGCCGCTGCGCGCCACGGGCGCATCGCTGGCTTTCGTGAACACCTACTACTCGCTCGAGGGTCAGGCGTTTGTCCTCGCCGCGCGGCGCCTGGGGCTGCGCACGATCGACCTGCAGCATGGCATGCAGGGACCCCAGCACGTGGCCTACGCCGGCTGGAGCCGCGTTCCGGCGGGAGGCTACGCGACGCTGCCCGACGAGTTCTGGGTCTGGAGCGAGGAGGATGCCGATGTCATCCGCGCCTGGGGCGCGCGGGCCGAGGTTCCGCATCGGCCGCGCGTGACCGGCAACTACTGGCTGGACCGCTGGCGCGACGAGAGCGAGCCCCTGGTCGCGCGCTTCCTGGCCGAAGCCGCCGCCCAGCGCGGCGGCGCCGAACGGCAGGTGCTGGTCAGCCTGATCTGGGGCGTGAGCGAGGACGAAGAGATCAACCGCCTGATCGAGGCCGCCCGCCGGTGCCCACCCTCGTTCGGCTGGTGGTGGCGGCTGCATCCGGTCGAGGCGCATCGGCGCGCAGAACTGGCGGCAAGGCTGCAGCGGCACGGGCTGGACGGCAGCCGGGTTGGCGCCGCCACCGATCTGCCGCTGTATGCGCTCGTGCGCCGCGCCGACATTGTCGTCTCGCACTCGTCGACCGTGCTGGCCGAAGCGGCACAGCTCGGTGTGCCCTGCGTCGTCACGAGCGACTACGGTGCAGGGTTGCACGAGCGGCTCGTGCGCGACGGCCTGGCGACCCATGCCAACGATGCCGCCGGCATCGCTCGCGCCATCGTCGCCGCGGCCGCCCGCACCAGGCCGGCGGCCCGTGCTGGCGGCAGCGCCGCGGGAAGCCTCGCGCAGGCCCTGCGGGACGTCACCTGCCAGGCACACGGTCTCGTGCCCGCGGAGGCACCAGCATGATCGCCATCATCGACTACAAGGTCGGCAACCTCGGCTCGATCCGCAACATGTTCAAGAAGATCGGGATCGACAGCGCGATCACAGACGATGCCGCCACGATCGCCGCCGCGCCGCGCCTGGTGCTGCCGGGCGTGGGCGCCTTCGATCGCGGCATGGAGGCGCTGCACGACAGCGGCCTGATCCCGCTGCTCGAGCGCCGCGTGCTCGCCGAACGCGTGCCGATCCTCGGCATCTGCCTGGGCATGCAGCTGATGGCCCGCCGCAGCGAGGAAGGGGCGCGCCCGGGCCTGGGCTGGATCGACGCCGAGGTGGTGCGCTTCCGCCCGGCCGATGCTGCGCTGAAGGTGCCGCACATGGGCTGGAACCGCATCGTGCCGACGCGCGAATGCGCGCTCATGCGCAACCTGCCGGAGCAGCCGCGGTTCTACTTCGTGCACTCCTACCACGTGCGCTGCCGCGATGACGACGACGTCATCGCCACCACGCCCTACGGCGAGACGTTCCACTCGGCCTTCCACCGCGCCAACGTCTGGGGTGTGCAGTTCCACCCCGAGAAGAGCCACAAGTTCGGCATGGGCCTGCTGCGCAACTTCGCGGCCTGGAGCCCCGCATGCTGAGCCTGCGTGTCATCCCCTGCCTGCTGCTGCGCGGCAGCGGCCTCGTGAAGACCGAGAAGTTCAAGGGCGGCAAGTACATCGGCGACCCAGTCAATGCCATCCGCATCTTCAACGAGAAGGAGGTCGACGAGCTGGTACTGCTCGACATCGCCGCCTCGCGCGAAGGCCGCGCGCCTTCGTTCGCCAAGATCGAGGAGGTGGCGAGCGAGTGCTTCATGCCCCTGGCCTACGGCGGCGGCATCCGCACCGTGCAGGAGGCGGCTCGCATCCTCAAGCTTGGCGTCGAGAAGGTCATCTTCAACACCACGGCCTGGCGCTCGCCGCAGGTTCTGACGGATGCGGCGCGCGAGTTCGGTGCGCAGGCCGTGGTAGCGTCGATCGACGTGCGCCGCAGGATGTTCGGCCGCTTCGAGGTGATGGTCGAGGCCGGCACGCGCGCCACGGGCATCGACCCCGTCGAGTACGCCAGGCGCATGGAGACGGCCGGTGCCGGCGAGATCCTGCTCACGTCGATCGACCGCGACGGCACGATGAGCGGCTACGACCTGGAGCTGGTCAGCGCCGTCTCGGGCGCGGTGGGCATCCCCGTCATCGCCTCTGGCGGCGCCGGCAGCGTGCAGGACTTCGCGGCCGCCAGGCGCAGCGGCGCCGCCGCCGTGGCCGCGGGCGCGATGTTCGTCTTCCAGGGACCGCATCGCGCCGTGCTGATCACCTATCCGGGTCCGGGTGAGCTGGCGCGTGCCCTCGGCTGATCGAACGCCATGCCGCTGCGCCTGATGCTCCTGTTCGTGCTGCTCACGCCGCTGGCCGGGGTGGTGCAGATGGAGCTGGGCAACTACGGCCCCAGCACGGGCCTGGTGGGTGACCGCAACGGCGCCTCGTGGGCCTTCCTGGCCTATGCCCTGCTCGTGCTGCTCGCGGCCTGGGCCGTCGCCGGCAACGCGCTGATGCTCGAGCGCGGCGACGCCGCCGGCCTCCGCCGGCGCCTGGACCCGGCAACCGCCCGCCGTGTCGCGCGCTGGGTGCTCGCCTTCAACCTGGGCTTCATGCTGCTCACGCTCTACCTCTTCGGCGGATTCGACGTGCTCACCGGCGATGTCGGCAAGGGCGAGTTCCGCACCACACTCGGCGGGCTGGGCGCGTTCGCGTATCTGACGCTGAAGTGGTTCGCCCCCTCGCTGTTCGCGCTCGCGTGCACCACGCACCTGCTGGCCGGGCGGCCGTCCGAGAACCGGCGCCGGCTGTTCGCCGGGGCGGCGGTCACTTTCGTGACCGGGCTCGCCTGGGGCTTCAAGACGAGCGGCCTGTTCATCATCCTGCCGGGCATGTTCGTGCTGCTGTGGTCCGCCAGCCCGCTGCGCACGATGGGTTACTTCTTGCTGGCGCTGGGGCTGATGGTCGCGTCTTTCGCCCTGTTCGACACGCTGGAAGGCACGGTCTACGGCAGCGTCTTCGAGTTCCTGCTCGCCAGGTTCACTGTATTCCAGGGCGAGGTGTCCTGGTACCTGTGGGACCTGTGGGTGTCGGGCACGCCGATGCCCGACTACGCCGTGACGCTGCTCGCGGCGATCGGCGACCGCCTGTTCTCGCTGCTCAGCGGCATCACGCGCGCCGACTCCGAGCAGTGGATCCTCGCCCACTACGGCAGCCTGCTCACCTACACGATTGGCCACCCCATCGAAGGCATTGAGGGCGGCCACAGCGTCACGGGCACGCCATTTTCAGAAGGCCTGATCGCTGGCGGCCTGGCCGGCGCACTGCTGTTCGGCGTGCTGGCGGGCGTGATCTTCGGTTTCGTCTTCCGGCGTCTGCGCTCAGCCCTTCGGCGCGGGCGCCCGGTGGCTGTCGCGCTGTGGAGCAACTACTCGGTGTGGTTCCTCTTCGCATGGCTGAACAGTGGGGAGATCGTGCAGCTCTTCCACATCTCGGTCTTCTTCGGCGCGGCCTTCTGCTGGGGCATGCTGCACGCCGTGCTGTGGCTGGCGAAGCCGCAGGGAAGACTCCGCCGCGCCGCGCGCGCCACGACCCTGACCCCTTCGACACCATGAACGCGAACACTTCTCATCGCCACCTCCACCAGGTCTGCACGCGCTGCGTGATGGACACCACCGACGTCGATATCACCTTCGACGCGGCGGGCGTGTGCAGCCACTGCCACCGCTACGACCGAGTCGCCCGAGAGCGGCTCATCCCCCCGGCCGAGCGGCCGGCGCGGCTGGCCGCCCTGGTCGCCGACATCAAGGCGGACGGTCGAGGCAAGCCCTACGACTGCATCATCGGCGTCAGCGGCGGCGTCGACAGCACCTATGTCGCCTGGCTCGTGAAGGACCTCGGCCTGAGGCCGCTGGCGGTGCATCTGGACAACGGCTGGGACTCCGAACTGGCCGTGGCCAACATCGAGAAGACACTGAAGACGCTGGGCTTCGACCTGTACACGCACGTCATCGACTGGGACGAGTTCCGCGACCTGCAGGTGGCATTCCTGAAGGCGGCCACACCCGACGGGGAGGTACCCACCGACCACGCCATCGCTGCGCTGCTGTACGAACAGGCGGCGCGGCACGGTTTGCGGCACGTGATCTCGGGAACCAACGTCGCCACCGAGGCGGTGCTGCCCGAGAAGTGGGGCTACGGCTACTTCGACTGGCGCTACGTGCGCGACGTGCACCGTCGTTTCGGCAAGCGCCGGCTAACCACCTATCCGCACTTCTCGCTGCTGAAGCTGGCCTATTTCATCTTCGTGCGCCGTATCCGCATGGTCTCGCTGCTCAACCACGTCGAGTACGACAAGGCGCAGGCGATGCAGCTGCTGCAGGACAAGCTCGGCTGGGTGTACTACGGCGGCAAGCACTACGAGTCCGTCTACACGCGCTTCTACCAGGCCTATGTGCTGCCGCGCAAGTTCGCCATCGACAAGCGCAGGGCGCACCTGTCGAGCCTGATCCTGTCGCGCCAGATGACGCGCGAGCAGGCGCTCGCCGCGCTGCAGGAGCCGGTGCACCCGGAGCGCGCGCTGCTCGAGGATCGCGACTACAGCATCAAGAAGCTCGGCCTCGATGTCGAGGAGTTCGAGCGCATCATGGCCAGTCCGAACCGGACCTTCCACGACTACCGCACGAGCCGGGGCTGGTTCGCGATCGCGAAGCGCGTGCTCAATTCCGGCCGCCGCCTCATCGGATGAAACCCCTGCGCGTGCTCTACCTGCACATGATCGGACCATTCGGTGGCTCCTCGCGCAGCCTGTTCGAGGTCGTGCGGGCGTTCCCGGCCGGCGCGGTGCAGGCCCACTTCCTGACGCAGCGAGGCACCGCGACGCCGTTCTTCGCGCAGCTCGGCGAAGTCGAGGAAGTATGGGGAATGGCGCGGCTCGACCACACTCGTGCCGGCCACTACCGGGGCCTGCGCTGGCTGGTGGCACTGCGCGAGCTGGCCTATCTGCCGGTCACGCTGGCGGGACTGCTGCGCGCCCGGCGTCGCTTCGGCGAAGTGGACGTCGTGCATGTCAACGACATCACCGGCGGCATCGTGCTCTGGCTGGCACGGCGCATCTTTGCCGCCCCGGTCCTGCTGCACGTGCGTGCCGTCGTGAACGAGGACCGCACGCTCGCGCGCACACGCTGGCTGCACCGGCTGCTCGAGAAGCAGGCCGCCTGCGTCGTGGCGATCGACGAGACCGTGCGCGCCAGCCTGCCATCGAACCTCGCGGTCCAGGTCATCCACAACACCTTCGCGCCGGCGCGCGCGGCCGGCAGCGACCCGGCATTCGAAGTGCGCCTCGGCCAGCTGCGACCCGGGTCGTTCAAGGTCGGCTTCGTCGGCAACCTGCTCAGGGTCAAAGGCATCCTCGACCTGCTGGAGGCGACGCGGCTGCTGCGCTCGCGCGGCGTCGACGTCGAGGTGCTGATCGTCGGCGACGATGCACGCGACTCGCGCGGCCTGCGCGCCCGGATCCTGCGCACGCTGTCGCTGGCCCAGGACGTACGCGCCGAAGCCGAGGCCTTCCTGCGCCGGCACGACCTGCAGGACTGCGTGCACCTGCTCGGCTTCACGAGGGAGATCGCGCTCGCTTACCGCAAGATGGACGTGCTGTGTTTCCCGTCGCACCTCGACGCACCGGGCCGGCCCGTCTTCGAGGCCGCCTTCTTCGGCGTGCCGAGCATCGTCGCGCTGCGCGAGCCGCGGGCCGACACGCTGGTGCACGACGTCACCGGCCTGGCCGTGGCGGCCCACGCGCCTCAGGCGCTGGCCGAGGCGATCGAGCGCCTCGCTCGCGACCCCGCCGCGCGCCAGCGCATGGGCGAGGCCGCGCGCCGACTCGCCGAGAGGAACTTCGACGCCCAGCACAATGCCGGGCGGCTGCTGGCGCTGTACGAGCGGATCAGGCCCGAGGGCGCCACGCACGGCCCTTGATGCCCGCAGCCGGCTGCGGCCGCGCGCTGGCCCGCGCAAGGGGGCGCGACGGCGTCGCGCTCGTCGAGCGGCTCCCGGCGCCCCCACAGCAGCCTGCAGCGCCCGCCCCCGCTTCGACCGGCCCTCACCGCACAGCAGTCAAGAACGCAGAGCAACCGATGGACTACACCACGCAGCGGCTTGGATTCAAGATTCGCAAGGCCGTGCGCTACGTGCGCCTCTACGGCGTCAGGCGGACCCTCGTCAAGATCAAGGGCCAGTACCACATGAAGAAGCGGTACGGCTCGCTCCCGGCACTACCGTCAACCCCTCGTCCCGGCGGCCACATCGGCATCATCGGCTGCGGCAACCATGCGTTCAGCAACATTGCGGTTCATCTGCACAAGAGGCATGCCGGCGCGATGCGGGGCGCCATGGACATCGACGTTCACAAGGCGGCCTCGTTCTACGAGAACTACGGCTTGCGCTACTACACTGACGATGCGCAGGCGATCGTCGCCGACCCGGCCATCGACCTCGTGTTCATCGCGTCGAACCATGCATCGCATGCGGAGTATGCGATCCGGTGCATCGAGGCGGGCAAACGTGTACACATCGAGAAGCCGCACGTAGTGTCCGAGGACCAGCTCGGCCGGCTGGCATCGGCCATGCGGTCGCATCCGGACTCCAAGGTGTTTCTGGGGTTCAACCGCCCGCACAGCGTCCTGTTCCGCAAGCTTCAGACGCTGCTCTCTGAGCAGCGCGGGCCGCTGATGGTCAACTGGTTTGTCGCGGGCCACGAGATCCCCGACGATCACTGGTACTTTGACGAGAGGGAAGGAGGACGGGTCCTGGGCAACCTGTGTCACTGGACCGACCTGAGCCTGCACATGGTGGGCATGAAGAATGCGTTTCCATGCACCATCGTTCCGGCCACGCCTCCCGGATCGAAGTCGGACTACGTCGTGTCGATGATGTTCGCCGACCGTTCCTGCGCTTCGATCACGTTTTCCGCGAAGGGCCACACCTTCGAAGGCGTCAGAGAGGTCCTGAACGTGCACAAGGGGGACCTGCTGGCCAACCTGACGGACTTCGAGTCCCTGACGGCCGAGATCGTGGCCAGGAAGTACCGCAAGCGCCTGTTCCATCGCGACCACGGCCAGGGACTGAACGTCCTCAACTCCGTGAGCAGCACGACCGGCGAGGATCCGGCGTACGTGGTGGCTACGGCAAAATTGTTCCTTGCGGTGAGGCAGGCGATCGACGGCGGTCGACCCGTGACCCTGACTCCCGAACAGGCCCTGACTCCGTGAAGCCGCCTCGCGTCGCCCGCACGCGGCGCGGGGCGTCGTGCTTCACGCGGGTGTCGACGGGCCGCATTGCCGATGCCGGCATGGAAGTGCGAGACTGAATCGATGCAACGTACCTTGTCCACCAAGCAGGTCGAAGCCTTCCATCACGACAACTTCGTCGAGGACCAGGTGCGGCACTTCGTCCAGATGCTGCCCGCCGCCGCAGCCGGCACGCAGGTACTCGACCTGGGCGGCGGCTGCGGCTTCTTCGCGCGCCGGCTGCAGCAGGTGGCGCAATGCCCGGTGCGCGTAGTCGACCTCGACGAGGCATCGGTGCGTGCCTGTCGCGAGGCAGGAATCGACGCAGTCCTGGGCGACGCGCTCGAGCCGGCGCTGCGCGGCAACGAGACGGTGGCGACGTTCAACCTGATCCTTCATCACCTCGTCGCCGACAGCGAGGCCAGGACGCGGGCGCTGCAGGTGCGGGCGTTGGCGAACCTGCGCGGCCGGGTCGGGCGTCTCTTCGTCAACGAGTACATCTACGAGTCCTTCGTCGGCCATCTGTCGGGCCGGCTCATCTTCCAGATCACGAAGAGTCGGCTGCTTTCTGCGATCGGCCGCGTCGTCGCCACCGTGGTGCCCGCGTTCAGGGCCAACACGTTCGGTGTCGGCGTGCGGTTTCGCGCGCACGCGGAGTGGCGGTCCCTTTTCGAGCAGGCGGGCTACCACGTGCGCGACGCCCGCATCGGCTCGCCCGAGGTCGTGGCCTTGCCGCTTCGAGCGCTGCTGATCCGCACGATCCGGCGCGACAGCTTCCTGCTCGAGCCCGCGGAGTCTGCATGAAGCAAGTTCTGCAGCACCTGCGCCACGGCACCACCGAAGTCGCCGACATCCCCTGCCCCCGCGCCGCCCGCGGCCAGTTGCTGATCCGCACCTCGCGCACCCTCGTCTCTGCCGGCACCGAGCGCATGCTGGTCGACTTCGGCAAGGCCGGCTTCGTCGACAAGGCCCGCCAGCAGCCCGACAAGGTGCGCCAGGTGCTCGACAAGATCCGCACCGACGGCCTGGTGCCCACCCTGCAGGCCGTGCGAAACAAGCTCGACCAGCCGCTGCCGATGGGCTACTGCAACGTCGGCGAGGTCGTCGAGGTCGGCGCCGGAGTCGCCGGCTTCGCCGTGGGCGACCGCGTCGCCTCCAACGGCAGGCATGCCGAGATGGTGGCCGTGCCGGTGAACCTCTGCGCGCGCGTGCCCGATGCGGTGGATGACGACGACGCCGCGTTCACCGTGCTCGGCGCCATCGCGCTGCAGGGCATCCGCCTCGTGCAGCCCACGCTGGGCGAAGCGGTCGTCGTCACCGGCCTCGGTCTCATCGGCCTCGTCACCGTGCAGCTGCTCAGGGCCCAGGGCTGCCGCGTGCTGGGCCTGGACTTCGACGCCGACAAGCTGGCGCTGGCCCGGCGCTTCGGCGCCGACGTCGTCGACCTGAAGAGCGGCGCCGACCCGGTGGCGGCGGCAGTGGCCTTCTCGCGCGGGCGCGGGGTGGACGCCGTGATCATCACCGCCAGCACGAAGAGCAGCGAGCCCGTGCACCAGGCGGCGCGGATGTGCCGCAAGCGCGGGCGCATCGTGCTCGTCGGCGTCACGGGGCTGGAGCTCTCGCGCGCCGACTTCTACGAGAAGGAGCTGAGCTTCCAGGTCAGCTGCTCCTACGGCCCGGGCCGCTACGACCCGGCCTACGAGGAGAAGGGCCAGGACTACCCGGTCGCTTTCGTGCGCTGGACCGAGCAGCGCAACTTCGAAGCCGTGCTGGACATGCTGGCCGAGCAGAAGCTCGACGTGGCGCCGCTCGTCTCGCACCGCTTCGGTATCGACGAGGCGGCGCGCGCCTACGAGGTGGTCGCGGGCAGCGAACCCTCGCTCGGCATCCTGCTGCAGTACCCGCCGGCCGCGCCTGTCGGTTCGGGCCGCGACTCACGCGCCGCGCGCACGGTGGCCGTGTCGGCCGCCCCCGGTGCACGTGCAACAGGTGCGCGGGACGTGCGGCCCGCAACGGCCGGCCGCATCAGCGTCATCGGCGCCGGTAACTACGCCGGCGCGGTGCTCGTGCCAGCCTTCAAGGCCGCCGGGGCTCAACTCGTGCGTGTCGCCTCCGCCGGCGGCGTGAGCAGCCTGCACGTGGCGCGCAAGTTCGGGTTCGCCGAGGCCACGACCGATGTCGACGCGCTCCTCGCCGATGCCGCCTGCGACGCCGTCGTCGTGAGCACGCGACACGACACGCACGCCGACTACGTGGTGCGCGCACTGGCCGCGGGCAAGCACGTCTTCGTGGAGAAGCCGCTGGCGCTGTCCACGGCCGAACTCGATCGCATCGAGGCCGCCGCGCACGCCGCGCCGGGGCGCATCGTCATGGTCGGCTTCAATCGCCGCTTCGCCCCGCAGGTCGTGCGCCTGCGCGAGCTGCTCGGCGCCGCGCCCGGCCCGAAGAGCTTCGTGATGACGGTCAACGCGGGCGCCATCCCGCGCGAGCACTGGACGCAGGACCCCGCGGTCGGCGGCGGCCGCCTGCTCGGCGAAGGCTGTCATTTCGTCGACCTGCTGCGCTTCCTGGCCGGCGCCCCGGTCGAGTCGCACACCGCCGTACGCATGGCGGCTGCAACGCCGGACACCGCCACCGTGACGCTGTGCTTCGCCGAGGGTTCGATCGGCACGATCCACTACTTCGCCAACGGCTCGAAGGCCTTCCCGAAGGAGCGGCTGGAGGTCTTTGCGGCCGGCCGCGTGCTGCAGTTGGACAACTTCCGGCGGCTCGCCGGCTTCGGCTGGCCGGGCTTCGCGAAAATGAACCTTTGGCGGCAGGACAAGGGCCAGGCCGCCTGCGCGGCGGCGTTCGTGCAGGCCGTGCGCACCGCGGGGCCTTCGCCCATCCCGCTGCCCGAGCTGCTGGAGGTCGGGCGCCTCAGCATCGCCATCGAGGAAGGCTTGCGATGAATGCTCCGAAGACCGCGCTCGTCGACGTCATCGCCGGCGCGCGGCCGAACTTCATGAAGATCGCGCCGATCCTGCGCGCCATCCGTGCGCGGCAAGGCGAGCACGGCAGCGGCCTGCGCTACCGCCTCGTGCACACCGGCCAGCACTACGACGCGCGCATGTCGGGCGACTTCTTTACGCAGCTCGGCATTCCCGAGCCGGACGTCAACCTCGAGGTCGGCTCGGGCACGCAGGCCGAGCAGACGGCCGGCATCATGACGCGCTACGAGCGGCTGCTGCTCGACGCACGCAGCGACCTGTGCCTCGTGGTGGGCGACGTCACCTCGACGATGGCCTGCGCCATCGCGGCGCAGAAGCTGAAGGTGCCGGTGGCGCATGTCGAGGCCGGTATCCGTTCGGGCGACTGGAGCATGCCCGAGGAGATCAACCGCCTCGTCACCGACTCGATCACGAACTGGTTCTTCACGACGAGCGAAGTCGCCAACCGCAACCTTCGCGCGGCCGGGGCACGCGACGCGCAGATCTTCTTCGTCGGCAACACGATGATCGACACGCTGCTCGCGAACCTCGAACGGCTGCGCCCGCCGCCGTTCTGGGCCGAAGCGCAGCTGCAGCCCGGCGGCTACTTCGTGATGACGCTGCACCGGCCGGCCAACGTCGACGACCCTGCGGGCTTCGCGCGCCTGATCGAAGCCGTGGGCCGCGCCACACGCGGGCTGCCGGTGGTGTTCCCCGTGCACCCGCGCACCGCGAAGACGCTGGCCAACCTGCCGAACCGGCCGGCCGCGCTGCTGACGGTGGAGCCGCAGCCGTACCTCGAGTTCAACCACCTCGTGCGCCACGCCAAGGGCGTGATCACCGACAGCGGCGGCGTCACCGAGGAGACCACGGTGCTCGGCATCCCCTGCGTGACCTTGCGCAACACGACCGAGCGCCCGGAGACCGTGACCGTGGGCACCAACGAGCTGATCGGCACCGACCCCGCGGCGCTCGAGCCGGCGCTGGCGAAGCTCTTCGCCGGGGAGTGGAAGAAGGGTGGCATTCCCGAGCTCTGGGACGGCCGCACGGGCGAGCGCATCGCCGAGGCGCTAGACAGTCTGCTCCTCGGCTGAGGCCGCGCGGGCCTCCAGGCTGGGAAGTCGCCCGCCCGCGGTCCCACTAGGACTTCTTGTCACGGATGCAGGTCGGTCGCTTCTGGCGCACCATTCGCTGGCTGAAGCCGGCGCAGGTCATCGGCCGTGCGCGCTTCAAGCTCCACCGGCCCCGGCCCGACCTGCGCCCGCCGCCGCCGGCGCTCGAGCTTCCCGCTGCGGCGCGTGCCGGCGCCTGGGCGGCACCACCGCGCCGCGAACGCAGCCTCTTGTCGCCGACGCGCCTGCGCTTCCTCGGCGTCGAACACGACCTGGAAGAGGTCGGCTGGGACGACGAGACGCTACCCTTGCTGTGGCGCTACAACCAGCACTACTTCGACGACCTCAACGCCGAGGGCGCAGAAGGGCGCCGCGAGTGGCATCGGGCGCTCGTGGCGCGCTGGATCACCGAGAACCCGCCCGGCCGAGGCACCGCGTGGGCACCGTACCCGGTGAGCCTGCGCATCGTGAACTGGATCAAGTGGTTCTGCGCCGGCCAGCCGCCGGCCGGGCCCTGGCTGGCGAGCCTGGCCGTGCAGGCCCGCTGGCTGACGCGGACACTCGAGTGGCACCTGCTCGGCAACCACCTCTTCATCAATGCCAAGGCGCTCGTCTTCGCCGGCCTGTGCTTCCAGGGCGAGGAGGCCGGCGCCTGGCTCACCACTGGCCTGCGCATCCTCGAGCGCGAGCTGCCCCGGCAGATCCTGGCCGACGGCGCGCAGTTCGAACGCTCGCCGATGTACCACGCCCTGGCGCTGGAGGACCTGCTCGACCTGCTGAACATCGTCGAGGCCCTGGCGCCCGCGGCCTCCCCGGTGCGGCGGATCGGACCCGACCTGCGGCAGCGGGCGAGCGCGATGCTGCACTGGCTGCGCTGCCTTCGTCACCCGGGCGGGGCGCTGGCCCGCTTTAACGACACGGCCGAGGGCATCGCACCGCCGATCGACGCCATCGAGGCGTACGCAGCCGGCCTGGGTGTCACCGCGCCGCCGCCCCTCGGTGAAGGTGTGCAGGTGCTGCGGCCCAGCGGATATGTGCGCGCCGTGCGCGGCCCGCTGGTGCTGTTGATCGACGTTGCGCCGATCGGCCCGGACTACCAGCCGGGTCATGCACACGCCGACACGCTGTCGTTCGAACTGTCGCTCGGAGACCGGGAGCTCGTCGTCAACCGGGGCACCTCGGTGTACGGCGACGGCGCGCGCCGCCAGCTCGAGCGCAGCACCGCGGCGCACAGCACGGTGCAGATCGGCACGCACGACTCGTCGGAGGTGTGGGCCGGGTTCCGCGTGGGTCGGCGCGCGCGGCCGCTGGACGTCGCCGTCGATGGGTGGCGGGTCCATGGCGCGCACGACGGCTACGCGCATCTGACGGGCCGACCGGTGCACCGGCGCGAGTGGCTGCTCGACGGCGAGGCGCTGCTCGTTCGCGATCGCGTCGCGCCGACACCCGGCCAGCCCTGCATCGCCCGCTACCATCTCGCGCCCGGCCTCAGCTGCGAGCCCCGCGGACGCGCCGAGTGGCTGGTCCACCGGGATGGCGAGGCGCTGGCCACGGCCAAGGTACTCCACGGCAGCGGCGCGCTCGAACCATGGCAACATGCGCGCCGCTTCGGCGAGCTCGTCCCCGCGCAGACACTCGCCGTTCGACTCGACGATGGGGCAGCCGACGTGCTCTGGACCCCGGTGCCGGGGCCACCACTACATGCTGGGAGTGACGCATGACACGAATCGGCCCCACGCGACGAGCAGTGCTGCTGGCGGGTGCCGCGATGGCAGCTTGCGGCGGGGGCGGCGACGACGACACGCCCGATGTGCGCTCGGTCGTCGTCAACGATCACGGGCCGATCTTCCGCAGCCTGACGATCGAACTCACCGGGCCGGCGGACGTCGAGGTGGAGTACGGGACGACCTCCGGGGAGCGACTGCGCATACAGACCTCGGCGCCCGCGCAGTCGCGCCACGACATTCCGCTGCCGCGACTGCGCGCGCAGAGCACGTACTCCTACCGCCTGCGCATCCGCCCCAGAGCGCGCCAGCCATGGAGTGCCGTGGTCGGCGAGTTCACGACGGCCGCCCTGCCCGCGGACCTGGCGGCTCTCACCTTCGTGCGCACGGGAACCCTGTCGACGCCGCTTCTCTTCCTCTCGGTCCGCTCGGCGTTCACCGGCGGCGTCATCGTCGACCGCGAGGGCCAGATCGTCTGGTACGGGCGGTCGAACGGCGCACCGCAAGGCGCGTTCGGGCGCGCCAACGGCCACTGGGTGATGGTGAACGGCCCAGGCGGCCTCGAGGAGTTCGACATCCACGGCCGCGTGGCGGCATCGCTGGCCCACACCGACCTCGCCGCGCAGAGCGGCATCATCCACCACGGGCTTGCCGAGACGCACGACGGCAAGATCCTGCTGCTGGCGTTCGATCCCCGCACGATCAACGGTCTGACGCGATACGGCGAGAACCTGTGGTTGTGGAGCGGCGACTCGACGCCGCCCGTCAAGGTCTGGAGTGCCTTCGACCACCTCGACCCCGCCGTCTACTTCGGCCCGCGCTCGGTCCCGACCGACTGGTTCCACGCCAACCACGTCTCGATCGGGCCGCAGGGCGATGTCTACGTCTCGTTCCACTTCCTCGACAAGGTCATCTCGATCGCCCCGGACTTCGGCTCCATCCGATGGCAGCTGGGCGGGCTGAACAGCACTTTCGCGCTCGACGCGGACCAGGTCTTCTCCGGCCAGCACTCCGCACGCGAAGTCGGACCGAACCGCGTTCTGCTGTTCGACAACGGGTTTGCGCGCGCCGACGCCTCGCGCTGGTCGCGCCTGATCGAGTTCGAGGTGAATGTCGCCATGGGACGAGCCCGCATTGCCTGGCAGTACCGGCCCGAACCGGACATCTGGGCATCGATCATCAGTTCGGTCCGGCGCCTGGCCAACGGCAACACGCTCGGCACGTTCGGCACCCCGGCCGGCCTGCAGGGATCGACCGGACCGATCAGCGTGCACGAGGTTTCACCCGCGGGTCAGCTGCTCGCCCGCATCGACATCAGCGGACCCGGCGTGACTTCGGTGTTCCAGGGTGATGCCGTCGCGTCGATCGGCGGTGAGTCCGCGGTCGCGTAGCGGCGGCCGGTTGCCTTGCCGGTGGCGCGTTGCGCGCCGCGGCATCGATGTGACCGGCGGCCCCGCGCGCGACGCGGCCGCAGGCAACGCCCGCCGCGCCGGACGCCCGCCCGTGAGTCGCCCGTGCGTTCCGACACTCGAGACTCTGCCGCGGCGCCACCGATGCACATCCTGTTCCTCACCGACAACTTCCCACCCGAGGTCAACGCCCCGGCGAGCCGTACGCACGACCACACGCGCCAGTGGGCGGCAGCCGGCGAGCAGGTGACCGTGATCACCTGCGCCCCGAACTTCCCCACCGGCCGCGTGCTGCCCGGCTACCGAAACCGCCTGTGGCAGCAGGAGCAGGTCGACGGCGTTCGCGTCATCCGCGTGTGGAGCTACATCACCGCCAATGAAGGCTTCGCGCGGCGCGTGCTCGACTACCTGAGCTACATGCTGATGGCCTTCGTCGCGGCGCTCTTCGTGCGGCGGGTGGACATCGTCGTCGCCACGTCGCCGCAGTTCTTCACGGCCGTGGCCGGCTGGGCCGTCGGTGCCGTGAAGCGCGTGCCGTTCGTCTTCGAGCTTCGCGACCTGTGGCCGGAGTCGATCAAGGCCGTCGGCGCGATGAAGGAGTCGGCTGTCATCCGCTGGCTCGAGCGGCTGGAGCTGTTCCTCTACCGTCGCGCCGCGCTCATCGTCTCGGTCACGCACGCCTTCCGCGAGACGCTGGCGCGGCGCGGCATCGACGTCGCGAAGATCGAAGTCGTCACGAACGGCGTGGACATCGGCCGCTTCTCGCCGCGGCCGAAGGACGCCGCCCTCGAGGCCGAGCTCGGCCTGCAGGGCTGCTTCGTTGCCGGCTACATCGGCACACACGGCATGGCGCATGCGCTCGAGACGCTGCTCGCGGCGATGCGGCGGCTGCGCGAGCATCCTGACCACCCGGAAGGGCGCGATATCCGGCTCGTGCTGCTGGGTGACGGCGCCCGCAAGGCGGCGCTGCGCGAGGAGGCGAAGCGGCTGGGCGTGATGGACGCCGTGCGCTTCATCGACACCGTGCCGAAGGAACAGGTGGCACGCTACTGGTCGCTGCTGGACGTGTCGATCATCCATCTGCGGCGCACCGAGCTCTTCACGACCGTGATTCCGAGCAAGCTCTTCGAGTGCATGGGCATGGGCATCCCGGTGCTGCACGGCGTGGCCGGCGAATCGGCCGGCATCGTCGAGCGCGAGGGCTGCGGCGTCGTGTTCGAGCCGGAGAGCGTGGATCAGCTGGTCGAAGGCCTGCTGCGGCTGCAGGCCGACGCCGCGCTGCGCGGGCAGATGCGGTCGGCGGGCTTGCGAGCCGCACGCGGCTATGACCGCACGGCGCTCGCGTCGCGCATGCTCGAGGCGCTGCGCAGGGTGGCCGGCGCGTAGCCCTGCACCAGCTCCTGAAGCAGCGCCAGCACGCCGTCCGCATCACCCGCCGCGCTGGCCACCTCGAACTCGCGCAACCTGCGCTCCAGCTCCGCCCACGGCAAGAACCCCTCGCGCGCCTTCATGATGCGCGGGTGATCGGTCGGTTGCGGGTTGTCGCCGATCAGCAGCTCCTCGTAGAGCTTCTCGCCGGGCCGCAGGCCCGTGACGACGATCTCGATGTCGCCGCCGGGGTGCTCGGTGTCGCGCACGGCCAGGCCCTGCAGCTCGATCATGCGCCGCGCCAGGTCCATGATGCGCACGGGCTGCCCCATGTCGAGCACGAAGACCTCGCCGCCACGCGCCATCGCGCCGGCCTGCACGACGAGCTGCGCCGCTTCGGGGATGGTCATGAAGAAGCGTGTCACCTCGGGGTGCGTCACCGTCACCGGGCCGCCGTTCCTGATCTGCTGGCGGAAGAGCGGCACCACCGAGCCCGACGAGCCGAGCACGTTGCCGAAGCGCACGGCCGAGAAGCGTGTCGGCGTGCCTGTGCTCGGCGCGCCGCGGCCCGACGCCGCGTCCACGACAGCCGGGGCGCCGGCCCCGCCCGGCCCGGCCAGCGCCTGCAGCACCATCTCCGCCAGCCGTTTGCTCGCGCCCATCACGTTCGTCGGCCGCACCGCCTTGTCGGTGCTGACGAGCACGAACTCGCGCACGCCGGCGGCGAGCGCGCAGCGTGCGGCGATCCACGTGCCGAGCACGTTGTTGCTCGCGCCTTCGACGACGTTGCGCTCCACCAGCGGCACGTGCTTGTACGCCGCGGCGTGGTAGACGATGTGCGGCCGCCAGGCCGTGAACACCTCCGCCAGCCGCGTCTCGTCGCGCACCGAGGCGAGCAGCGGCACGAGCTGCACCGGCGGCAGCACGCCCTGCTCGATGCGCGTGGCCAGCTCGTGGTGGATGGTGTACAGCGCGAACTCGCTCTGGTCCACCAGCACCAGCGCCTTCGGCTGCAAGGCGCACAGCTGGCGGCTCAGCTCGCTGCCGATCGAGCCGCCGGCGCCGGTGACCAGCACCACCTTGCCGGCGGTGTGGCGCGTCATCAGGTCCAGGCGCGGCTGCACCGGGTCGCGGCCGAGCAGATCCTCGATGTCGAGCTCGCGCACGTCGCTCGCCTGCACCTTGCCCAGCGCGATGTCCTGCAGCCCGGGCAGCGTGCGCACGTGCACGCCGGTCTCGCGCAGCGCCTCGAGGATCTGGTTGCGCCGCGTGCGGCCGAGCGACGGGATGGCCAGCAGCACCGCCGCCACGCCGCGGCGCCGCACGAGCTCGGGCACGTCGGCCAGCGCGTGGATGGCCACGCCGTTGATCTCACGGCCCTGCAGGCGCAAGTCGTCATCGATGAAGCCGAGCACCTGCATCTCGTGGCTGTGCTGCAGGCTGGCGAGCAGCCGCGTGCCGGCCGAACCGGCGCCGTAGATCAGCACGCGCTGGTAGGGCTGCCGCGCGCGACGCGCGCCGCGCGTGAACCAGGCGCGTACCGCGGCACGCTGGCCGGCCAGCAGCAGCAGCGCCAGCATCGGCTGCAGGATGCCCACCGTGCGCGGCACGTCGTCGAAGCGGAAGGCGAGCAGCACGGCGAGGTACATCGCGCCGTACACCGCCACCGCCTTGGCCAGCGTCAACAGCGCCGGCAGCCCGGTGTGGCGGTGGATCGCGCGATAGAGCCCGAAGGCGATGAACACCGGCATCGCGATCAGCGGCGCGAGGGCGTAGCCCAGCCATTGCAGCGCGAACGGCCAGTGCAGCGTCTCGTAGCGCAGCGAGAAGGCCATCCAGGTGGCGAGCACGAGCAGCAGCAGGTCCGCCGCCGCGGCCATCGGCCAGCGCAGGGCCGGCGCGAGTCGCGCCCAGGCGCTCGTTCGCTTGGTCGTGCCTCGGTCCATCGCCTTGCCGCCTGGCTGCCCTAGCGGCTGGCCGCCGTCATCACCTTCGTGACGGCGGCGCAGGTCCGATCGACTTCCTCGTCGGTGAGCGTGGGATGCACGAGGAACATCAGGCTCGTCTCGCCGAGCTCGCGCGCCACCGGCAGCCGTTCGGCCGGGCGCCAGCCGGTGCCGTCGAAGGCCTTCTCGAGGTAGATCTCCGAACACGAGCCGTGGTACAGCGGCACGCGCTCGGCCAGCACGGCCTCGACGACGCGGTCGCGGCTCCAGCCGGCCTCGAGCCGCTCGGGGCGCACGTAGGCGTAGAAGCGGTAGTACGCATGCTCCAGATGGGCCGGCACGCCGGGCACGCGCAGCGCGTCGAAGGCCCGGCAGGCGGCGGCGATGCGCCCGGCGATGGCGCGCCGGCGTGCGCTCCACGCCGCCATCCGCGCGAGCTGGAGCCTGCCGATGGCGGCCTGCACTTCGATCATGCGCCAGTTGTGGCCGAAGGACTCGTGCAGCCAGCGGAAGCCCGGCGCGTGCGCTCGCTCGTGCACGGCCTCGAAGCTCTTGCCGTGGTCCTTCAGGCTCCAGATGCGCGACCACAGCGCCCGGTCGCGCGTCGTCACCATGCCGCCTTCGCCACCGGTGGTGATGATCTTGTCCTGGCAGAAGCTCCACGCGCCGATGTCGCCGAAGGTGCCGACGCTCGTGCCGCGGCAGCGCGCGCCGTGCGCCTGCGCGCAGTCCTCGATCAGCTTCAGGCCGCGTTCGCGCGCCAGCGCCACGAGGCCGCCCTGTCCATCCGGGCCCTCCATCTCGCACGGCCAGCCCGCCAGGTGCACGAGCAGCACCGCCTTCGTCGCCGGCGTCAGCGCCGCGCGCACCGTGTCGGCCGTGAGGTTGCCCGAGTCGCGGTCGACGTCGGCGAAGACCGGCCGCGCGCCGGCATTGACGACGCACGAGGCCGAGGCCATGAAGCTGCGCGGCGTGACGATGACGTCGTCACCCGGGCCGATGTCCAGCGCCCGCAGCGCCGCATCCAGCGCCAGCGTGCCGTTGGCCAGCGCCACCGCGTGCGGCACGCCGCACCACGCGGCGAACTCGCGCTCGAACGCGCGGCACTCCTGGCCGGTCCAGTAGTTGACGCGGCCCGACGCGAGCACACGCGCCACCGCGTGGATCTCCTCGGCCGTGTAGGCCGGCCAGGGCGAAAACGGCGTGTCAAGCATGCGGCCTCCCCTGCGCCGACGCGGGCCCGGCGGGCAGTGGCCTGGCCGGGTTGCCAACGACACAGGCGCCGCCGGGAACATCGGCCACGACGACCGCGCCCGCGCCGACCACCGCCCCAGGGCCGATGGCCTGGCCATGGCGCACGACGGCGCCGATGCCGATCCAGGCTTCGTCGCCCACCGTGACACCGCCACCGAGCCGCGCGCCGGGCCCCACGTGCACGGCGCGGCCGAGGTGCACGTCGTGGTCGACGCTGGCGCCGTGGTTGACGATGCAGGCCGCGCCGAGCGCCGCACCGGGCGCCACGACGGCGCCGGCAGCGACGAAGCAGCCGCCGGCCAGTTCGGCCTCCGCGCTCACCACCGCGGCGGGGTGCACGACGGTGGCAAGGCGCAGGCCCTGCAGCTCGCAGCGCTGCACGAAGGCGGCGCGGCGCGCGTTGTCGCCGATGGCGACATGGCGCGCGACATCGGCCGCACCCGCCGCCAGGAAGGCCTCGGCATCGCCCCGCACGGGCCAGCGCCCCACACGCGGCGGCAGGCTCCCATCGTCGTCGAAGAAGGCGATCTCGTCGTAGCGGCCGGCGGGCGCCGCCGCCGCGGCGTCGGCCACCACGCGCCCGTGGCCGCCCGCGCCGAGGATCCACAACACGCTCACCGCACCGGCCCCTTGGCTGCCTGCGCAGCCACGGGCGCCTGTCCCTTCGCCGTCTGCACCCCCGCCGGTGGAGGGCCGGCCACGACCGAGCCGCGGAACGGCTCCATCGTCGCGTGCCCCGGCGCGGCGATGCCTTCGCGCTGCAGCACCTTGGCCAGCGTCAGCGCCAGGATGCGCAGGTCGAGCGCGAAGCCGCGATGGTCCACGTACCACACGTCGTGCTCGAAGCGCTCCTCCCAGCTCAGCGCGTTGCGGCCGTTCACCTGCGCCCAGCCGGTGACGCCGGGGCGCACCTCGTGGCGCCGTGCCTGGCGCGGCGTGTACAGCGGCAGGTACTGCACGAGCAGCGGCCGCGGGCCCACGAGGCTCATCTCGCCGCGCAGCACGTTCACGAGGCTCGGGACCTCGTCCAGGCTCGTGGCGCGCAGCCAGCGGCCGAACGGCGTCAGGCGCTCGGCGTCGGGCAGCAGCTGGCCGCTCGCGCCGCGCGCATCGGTCATGCTGCGCAGCTTCCAGAGACGGAAGATGCGCCCCTGCCAGCCCACGCGCGGCTGGCGAAAGAAGACCGGGCTGCCGAGCTTGACGCGCACGGCGAGCGCCAGCACTGCCAGCAGCGGCAGCGTGATCGGCAGCGTGGCCAGCACGACGAGCAGGTCGAAGGCGCGTTTCATCGGCGGACACGCCGCTGCAGCGAAAGGACCGGGCCGCCCCGCGCGTGCCGCGACGAAAGCGCGCAAGTCGCTCGCGTCGAGGCTTGCGTCCAGGGGTGCATCGAGGCCGGCGCGAATGAGCGTGGATTCTAGGTGGCCGTTCATCGCCTCGCCGCCGGCGGCACCGGGCCGCAGAGGCGCTGCAACGAGGCATGCCGCACGCGCAGGCGCGAGGCGGCGCGGTGCTCGAGCCGCAGCTCCACGCGCTGCGCGGCGGCGTCGACGCGCAGCCGCCGCTGCAGCACCTGCACGCCTTCGCCGGCACCGAGCGGCCGGTCGGCCACGAGCTGCTGCGCCGCGCCGGCCCCGCGCGGCTGCACGAGCGCCTGCACGTAGCCATCGCCCTCCAGCTCCAGGCGCAGGCGCCACTCGTGCACCGCGTGCGGCGCGTCGTGCGCCGGCAGCCGCGGCGCCGCCCCCGGCAGGGCGACCTCGGCGTGCAGCACGGTGTTCGTCTCGCGCAGGAACAACGGGGACGTGTTCCACGCGCGCGACTCGTCCCCGGCCCGCCAGGGCGTCGTGCCGAGCCGGATGCGGCGCAGGTTCTTGCGCCCGCCGAGCACGAACTCGCGCGTGCGCCCCCAGCCGTCGAAGGGCAGCACGTCGCCGCACGCCTCGGCTGGCCGCGCACCCGGGGTCGCGTCGCGCAGCCGGTAGATCTGGTAGCCGTGGGCTTCGAAGGCGAGCTCGGCCAGCTCGGGCGATGCGAGGAGCGGCCCGAGCATCGAGTGGTACACCGGCGGCAGCCAGTAGTCCGGCAGGTGCACGTGCGTCACGCCGAGCGCGCGCAGCCGCGCCGCGGCGGCGGCCGGATCGCGCTCGGCGTAGAACGGCACGAGGCGCGGGTCGAGATAGCTCAGCATCGCGCGGCCGGCATAGAACATGTCGGCCGGCTTCATCGAGAACACCAGGCTCGCGGGCGGCGTGTCGCGCCGCAGGTACTGGGTGGCCGCGTACGGGCCCCAGCGCTGCAGGCGTTCACCCTCGGCACCACGTTCGGCGTTGAGCTGCGAGAGGCGGTAGAAGACGAGCACCGCGAGCTGCAGCCCGATCAGAGCGACGAGCGCGCCGCGCCAGCGCGGCCAAGTCAGCGCGCCGGCGGCGACGATGGCCGCCGGCGGCAGCAGGATCAGCATGTAGCGCTCGTTGCGCACCATCAGGTCGATGCCGAGCGCCACCGACAGCACCGCGCCGGCAAGGTAGAGGCCGACGACCGCCAGCGCAAGCGTTCGCACCTGCTGCGCCTCGTCGGCCAGCACCGGCAGCGGCTCGCGACGGTGCACGAAGGCCAGCAGGGCGAGCCAGAAGACGAGCGCGTACGCCTCGACCGCGAACCAGGGCTTCAGCAGGCCGTACTGCACGAGCTCGCCGGGGCTGGCCAGGCCCCGCTGCTGGCGGAAGTAGCCCGGCCAGTCGAGCGAAGGCAGCGCAAAGATCACCGGGTTGTCGCTGATCGGCGCACCGAAGAGCACGATGTTGCGCAGGTACGGGGCGGCGCCGACGAGCAGCGCCACGGCCAGCGCCAGCGCACCGCACTTCACGGCGGCACCGAGCCGCTCGCGCCGGCGCCCCGCACCCTGCAGCAGCAACAGCGGCAGCGTCAGCAGTGGCACGAGCACGGCCTGCGAATGCGTCCACAGGGCCAGCCCGAGCATGACGCCGATGCCGATCGAGCGCGGCCACCAGCGCCCGCCCGGCGGCACGACGAGCCCGGCCACCGCCGTCAGGGCGAGCGTGAGCCCGAGCACCGGCAGCGTGTCGATGAGCGCCGACGCGGCGCCGAGGAAGAGCATCGGCGCGCTGACGAGCAGCAGCGCCGCCAGCGCGCCGGAGCCGGGTCGGGCCGGGTTGGCCCACTGCGCCAGCGCCGCCACGCACGCGGCCGAGCCGGCCAGGCACCACGGCGCGACGAAGCGCATCAGCAGCGGCACCTCGCTGCCGCCCTGCATCTCGAAGCCGAGCGCGAGCAGCGCCACGTACAGCGGCGGGTGCGTCCACGGCCCGTAGAAGCCCGAAGGGTGGCGCTGCGGCTGCAGCGCCGGGTAGGCCGCGAGGTCGCGGGTGTCGTGAACGATGCGAGCCGCCGTCGCGTACTCGAGCGCGTCGTTCTGGATCAGCGGCACGACGAGGCTGTCGAACAGGAGCGCGGCGAAGAAGACCCAGGTCAGGACCGCCGCCGGGCCGCGTGGCACGAGATCGGCGCCCGGCGCCCCGGCCACGCCGGCCGCACCCACCGGGACCGCCACGCGCAGGCTGCCGGTGAACCAGCCCGCGACCGCCACCGCGCCCAGCAGCGCGAAGACGACGCCGACCTGCGTGCGTGCCGCGGCGCCGGGCAGCGCCCACAAGGTGGCGACGGCCGCCAGCCCCGCAAGCAGCGGCGCAGCGGCCAGGCCGGCGGCGAGGGCCACGCCGGCGGCTCGCGCACGCGGCGCCCACGGCCAGGCGCCGACGAGCGCCAGGCCGGCGGCGCTGGCCAGCCCCATCAGCACCAGCCACGACGCGAGCGGCAGCAGCATCGGCACGAGCGCCTCGATCATCGCCCTCGCTCCTGACCGCCCGGCTCGCGTTTCAACGGTGCAGCCCGAGCGTGTCGAGCTCGTTCACGCGCCGCACCACGTCGTTGAACGGCAGGCCGATCGTCTCCAGGTACCAGCGCAGCGTCTGCGCGCGCGGCCGGTTCTCCACCAGCACGGCCTCGAGCGCCTGCGCTCGCGTGAGGTGGCCCTCGCGCACCTGGTTGCTGCGGAAGGTGTCGAACTCGGTGAAGCCGCGCGCCGTGCAGTAGATGTAGTTGTAGAACGGCGCCGTGCCGTCGCCGATGCGCCAGGTGCTCGGCGAGTCGGGCGCGAGCTCCCAGTCGTACTCGTCGCGCAGGCAGCGGTTCACCTCGTCCTCGTGCCAGGGGAAGTGGTCGAAGATGAAGAAGAAGTCGCGCCGCGGCTCGACGTAGTAGGCCATGAACGCGCCGAAGGTGTCGGCGAGCGAGCGGTTCAGGTAGCCGGGGTTGCGCAGGAAGTGCCAGCCGTAGTGCGAGGCCAGGCGCACCTTGCGGCCGAACGACAGGTGGTCGACGCGCTTCTTGCCGAAGTCCGGCGGCACGCCGCAGAAGCCGCTCTTGAAGTCGGTGTTCTCGAGCGGGTTCGCGCACCAGAGGTCCAGCGCGATGCCGGTCTGGCGCTTGAGCTGGTTGACGACGCGAAAGAAGTGCTTGTCGCCGGCCATGAAGAGCGGAACCATGCCGAGGTCGGGCTTCCTCAGCCACGCCGCGACGTTGAGGCGGATGTTCTCGCGCTTGCGGGCGATGTCGGCCGAGACGAGGATGTTCTGGATGCCGAGCTGGCCGCAGATGCGCGCCACGTTGCGCCGCGCGAGGTCGGTGACCATGCCCCAGTCGTAGGTGAAGGTCACCGGCTCGAGCCCGAACTCCTTCTTGATGAGGTGCAGGCCGTAGCTCGAGTCGCGTCCGCCGCTGAAGGCCACGATGACGTCGGGCTCGTCGCCGGCGCGGCGGTACTTCTCGAGCGAGCGGATGAAGTCCCGCTTCGACTCCTCCGGGTGCATGCCGGCGTAGCGGGGGCGGTAGCCGGCGCAGTAGTTGCATACGCCGGCCGCGTCGTAGGCGATGAACGGGAAAGTCTCGGGCAGGATGCAGCGGGTGCAGCGGCGCAGCGCGCGCAGGCGTGATTCGCCGTAGCGCAGCAGCGACTCGACGGCCGACGGCGCCGCGACGGCGGGCGCGCGCGGCGGGCCACCGAAGGTGTCGTGGTGCTCGGTGGCGGCGCGCGGCAGCGGCGTGAAGGCCTGGTCGGCCACTCGCTGCGGCACCGGGCCCGGCAGCGCGAGGTCGAAGCGCTCGAGCGCGCCCTCGGCGAGCAGATCCAGCACGATGCCCTGGCCCGGCGGCAGCCACTGCACGGGCGGCACGGCGGCCGCCCCTTTCGCCAGGCGCGCAGCGCCGGCCGCAACCCCGTTCTCGCCGAGCGCCTCGCGCAGCGCCGTTTCCAGGATGTAGCGCTCGGAGGCGAAGACGACAAAACCCTCGTCCAGCCGGTCGCTGACGTAGAGGTCGCCGGTGTTGGTGGCCAGCGTCACCGCCCCGGCGCCGTCGTGCACCCAGGCCACCGACGCGGCCCCCCTCAGCTCGGCAAACATCGCGCGTGTCGCGTCGGCGGCGGTGGCGCCACGCGCCTGGGCCGCATCGACGAGCGCGGCCATCACCTCGGTGTCCACCTCCGCCTCGCGACGCAGCCACGGGTGGTTCTGCCACAGCGCGTCGACGTTGACGCAGATGCCGTTGTGGATCATCGACACCCGGCCCGAGCGGACCGGCTGGTTGTTCTGCGGCAGCTCGGCAGTGCCGTTGGTGACGAGGCGCGAGTGCGCGAGCAGCGCCAGGGCCTGCGCCCGCCCGCCGCGCAGGTCACGCCGGGCCGCGTCGCCGCCTCCACCGGGCCGGGCCGTCGCGCCGCTCGTGCCGAAGGCCTCGTCCACCGGGCCGTCGACGAGCCGCCGGTAGTCGGCCGAAGCGAGCAGCTCGGTGGCACGTTGCGCCCCCTTGAGCGTCCACGCGCGGCCGGCCTCGGGCAGGTAGGCGTGCAGGCCGGCCGACTCCTTGCCGCGGCTTTCGGAGAGCTGAAACAGCCGCGCGAGCAGCGCCCGCGCGCGCGCCGCCGGCAGCGCGTGGCCCGGGCGCAGCAGGATGCCGAAGATGCCGCACATGCTGGGTCGTGTCCTCAGGCCTTCTCGAGGCGGTTGTCGAGACGATGCTCGAAACGGTTGGCGAGCAGGTTCCAGCCGACGATCCGCCGGCTGAAGACGAGCAGCGCGGTGGCACCGGCCACGTAGCTGGCCGCCGTACCGCAGGCCGCGCCGACGATGCCCAGGAAGGGCAGCAGCGCCACCGCCACCCCGGCGTTGACGACCACGGTGATCACCTGCTGCAGCGTCTGGTAGCCCGGATGGCCGCTCACCATCAGGAGGTTGTCGAAAGGCACCAGCACCGAGACGAGCACGAGGCCGCCCATCAGCACCAGCAGCGACGGCAGGCCCTCGTGCAGGTCCTTGTGCGGCACGACCCAGGTCGCGATCAGCCACAACGCGACGATGGCCGCGACGCCCATCGCGACGGTGGCCGGCAGCACCAGGCGCGCCGACTGCCGGCGCAGGCCGACGGCCTGCGCGTGGTCGCGGTCGCGCAGCGAGCCCACCAGCACCGGGTTGAAGTTGATGCGCACCATGGCCAGCACGTGATAGACGCCGTCCACCATCATCGCCGCGAAGCTGTAGATGCCGACCTCGCGGTCGGGCAGGAAGACGCCGATCAGCAGCACGTCGATGCGGGAGTTGAACTCGGCGAACATGCCCGCGGCGAGTCCCTTGGCGCCGAACCGCACGTGCGTGCGCAGCCAGTCACGATCGAAGCGCAGGTGGCGCACCACGCCACGGCGCGCGATGTAGGCCGCGCAGGCGAGCGCGGTGGCGATCTCGGCGACGAGGAAGGCGACGGGGGCCACCTCGATCGGCCACGGCCCCGCGGCCACCGTGCAGACTACGGCCATGACGAGCAGGTAGCGCAGGCCCTGCAGGACGGAGAAGGCCTTCATGCGCCGCAGGCCGTTGAGATAGGCCAGCAGCACCTTGTTCAGCGAGAAGAGCAGGAGCCCGCTCGACGCCCAGGCGATGGCGCGGCCGGTGGTGGCGCTGTCGAACAGCGCGCCGAGCCGGCCGGCCGAGAGCGCCAGGAGGCCCGCCCCCCCGGCGCCGAGCGCCAGCGCACAGGCCACCGCCGTGCCGAACATGCGCCCGCGCGCGTCCTCGTCGGCCTCGTGCAGCGCGGCATGCCGCAGCACGGAGTAGTGCAGGCCGAGTGTCGCCAGCTGCGAAGCGATGATGTAGACGGCGTAGGTCTGGTTGAAGACGCCGAGCGCCGCGGCGTCGCGCGCGCCGGCGACGACGAGGTTGATGACCATGCCCGACAGCGCCAGCAGCACGAAGCTGCCGAGCGTCCAGCCGATGTCGCGCGCCAGCTTGTGCGAGTGCCAGCGCGCAGCCAGGGGGCCGATCAGCGACATGGGGTTCGGAGCCACGGCGGGCGCGGGCCGCGCACCGGGCTCACTCCGGCGGCAGCGCGCGCCGGCGCACGTCGCGGTGCGTGAGCGGCGGATTCAGGTGCTTGTTGGCCTCGTAGTCGAACCACATCGCGAAGAACAGCGAGTTGAAGCCGAGCGAGAAGCTGAACAGCCAGGCGATGAACGTGATCTCGGGCACCGCGCCCTGCGCCACCCACAGCAGCACGAGGCGCACGAAGAACAGCACGCTCAGCAGCAGGCTGAAGAACCCGAAGGCGTAGAAGAACACCAGCGGGTGGAAGTTGCGGATGATGTACTTCTCTTTCAGCCGCCAGAGGAACAGCCGCACGAGCAGCGAGCCGATCGTGAAGATCACCTTGCGGATCCTGATGCCCGACTTCTCGCCGACGTTGTAGACGGGCTCGATCGGCACGTCGACGACGCGCATGCCGGCGACGTTCAGCCGCACCAGCAGGTCGTTGGGCTGGCCGTAGCGCTTGTACATGAGGTTCCAGTCGATCGCGTTCAGCGCCGCCTTGCCGATGGCGGTGTAGCCGGTCTGCGAATCGGCGACGTGCCAGTAGCCCGAGGCGATCTTCGTGAACAGCGACAGGATCGAGTTGCCGAAGAAGCGCACCTTCGGGATCTTGTGGAACGCCTCGCCGGTGACGAGCCGGTTGCCCTTGGTGTAGTCGGCCTCGTCGTCGATCACCGGGTCGAGGATGGCCGGCAGGTCGGCCGGGTCCATCTGGCCGTCGCCGGCCATGACGACGGCGACGTCGAAGCCGTGGTCGCGCGCGTGCTTGTAGCCGCTGGCGATGGCGCCGCCGACGCCCTGGTTCACCTCGTGTTGCACCAGATGCACCATGCCCGAGGCAAAACGCGGGTGGGCGCGCACGACCTCGGCCGTGCGGTCGCCGCTCTTGTCGTCGACGATGACGATGCGGTCGACGAAGGCCGGCATCGTCTCGATGACCTTGGTGATCTGCGTCTCTTCGTTGAAGGCCGGTACGACGACGGCGATGCGCTGCTGGCGGTACATGGTGCGGGATCTCGTGGCTCTTCTCGTGTCGTTCGGCGGGCCGCCGCGTACCACGCGGGTGCGCGGCCGCACGATGCACCGCCGCTCAGCGCGCGAGCAGCTCCAGGCGCCGGCCGCGGAGACGGTACCGATCACCCGTGTGCGGGCAGGTGGTCTCGACAGGCTCGTCGCTGTGCAGCGGCAGCGGCAGGCGCTCGCCGTGGCGGCTCATCCAGCCGGCGTGGCGCGCCGGCACGCCGAGCATCAGCGCGAAGGCCGGCACGTCGCGGTTGACCACCGCCCCGGCACCGACGAAGGCGTGTTCGCCCACCGTGATGCCGCAGACGACGGTGCAGTTGGCGCCGAGCGTGGCGCCGCGCTTCACCAGGGTGCGGCGGTACTCGTCCTTGCGCGCCACGGCCGAGCGCGGGTTGTAGACGTTCGTGAACACCATGCTCGGCCCGCAGAAGACGTCGTCCTCCAGCGTCACCGCGTCGTAGACCGACACGTTGTTCTGCACCTTCACGTTGTCGCCGATCGTCACGTCGTTGCCGACGAAGACGTTCTGGCCGAAGGAGCAACCGCGGCCGATGCGGGCGCCGGCGCAGATGTGCACGAAGTGCCAGACGCGGCAGCCTTCGCCCAGCTGCGCGCCTTCGTCGACGATGGCGCTGGGATGGATGGTGGTGGCGGCCACGGGCGCGGCGGCGGTCAATACGCCAACGGCAGGTTGATGCGCTTGCCGTCGCGCGCCGACAGGTACATCGCGATCAGCAGCTCGAGCGACTTCAGCCCCTCGCGGCCGTCGGTGTCGGGCTGCGCCTCGCCGCGCAGCACGCGGATGACGTTGTCGTAGTACAGCGGGTGGCCGAAGCCGTAGACCGAGGTCGTCTGGTAGCTCGCGTCCTCGATGCCGGCGTCCATCTCGTGCGGCGTGTCGAACTGCCAGTGCTGGATCTGGTTCACCGCCACGCCGCCGACGCGCACGCTGCCGCGCTCGCCGAGGATGGTGATCGAGCCCTCCATGTTCTTCGGCCAGGTGAGCATCGTCACGTTGATGCTGCCCATGGCGCCGTTGCGCCACTTCAGCGCCGCCACGCCGGTGTCCTCGACCTCGATGTTGCGCGCCAGCGTGCCGGTGTAGGCCATGACGCTCTCCACCGGGCCGATCAGCCAGTCGAGCAGGTCGACGTAGTGGCTCGCCTGGTTCATCAGCGCGCCGCCGTCGAACTCCCAGGTGCCACGCCATTCGGCGCTGTCGTAGTACGACTGCGGCCGCGTCCAGAAGACGTTGACGTTGACCATGTAGATGCGGCCGAAGCGGCCGAGCTGCATGCACTGCTTGAGCAGCTGCAGCGTGCGGTTGCGGCGGTTCTGCTTGACGACGAACAGGCGCACGCCGGCGTCGTCGCAGGCACGCACCATCGCCAGCCCGTCGGCCCAGCGCGTGGCCATCGGCTTCTCGGTCATCACGTCGATGCCGGCACCGGCGACCTCCATCGCCTGCTGCGGATGCAGGCCGCTCGGCGTGGCGAGCACGACGCAGTCCGGTCGCGTCGCCGGCGTCGCCGCGGCGAGCAGCGCCGACAGGCTGGCGAAGCCTGGCGCGCCGGTGCGCTGCTTCGCGGCGGCAAGCGCGGCCGGGTCGTTGTCGCAGACGGCGACGAGCTCGGCGCGCTCGGCGTGGCGCCCGATGGCCTCGAAGTGGTTGGCGGCGATGCGGCCACAGCCGACGAGCGCAAAGCGCAGCTTGCGCTCGGTGATGGGGGGGCGCTGCAGATGCATGGTCGATGGGGTCGCGCGTCAGTGCGCCGGGGCGGCGGCTCGCGGCGCCGCTTTCGCGCCGCCGGCGACGGCCGCCGAAAGAGCCTGCACGACGCGGTCCTGGTCCGCTTCGGCGAGGTCGGCGCTCATCGGCAGGCTCAACACGCGCTCGGCGACACGTTCGCTCACCGGGCAGGGGTCGGCGCCGGCGTACTGCGCGTAGGCCGGCTGCCGGTGCAGCGGCCTCGGGTAGTGCACCGCCGTGGGCACGCCCGCGGTCTGCAGTGCGGCCTGGACATCGGCACGGTCGTCGACCATCACCGTGTACTGCGCGTACACCGAGTTGCGGTCGCCGCGCACGGCGACGCGCTGCACGCCGGGAATGCCGGCCAGCAGCCGCTCGTAGCGCACGCCGATCGCGGCGCGGCGCTCGAGCTCCCACTCGAAGCGCTCGAGCTTGCCCAGCAGCACCGCCGCCTGGATCGTGTCCAGCCGCCCGCCGACGCCCACGCGCGTGTGCAGGTAACGGCCACTCTGGCCATGCACGCGGATCTCGCGCGCCGCCTGCGCGAGGCGGTCGTCGTCGGTGAAGAGCGCGCCGCCGTCGCCGTAGCAGCCGAGCGGCTTGCTCGGGAAGAAGCTCGTCGCGCCCCAGGTCGACAACGCACAAGAGCGCCGGCCCTTGTAGAGCGCACCGAAGCTCTGCGCGGCGTCCTCGATGACCGCCAGGCCGTGGCGCGCCGCCACCGCGTTGATCTCGTCCAGGTCGGCCACCTGGCCGTACAGGCTCACCGGCATGATCGCCTTCGTGCGCGGCGTCACGGCCGCGGCGATGCGCGAGGCGTCGATGTTGCAGGTGTCGGGCTCGATGTCGACGAAGACCGGCTTCAGGCCGGCCAGCACGATCATCTCCGCCGTCGCCGCGAAGGTGAACGGCGTGGTGATGACCTCGTCGCCGGGGTCGAGATCCAGCGCCATCAGCGCGATCAGCAGCGCCTCGGTGCCGCTGGCCACCGTGATGCAGTGGCGCGAGCCGGTGAACTTCGCGAGCGCCTCCTCGAGCTCCTTCACCTCGGGGCCGAGGATGTACTGGCCGTGGTCGAGCACGCGCTGGATGCGGGTGTCGATGCTGGCCTTGAGCGCCGCGTACTGGGCCTTGAGGTCGGTGAACTGCATGGGCTGCCGGCCGGGTCGAAGGGCCGCGATTGTAAGTGCGGCGCACCGGCGGCCACCTAGAATCGCAAGCAAATTCAACAGCTTGCTGGCACCGCCGGGTCCACCTCCGCGGCGCGGCGACACCCTCTCCCATGTCCGACGACAACCAGCTCATCGCCGAACGCCGCGAGAAGCTCGCCGCGCTGCGGCGTGCCGGCGTCGCCTTCCCCAACGACTTCAAGCCGGGCCACCACGCCGCGGACCTGCACCATCGGCACGGCCGGGTGCCGAACGAGGAGCTGGAGCCGCAGGCGATTCGCGTCAGCGTGGGCGGTCGCATGATGCTCAAGCGCGTCATGGGCAAGGCCTGCTTCGCCACGTTGCAGGACGCCTCGGGCCGCATCCAGCTCTACGTCACGCAGGACGCCGTCGGCGCCGAGGCGCTGGCCGCCTTCAAGCACTGGGACCTCGGTGACATCCTCGGCTGCGAGGGCACCCTCTTCCGCACGAAGACCGGCGAGCTGTCGGTGAAGGCGACCGCAATTCGCCTTGTCACGAAGAGCCTCAGGCCGCTGCCGGACAAGTTCCACGGCCTGGCCGACCAGGAGCAGAAGTACCGCCAGCGCTACGTCGACCTGATGACCGACGAGGCGGCGCGCGCGCGTTTCGTGGCGCGCAGCAAGGCGGTGGCGTCGCTCCGCGGCTTCATGGTCGAGCATGGCTTCCTCGAGGTCGAGACGCCGATGCTGCACCCCATCCCCGGAGGCGCGAACGCCAGGCCCTTCGTCACGCACCACAACGCGCTCGACCAGCAGATGTTCCTGCGCATCGCGCCCGAGCTCTACCTGAAGCGGCTGCTCGTCGGCGGCTTCGAACGCCTGTTCGAGATCAACCGCAACTTCCGCAACGAGGGGCTCTCGGTCCGCCACAACCCCGAGTTCACGATGATGGAGTTCTACGCGGCGTGGTGGACGCACCACGACCTGATGGACTTCACCGAGCAGCTGCTGCGCCACGCGGCGCGCGCGGCCAGCGGCTCGTCGCGCCTGAGCTACGGCGGCCGTGAAGTGGACCTCGAGCAGCCGTTCGCACGGCTGACGGTGCGCGCCGCGCTCGTCGCGCACGCCGGGCTGAGCGACGCCGAGGCCGGCGACGCGGCCGTGCTGCACGCGCGGCTGAAGGCGCTGGGCGAGGAGCCGCCGGCGCACTGGACGCTGGCCGAGCTGCAGTTCGGCCTCTTCGAGGCCGTGGTCGAGGACAAGCTCTGGCAGCCGACCTACATCGTCGACTACCCGGTGGAGGTGTCGCCGCTGGCGCGCGCCTCGGACAAGGACCCGACGGTCACCGAGCGCTTCGAGCTGTTCATCACCGGGCGCGAGATCGCCAACGGCTTCTCCGAGCTCAACGACGCCGAGGACCAGGCGGCGCGCTTCGCCGCGCAGGCGGCGAACAAGGAGGCCGGCGACGAGGAGGCGATGTACTACGACGCCGACTTCATCCGCGCGCTGGAGTACGGCATGCCGCCGGCCGGCGGTTGTGGTGTCGGCATCGACCGCCTGGTGATGCTGCTCACCGACAGCCCGAGCATCCGCGACGTCATCCTCTTCCCGGCGCTGCGGCGGGAAGACCCCGAGGCGGCGGCATCGCGGCACGAGGGTGCCGAAGCGCAGGCGCCGCGGCCCACGCCGCCGAGGTGACGATGCCCGACGCGCGGCCCGAGACCCTGGCCGCCATCGAGGCCGCGGTCTGGCGCGAGCTTGCGGCCGCCACGCACGACAGCGCGCACGGCTGGCGCCGCCAGGTGCTGGCGACGCGGGCCGGCGACGGCGCCGATGCGCGCACGCTGGTGCTGCGCGAGCTCGACGCCGAAGCGCGGACGTTGTTCTTCTACACGGATGCGCGCAGCCACAAGGCCGCGCAGGTGGCGCAGCACCCGGCGGGCACGATCGTGGCGTGGTGCCCGGCGCTGTCGTGGCAGCTGCGCATGCGCGTGCGGCTCGAGCTGGAGGTCGAGGGCCTCTCGGTCTCGTCGCGCTGGGCGCGGCTGGCGCTGACGCCGGCGGCGCGCGACTACATGGCGCCGAGCGCGCCGGGTACGCCGCTGGACACCCCGGCGGTGCCGGCGCGCGCCGGGCGCACGCACTTCGCTCTTCTCAGCGCGAGAGTCGGGTCGATCGACTGGCTGGAGCTCGGCGACAGCGGCCACCGGCGCGCGTCGTTCGACGCGGCCGGGGCGCGCTGGCTGGTGCCCTGAGCCGGCGCGAGCCGGCTTGTGCCGTCAGCCGGCGCGGGCCGTAACGGGGCGGCCGGCGCCGGCCTGATCGGCGCGCCGATTCAGCGCGAAGCGAACAGCGTCCCGCGCGCCGGCTGCGACGTGCGGGCCAGCTCGAACGAGCCGCTGTCCTCGCCGTACCAGGCGCTGTCGGTGCCGTTCAGGTTGGCGGCCACGGCCTCGGCCTGCACGTCGGCGCGCGCACGCACCGACTTGGCGGCGGCCATGTGGTTGTACGACGTCGACCAGCGCTTCATGTAGCCGTCGGCGCGGGCCTGGAACAGCTCGGCCTGCACCTGGGCGCGCGTCTTCGGCTGCGCGTAGGTGAAGTTGAACTGGTCTTCGGGCATCGGGCTCTCGGCGCGCGCGCCGGTGGCCGCTGCGGCCATCGAGAGCATGACGACGGTGGGGAAGACGAAGGACTTGATGGACTTCATGGAAAGGCTCCTGGGTGGTGGGCTCGGCATCCTGGTTGGCTTGGGGCCGCGATCGGTGGATGCCCGACCGGCGCTGCCCATGCCCTGCAGTCTGCTTTCGAGGCGGGCATGGAAAAACCGCCCGCCGCTCAACACCGCATTGACGCCAGCGAAAGAATTGCAGTCGCAACGAAGGGCACCGTGGCCCTCGGCGCCCGAGGACGGCGGCAGCGCCGCAGGACGCCGGCGCTCCCCTCGGCGCAGGAGCCCTCAGCTACCGATGAAACGCGGCGCGCGCTTCTCGAGGAAGGCGGCCATGCCTTCCTTCTGGTCGTCGGTGGCGAAGAGCGAGTGGAAGATGCGCCGCTCGAAGCCGACCCCCTCGGCGAGGCCACCTTCGAACGCGCGATTCACGCACGCCTTGGCCAGCTCGACGCTGGGCCCGGAGAGGGCGTTGATGGCCTCGGCCGCCGCCAGCGCCTCTTCGAGCAGCTTGTCGGCGGGCACGATGCGCGAGACGAGCCCGGCGCGCTCGGCCTCGGCGGCGTCCATCATGCGTGCGGTGAGCACCATGTCCATCGCCTTGCTCTTGCCCACCGCGCGCGGCAGGCGCTGCGTGCCGCCGGCGCCGGGGATGATGCCGATCTTGATCTCGGGCTGGCCGAACTTCGCCGTGTCGGCGGCGATGATGAAGTCGCACATCATCGCCAGCTCGCAGCCGCCGCCGAGGGCGAAGCCCGCGACCGCGGCGATGACGGGCTTGCGCACGGCGAGGATCGTCTCCCAGTTGCGCGTGATGAACGGCTCGGCCAGCGCCTCGGCGTAGGTCTTCTTCGCCATCGCGGCGATGTCGGCCCCGGCGGCGAAGGCTTTCTCGCTGCCCGTGATCACGATGCAGCCGATGCCGGCGTCGGCATCGGCTTGCAGCAGCGCGCGGCCGAGCTCGTCCATCAGATCGCCGTTCAGCGCGTTGAGCTGCTTGGGCCGGTTCAGCCGCAGCAGGGCCGTGCGCCGGGACCCTTCGCCCCGCTGTTCCACCAGCACCAGCGCTTCGCTCATCGTCCATCACCTCCGAGGTTTGGCGGGAAATTATCCCAACGTGCGGCAATCGATCGCCCGCGGCAGGCCGTGCAAGCGTAAGCTCACGGTAAGCTTGTGAATTGGCAGGCGGAACCGGCCTTTCCGAGGCGACTGGTCCCTGCGGGGCGGGCCAAGATCATCCGCCCCGAGCACCTGCTCACCCTATGCCGACCATCTACCGCAAGACCGCCAAGGGCCTGGCCGAGATCGAGACGCGTGTGTACCGGCTCTCGCCGCGGCTGCGCAGCGTGCTCATCATGATCGACGGCAAGCGGACCGACGCCGAGATCGTGCAGATGCTTCCGCAGGGGGCCGAGGTGCTGGCGGCGCTCCTGCAGGACGACTTCATCGCCGAGTTCACGCGCGTCAGCGCGGCGCCGACCCCCGCGCCCACGCCGCCCCCGGCGCCCGAGCGCACCGTCATTCGCGGCCCACAGCCCAGCTTCGAGGCGATGCGGCGCGACCTGTTGCGCGCGTTCAACGACCGCCTCGGGCCGGCCGGCGAGGGCATGGCGCTGAGGCTCGAGAAGGCGCGCAACGAAACCGAGTTTCGTGCGCTGCTGCCGGCGGCCGTGCAGCTCATGGCGACCCTGCAGGGGCGGGAAGCGGCCGAAGCCTTCACGGCCCGCATCAACGCCTGGTAGCGGCCTGCGCCGGGCCGCCTGCCCGAGCGCTCACCGGGCCGCCGGCACGGCCTGCTGCGGCAGGCGCTCCAGCAGCAGGTCCACGTAGGTCTGTTCGTCCTGGCGGATGAGGATGCGCACGGGCAGGTACTGCAACGTCGGCGCGACCCAGAACTCGGCGGTCAGGTCGGCCGCAGGGCGGCCCGGCGGCTGCGGTGGCCTTCGCGGCCGCACGTGCACCGCGTCGATGGCGCCCACCGGCGTGGACAGCGCCTCTTCGCCGACGACTTCGTAGGTCCAGACCTCCATGTGCCGCGGCAGGGCGAGCGGGAACTGCAGCGCCGTGCCGGGCCGCAGCGGTGCACGCTGTGTCGTGAAGAGCCACGTCATCTGCACGAACTGGCTCGCGCTGTCCTGCACGCCGGGCAGGCGCGGCAGCTCGCGGCCCGAAGGCAGCCGCACGCGCTCGGCGCCGAGCACGATGTCCAGGCGCCGCGGCGCACGCAGCGCCACGCGCGTCTCCTCCTCGTAGCGGCGCGGCTCGAGCCCGGCCGCGGTGACAACGCCCTCGCTGAGCAGCGATCGCGTGACGACCGGCGCGAACGGCGGACCGATCCCCACCTCGAGCGAGACCTGGTAGCGCTCGCCGGCCATGCGCCACTCGACGCGCGCCTGGCCTTCGACCGGGCCGCGATAGTTGCCGGTGAGCAGGTAGGACAGGCGCGTCGATGGGGGCCACTCGAAGGCCGCAGTCGGCTCTGGCGCCGAAGCCGCGGGCGCCGCCGCCGCCGCAGCCGCGGCCTCGGCGGTCGGCACAAGGGCAGCGGCGAGCTCCGGTGCCGGGGCCACCTCGGGCAGCGGGGCCCAGGCGAGCGGCACTTCGCGCGTCGCCGCGTCGAGCGTCAGCGGCGGCTCGTTCGCCAGGGCTTCGGCGGCCGCCGCGGCCGAAGCGGCAGACGCAGCCGAAGGGGGCCGCGGCATACGCAGCACGCGCGTGCGCGGCGGCGGCGTCACCGGCACGGCCGCCGGCGGGGCCGCCGGCTTCAGCTCGTGCACGAAGGCGACGTCGATCCGCGCGATGCGCGACGCGGCATCGCCGAAGCCGATGCGATCGGCCGGCCACCAGGCCGCTAGCAGCCAGTGAGCCGCCAGCACCGCGGGGACGAGCAGCCACGGCATCCGCACCCGGCGGCGCCCCTGCGCCGGCGCCTCGTGCCACCGTGCGGCCGTGGTGTCCAGGGCAGGCCCGCGCCGCGGGAGGCGACCTCAGGACTTGCGCGAGGCCTGCGCCAGCAGCTTCTCAAGCACCTCGCCGGGCAGGGCGCCGGGCTTGCGCGTGCCGTCCTCGAACAGCACCGCCGGCGTGCCGTTGATGCGGTGCTTGCGTCCGAACGCGAGCGTGCGCTCGATGGCGCCGGTGTCGCAGCCGGCCCTGGCCGGCTCGGGCACGACGCCGTCGAGCATCCAGGCGCGCCAGGCCTTCGCGCCGTCCTTGGCGCACCAGATCGCCTGCGACTTCGCGGTGGAGTCGGGGCCGAGGATCGGCAGCAGGAAGGTGTAGACGGTGAGGTCCTTCACCGCCGCGAGGTCGCGTTCGAAGCGCTTGCAGTAGCCGCAGTTCGGGTCGACGAACACCGCCAGCTTGCGCGTGCCGGCGCCCTGCCGGATGACGATGGCGTCCTTCAGCGGCAGCTGCTTGAAATCGATCGCCAGCAGCTTCTCCATGCGCTGCTCGGTGAGGTCGGTGCGGGTCTTGGTCTCGATGATCGAGCCCTGCACGATGACGTGGTCGCCGGTGGCGTCGGCGTACAGCAGCTCGGTGCCGGCATAACGCACCTCGTACAGGCCGGCGATCGGCGCCGGCCGGATCTCGTCGATCGGCGGCATGTTGGGAATGCGCTCGGCCAGCGCCTTGCGGATCGCGGCCTGCACGGTGGCGTCGGCGGCGGCGCGCGAAGCACCCGCCGGGGCCGCCTGCGCGTCGGGTTTGCCCGCCCCTTCCTTCGGCGCCGATGCCCCGCCGCAGGCGGCCGCGCTCACGGCGAAAAGCAGGGCGGCAGCCAGGCGCGGGGCGGTCATGTCCAGGATCCTCGGTGGGCGGGCACTCAGTGCCCGATGGCGGCGCGCGTGAGCACGCGCTTCAGCGGCGGCAGGTGGTTGACGAGACTCAGCCCGCGGTTGCGCAGTTCCTTCACCCACGGCGAAGGATGCGCAAAAAGATGCAGCAGGCCGTCGGTGACGGCGCCCATCGCCAGCGTGTCGGCGGCACGCGCGCGGGCGTGCCGGGCCAGCAGGCGCACGTCGCCCGGGCTGCGCCAGGGCTCGCGCTCGGCGAGCACGCGCGCCAGGCAGGCGATGTCCGCCAGCCCGAGGTTCAAGCCCTGGCCGGCGAGCGGGTGCACGACATGCGCGGCGTCGCCGACGAGCAGCCAGCCCGGGCCGTGCAGCGGCTCGGCGCGACCGATCGCGAGCGGCCACGCCGCGCGTGGCCCGCGCAGGTGCAGCTCGCCGGCCGCGCCGGCCGTGGCCTGCATCAGCTCGGCCTCGAAGGCGGCATCGGGCAGCGCCAGCAGCTGCACGGCGCGCTCCTCGGGAACGGACCAGACGAGCGCGAGGCCGTGGTCGGGCCGCGGCTGGTCCATCGGCAGCAGCGCCAGCACGTCGGGCGCACGGAACCACTGGCGCGCCAGGCCGGCGTGCGGCCGCGTCGTCTCCAGCCGCGCGGCGATGGCCCGGTGACCATAAGGCCGGCGATCCATGCGCGCACCGAGCGCGGCGCGGGTCGCCGAGTCCTTGCCCTCGGCGAGCAGCGTCAGGGCCGCCGCCACCGGCGCGGCCACGCGCTCGACGTGCGGAGCGAAGCGCACGGCCTCGTGCAGCGCCGCATCGAGCGCCGCGGCGTCGACGATCCAGGCCAGCTCGGCGATCGCCGCCTTCCAGGCCGAGAACTCGAGCACCGCGGTGCCGTCGTCGCCCTCGATGCGCATCTCGTGCACCTGCGTGCGCGCCGCGGCGGGCAGCGCCTCCCACACCTTGAGCTCGGCGAGCAGGGCCACGGAGGCGCGGTTCAGCGCGTAGGCGCGGATGTCGGGCGTCTTCGGCGGCTCGGACGCACCGAGCAAGGCCACGCGCAGGCCCTGGCGGGCCAGCGCCAGCGCGCCGGCCAGGCCGACCGGGCCGGTGCCGCGCACCAGCACGTCAGGCGCCACGGCGACGGCGCGGGTCATGGCCGGCCTGGCGTCGTGTGAGGCTGCGGGCGAGGGCACCATGCGGGGCATTGTAGGTAGCGCCCCCCGCGGAGGGCGGCGCGCCCTCCGCACCCTCTGCGCCGCGCTGCACGTGCGCGGCGCCGCCGTGCGCCGTCCGGCGCGGGCCACCAGGCCTGCGTGCCGTCTTGCCGGCTGGGCGGGCCGGGATCGCGAGGCGGCCGTGCGTGCGGCCGCGGGCACAATGCCCGCCCCGCGCGGCCGGCCGAACCACCGACGCCCCGACCCGCCGCCGATCTGGAGCCAGCCTTGTCCGACCTCGCCTGCCGCATTGCCAGCCTGCATCTCCACCCGGTGAAGTCGTTCGCCGGCATCGCCGTGCCCGAGGCGCTGCTCATCGAGACGGGACTCGAGTTCGACCGCGCGTGGATGGTGGTCGACGCGGCCGGCGAGATGCTGACGCAGCGCGACGAACCGCGCATGGCGCTCGTCAGGACGCAGCTGCGCGCCGACGACCTCGTGCTGCGCGCGCCGGGCATGCTGGCGTTGCACCTGCGGCTGGACGCGGTCGAGGAGCCGACCCGCGCCCTCGTCTGGGACGACGAGGTCAAGGCCTACGACATGGGCGCGCTGGCCGCGCAGTGGGTCAGCGACTTCCTGGGCCGCGGCCCGCTGCGCATCGTTCGCTTCGACCCGGGGCAGAAACGCCTGGCAGACCGCCAGTGGACCGGTGAGTTCGAAGCCGAGGCCGCGTTCTCCGACGGCTTTCCGCTGCTGGTGGCGGGCACGGCATCGCTCGCCGAGCTCAACCAGCGCCTGGTGGCGCGCGGCGAGGCGGCCGTGGGCATCGAGCGCTTCCGACCCAACGTCGTGCTCGACGGCCTCGCCGCCTTCGAGGAGGATCACATCGACGAGCTGGCCATCAGCACCGACGAAGGGTGCGTGCGGCTCAAGCTCGTCAAGCCGTGCGTGCGCTGCACGATCCCCGACGTGGACCCGGCCACCGGCGAGCGCGGCACGGCCGTGGGCGACACGCTGGCCGGCTTTCGCGCCGACGCGCGCATGGGCGGCGGGCTCACGTTCGGCATGAACGCCATCGTGCTGGAGGGCATCGAGCACCTGTTGCGCGTCGGCCAGCCGGTGCAGGCGAGCGTGCGCTTCTAGTCCTTCGCCGGCGCGCGCCGCCCCGGCTCTGGGACAATCGCCGGCCCATCTCCCTGCGCCACGCCCCACTGCTTCCATGAGTCTCAAATGCGGCATCGTCGGCCTGCCCAACGTCGGCAAGTCGACGCTGTTCAACGCCCTCACCAAGGCCGGCATCGCGGCCGAGAACTACCCTTTCTGCACGATCGAGCCGAACGTCGGCATCGTCGAGCTGCCCGATGAGCGGCTGGCCCGGCTGGCCGCGATCGCCAGGCCCGAGCGCGTCGTGCCGGCGATCGTCGAGTTCGTCGACATCGCCGGCCTGGTGGCCGGTGCCAGCCAGGGCGAGGGGTTGGGCAACCAGTTTCTCAGCCACATCCGCGAGACCGACTCCATCGTCAATGTCGTGCGCTGCTTCGAGGACGACAACGTCGTGCACGTCGCGGGCAAGGTCGACCCGATCGCCGACATCGAGGTCATCCAGACCGAGCTGTGCCTGGCCGACCTGGCCACGGTCGAGAAGAGCCTCGCACGCTGGTCCAAGCAGGCCAGGGCCGGCGGCGACAAGGAGGCGCAGCGCCTGGTGGACGTGCTGAAGAAGTGCGAGGCGGCGCTGAACGAAGCGAAGCCCGTGCGGAGCATCGACTTCAGCCGCGAGGAGCGCGTGGTGCTGAAGCCGCTTTGCCTCATCACGGCGAAGCCGGCGATGTATGTCGGCAACGTGGCCGAGAACGGCTTCACCGGCAACCCGCTGCTGGAGCGGCTGAACGAGTACGCGGCGAAGCAGGGCGCGCCGGTGGTGGCGATCTGCGCCAAGACCGAGGCCGAGCTCGCCGACATGGGCGACGAGGACCGCGCGATGTTCCTGGCCGAGATGGGGCAGAGCGAACCGGGGCTGAACCGGCTGATCCGCGCCGCCTTCAAGCTGCTCGGCCTGCAGACCTACTTCACTGCCGGGCCGAAGGAAGTGCGCGCCTGGACGATCCACGTCGGCGACACGGCGCCGCAGGCCGCCGGCGTCATCCACACCGACTTCGAGCGCGGCTTCATCCGCGCGCAGACGATCGCCTACGACGACTTCATCGCCTGCGGCGGCGAGCAGGGCGCCAAGGACGCGGGCAAGATGCGCGCCGAGGGCAAGGAGTACGTCGTGCGCGACGGCGACGTCATGAACTTCCTGTTCAACGTGTAGCCGGCAAGACCCGGTGGCGCCCCCGGCGAAGGGCTGGCCGCCGCGGCGGTGGCGAGGAATAGAGTGCGCGCCGTGACTGCCGCTACCGGCACCCAGCGCAGGGCGCGACAGGCCGCCGGCACGGCCGTGTTCACGGCCGTCGCGTACGCGGCAGTGGGCTGGGTGGCACTGCTGCTGGCCGGGCCGCCGAGCTACGCCGCGCCGCTGTATCCGCCGGCCGGGGTGGCGCTCGCGGCGGTGCTGGCCTGGGGGCGGCCGGCAGTGCTCGGCGCCTTCCTCGGTGCCTTCGCCGTCAACGCCAGCCTCGGCTGGCTGCGCGGGCAGACCGGGCTCGCGCTGCTCGGGCTGCCGCTCGTCATCGGCGCCGGCGCGGCGCTGCAGGCCTGGTTCGGCGCCTGGCTCGTGCACCGTCACGTCGGCAAGCCGCTGCTGCTGAACGAGCCGCGCGACATCGCGCTGGCCGGCGCGCTAGGGGCTGGCCTGGCCTGCATCACGAGCCCGAGCGTGGCGACGCTGGCGCTCGGCGCCACCGGGGCCGTGCGCGGGCCGGCGCTGTTCGACACGTGGCTCACGTGGTGGGCCGGCGACACCCTGGGGGCGCTCATCGCCGCGCCGCTGGTGCTGGCCTTCATCGGGCGGCCCGCGGCGGCGTGGCGGCCGCGCAGGCGCAGCCTCGGCGTGCCGCTGCTGGCGGCGCTGGCCCTGCTGGGCGGCGCGATGTGGGTGATCGCCGAGCGCGAACGCGAGCATGAACGTGCGGCGTTCGAGCAGCAGGCGGAACGGCTGGCCGCCAACGTCCAGCAGCGCCTGCAGGTTCCGGTGCATGCCCTGCAGACGCTGCTGGCCGCGGTGCGGGCCAGCGGCCGCCCCGATGGGCCGACGTTGCGTGCCGCCGGCAGCTGGTGGCTCGAGCGCGACTCGCCGCTGCAGGCCATGGGCTACAGCGAACGTGTCGCGGCGGCGGATCTCGCGGCCTTCGTCGCGGCCGCGCGGGCCGACGGGCTGCCGCAGTTCCGCGTGCTGCAGCGCGATGACGGGCGGGCCCTTGCCGCCGACGGCGAAGCCGTGGTGCTGCGGCGCATCGAGCCGATGGAGGGCAACGCCGAGGCGCTGGGCGTCAACGCGATGTCGATCCCGGCGGCACGGGCGGCGATCGACGCGTCGCGCCGCAGCGGCAGCATCGCCGCGACGGCCGGGTTCCGCCTCACCCAGTCGGCAACGGACGAGACCGGGATGGTGCTCTACCAGGCGCTGTTCGACGCCCACGGGCCGGCCGACGGTGCGGCCCCGCCGTCGGCCCCGGGAGCGTTCCGCGGCGTGCTCTTCGTCTCGCTGCGCACCGGGCCGCTGCTGGCCGGCCTGACGGAGCAGTCGTCGGCGGGGTTCGAGTGGTGCGTCGTCGATCCGGACCCGGGCACGTCGCGGCCGCTGCTGGCCGGCCATGGCGGCTGCTCGTCGGCGGCCGGCGTGGGGCAGCTCACGACGACCCGGCGCGTGCAGCTCGCCGACCGGCCGCTGGAGCTGCGCCTCGTTCGCCAGGCCGAGCCGGTGGGCGGCCCGGGCATCCATTGGCTGCTCACGGTCGCCGGCTTTGCCGCCGCGGCGATGCTCGGCGCCTGGCTGCTCACCGTCACCGGCCAGGCGCTGCGCACGCAGCGCGCCGTCGACGCAGCCACGGCCGACCTGCGCCGCGAAGTGGCCGAGCGCCGGCGCGCCGAGCAGGAGCGTGCCGGCAGCGAGGCGCGGCTGCGCAGCATCCTCGACCACGCGCCGCTCGGCATCGCCTTCCTCGACCCACACGGCAAGCTGCTGCAGGGCAACCCGCACCTGTTCGAGATGCTCGGGCGGCCGCCGGAGAAGCTGCTGGCGCAGACGGTCGCCAGCGTGACGCTGGCCGAGGACCTGCCGGGACTGCAGCGCGACCATCAGGACCTGCTGGCCGGGCGCACCGAGGTCGTCCGGCGCCAGATTCGCCTGCTGCGCCACGACGGCGAACCGCTCACCGTGCGCATGGCCGGCACGGCGTTGCGCGCTCCCGGCAACGGCCGCGTGCAGCACATGGTGGCGGTGATCGAGGACCTGACCGAGCACCTGCAGCTGGAGCAGGCCGAGGGCGCCCGCCAGCGCGCCGAGGCCGCCAGCCGCGCCAAGAGCGAGTTCGTCTCGCGCATGAGCCACGAGCTGCGCACGCCGCTGAACGCGATGCTCGGCTTCGCGCAGCTGCTCGGGCTGGACCGCGAGCCGGCGCTGGCCGAGCACCAGCGCAACTGGGTGCAGCAGATCCAGCGCGCCGGCTGGCACCTGCTGGAGCTGGTCAACGACACGCTCGACCTGGCGCGCATCGAGTCCGGCGCGGTGCAGCTGCACACGCAGCCGGTGGACCTGGCGGAGCTCGTCGCCGCCTGCGCCGACCTCGTCAGCGCCGCGGCCACGGCACGCGGCATCGAGCTGCGCCTGGAGCTGCCCACCGGCCTGCCGCCGGTGGCCGCCGACGCGACACGGCTGAAGCAGGTGGTGACGAACCTGCTGTCGAACGCCGTCAAGTACAACCGCGAGAAGGGCCGCGTCGCCGTGCGCGTGCGCGTGCACGAGTCCGCCACGATGCCGCAGCGGCTGACGCTGGAAGTGGTGGACACCGGCCTCGGCATGACGCCGGGGCAGCTGCAGCAGCTGTTCGAGCCCTACAACCGGCTGGGCCGGGAGGGCAGCGGCGTCGAGGGCACCGGCATCGGCCTGGTCATCGCCCGCCGGCTGACGGAGATGATGGGCGGCGCGCTGAAGGCTGCCAGCCGGGCCGGCAGCGGCTCGACCTTTTCGCTCGACCTGCCGCTGGCCGGCGGGGCGGCGGCGACCACCGACGAACCCGTGCTCACCGCCCCCGTGCCCTACCGGCAGCGGCTCGTGCTCTACATCGAGGACAACGAGACGAACGTCGAGGTGATGCGCGGCATGCTGCTGCAGCGGCCGCAGATCCACCTCGAGGTGTCGGCACTGGGGCTGGACGGCCTCGCTGCCGCCCGCCGGCTGCACCCCGACCTGATTCTCCTGGACATGCAGCTGCCGGACATCACCGGCGCCGAGCTGCTGCGCCATCTGATGGACGACGACGAGACGGCGACGATCCCGGTGATCGTCGTCTCCGCGGACGCCACTCCGGCGAGAGTGGAGCAAGCGCTCACCTTGGGGGCGGCGCACTACATCACGAAGCCAGTGTCAATCAAGCCGTTCCTCCAGGTGCTGGACGAGGTGCTGGACGCCGTGGACACGCGTTTCGGCTGAAGGTGCATCGCGAAAGTATGCAGCCACTTTTGTTGCACACTGCGCAGAGGAACGGCCGGCGGCCCGATCAGCACTCTTCCTGGGGGAGTGCTAAGATTTCGGAACCCGCCAGCCCATGGCGACTCACAGGCCGCATGAACACGACTTCCGCTTCGACCGCCCTTGCTGTGCGCGACCCCTGGTCGCTGGTGCCGTCGCTCGGCAATCTCGACGCCTACATCAGCGCCGTGAACCGGCTGCCGATGCTGGCGCCCGACGAGGAAGCGGCGCTGGCGCGCCGGCTGCGCGACGCCGGCGACCTGCAGGCGGCGGGCCGGCTGGTGCTCTCGCACCTGCGCCTCGTGGTGGCGGTGTCGCGGCAGTATCTGGGCTACGGCCTGCCGCAGGGCGACCTGATCCAGGAAGGCAACGTGGGCCTGATGAAGGCAGTCAAGCGCTTCGACCCCGAGCAGGGCGTGCGCCTGGTCAGCTACGCGCTGCACTGGATCAAGGCCGAGATCCACGAGTACATCCTGCGCAACTGGCGCATGGTCAAGGTGGCCACCACGAAGGCGCAGCGCAAGCTGTTCTTCAACCTGCGCTCGATGAAGGCGCGCATGAAGGGTGCCCGCACCGAAGGCGACGACGCCCTCGCCACCGAAACCGAGACCTACCGAAACACGCTCACGCCGGCCGAAGTGGCGGCGGTGGCGCGCGAGCTCAACGTCAAGCCCGAGGAAGTGGTCGAGATGGAGACGCGGCTCGCCGGCGGCGACGTCGCCCTCGAGCCGCAGGGCGAGGACGAGGACGAGGCCTACACGCCGATCGCCTGGCTCGCCGACGAATCCAGCGAGCCGACCCGCCGCCTCGAGGCGAACCGCCGCGACTGGCTGGCCGCCGACGGCATCGGCCACGCCCTGACCAAGCTGGATGCGCGCAGCCGACGCATCGTCGAGCAGCGCTGGCTGGCAGTGAACGACGACGGCTCGGGCGGCAAGACGCTGCACGAGCTGGCCGCCGAGTACGGCGTGAGCGCCGAGCGCATCCGCCAGATCGAGGCGGCGGCGCTGAAGAAGATGCGCAAGGAGCTCGCCGCGGCCTGAGGCGGCGAGCGGGCGGGCGAGCCGAGGTCGCTTCAGGACAGGCGCGCGGTACGGCCGGCCCGCGGCCGCGCCGGTCAACCCTTCTCGTTCAGCAACTGTCGCACGTCGCTCGCCAGCGCATCGGCGCCGATGCCGTAGCGCGTGGCCAGGCGCAGCCGGCCCTTCGTGTCGTAGACGTACGAACGCGCCGTGTGGTCCACGGTGTAGCTCGATTCGGTCTTGCCCGGCACCTTGGCGTAGAAGATCTTGAAGGCGCGCGCCACGGCCTTGGTCTCCTCGGGCGTGCCGCGCAGCGCGACGAAGTCGGCGCCGAAGCTGCCGACATAGGCCTTCAGCACCGCCGGCGTGTCGCGCTCCGGGTCGACGGTCACGAACACCGGCACGACCCTCGCACCGTCGGCCCCCAGCTGCTGCTTGACAGTGGCGATCTCGGCCAGCGTCGTCGGGCAGACGTCGGGGCATTGCGTGAAGCCGAAGAAGAGCACCACCACCTTGCCCTTGAACTCGGCCAGCGTGCGGCGCTTGCCGTCGGGGTCGCTCAGCTCCAGCCCCTGGGCGTAGTCGGCACCGGTGATGTCGATCGACTTGAACGGCGCAGACGCCCCGGGACCGCTCCGTTCGCACGCGGAGAGGGCGAGCACCACGGCCAGCCACAGCGCCGGCCACGCAGCGCCCCGTCTCGCCGCGGGCGCCATGCCGGGCAGCCAGCCCGAGACGCGCCACCTCATCCCAGCCGCTCCACGAGCCACGGCCATGCCCAGTGATCCGCCAGCAGCGCCGCGAACAGCAGCGACAGGTGCCAGATCGAGAAGCGGAACGTGCGGCGCGCCAGCGCGTCGCTGTACTCGCGCCACAGCTGCCAGGCGAGCTGCACGAAACGCGCACCGAGCAGCGCTGCCGCCACGAGGTAGAGGCCACCGCTCATGCCGGCGCTGAACGGCAGCAGCGTCGCCGCGAACAGCACCAGCGTGTACAGCAGCACCTGCAGCCGCGTGAACTCCGAGCCGTGCGTCACCGGCAGCATCGGCAGGCCGGCGCGCCGGTAGTCCTCGACGCGGTACAGCGCCAGCGCCCAGAAGTGCGGCGGCGTCCACAGGAAGATGACGAGCGCGAGGATGAGCGGCGGCAGCGTCACCTCGCCCGTCATCGCCGCCCAGCCGAGCACCGGCGGCATCGCACCCGAGGCGCCGCCGATGACGATGTTCTGCGGCGTCAGCGGCTTCAGCACCACCGTGTAGACGACCGCGTAGCCGACGAAGGTGGCGAGCGTCAGCCACATCGTCAGCGCGTTCACCCACAGCCAAAGCACGGCGCAGCCGGCCGCGCCGAGCAAGGCCGAGAAGGCGAGCGTGTGCACCGGACTCAGCTCGCCGCGCGCCGTCGGCCGCCAGGCGGTGCGCACCATGCGGCGGTCGATGTGCTCCTCGACGACGCAGTTGAAGGCGGCGGCCGCCGCGGCCACCAGCCAGATGCCGGCCACCGCCGGCAGCACCAGCGTCCACGGCGGCAGGCCCGGCTGGGCCAGCAGCATGCCGATGACGGCGCAGAAGACGATCAGCTGCACCACGCGCGGCTTGGTCAGCACGTAGAACTGCGCCAGGCGGCGGGTGCCGGCGCGCGGGGCGGTGAGGGTCTGGGCCATGGGAGCGGGCGCGAAGGCAAATTCTAGGCAGCCGCCGCGTGCGCGTCGGCGGTTGCCGCCGGCCGCACCCCCTGGCGCGCCCGCAGCCACAGGAACGCGAGCAGCAGCACCATCGCCGCCGCGCCGGCAGAGTGCAGCAGCGCGGCCGTCAAGGGCCACTGCAGCACGACGTTGCCCACGCCGGTGGCCACCTGCAAGGCAGCCAGGCCCGCGAGCCCGGCGGCGAAGCGACGGTCGGTGCGCGACCCGGCTCGCCACAGGCCCGCGGCCAGCACGAGCAGCGCCGCCACCGCCAGCACGGCGAACAGCCGGTGCGCCATGTGGATGGCGACCAGCGCCTCGAAGGGCAGGAAGCCGCCGCCGCCCGCCGCGCCCGTGCGGCCGAGCGGGCGCAGCACCTCGAAGCCGCGCACGAAGTCCATCGCCGGCCACCAGACGCCATTGCAGCGCGGGAAACCTTCGCAGGCCAGCACCGCGTAGTTCGTGCTGACCCAGCCGCCGAGCGTGACCTGCACCGCCAGCAGCGCCGATGCGAGCGCGAGCCAGCCCGCGAGGCCCGGGGCCAGGGCATGCGGACGCGGCCGGTAGCTCGCGTGCTGCGCCGCCAGCAGCACCAGCAGCACCAGGCCCCCCAGCAGGTGCAGCGTCACCACGGCGGGATACAGCTTCAGCGTCACCGTGTACTTGCCGGCCAGGCCCTGCAGGACGACCCACACCAGCGTGGCCGTCGGCCACCAGGGCGACACGGGCATCGTCCGGCCTCGCCAGCGCTCGAACCATGCCGAGGCCGCCATCACGAGGATCAGCACCCCCACCGTCATTGCCAGGTAGCGGTGGATCATCTCGATCCATGCCTTCTTCCACGTCACCGGCCCGCCGGGCAGCGCGGTCTCGGCGGCGCGGATGTCGCTCACTGCACCGAAGGGGCTGGCCTGCCCGTAGCAGCCGGGCCAGTCCGGGCAGCCGAGGCCGGAGTCGCTGAGGCGCGTGAAGGCACCGAAGACCACCAGGTCGAAGGTGAGGAACAGCGTCAGCAAGGTGAGCGCCGCGGCGCGTGCGCGCCCGTCGGCACCGCGTTGCCGCAGCCACCACCAGGCCAGCGGCAGCAGCGCGACCACCAGCGCCAGCAGCGCCAGGCGCAGCGCGGGTGCGAAGTCCACCAGTGGGGTGGGGTCGGCAGCGGGCATCATCGGTCCTCTTCGCAGCGTGCGGCGACCCTCATCGGCCGGGCCGGTCCCAGGAGGCCGAGGCACGCAGCAGCCGATCCAGGTCGCGTCGCACGCGAGCGGGGTCGGGCTCGGCCGGCATGCGCATGATCCAGTCACCGCGCGGGTCGACGAGGTACAGGTGATCCTCGATCGCCCGCCCCTGCTCCGGCGCCAGCCACGCGGCCAGTGCCTCGCGCCGCACCCGCAGCACCGTCACCGCGGCCGGCGGCGCGTCGAGCGCGCGGCGCAGGTCGTCGCTCGGCGTGCCGTTGTCGGTGACGAGCCACAGCTTGTCGAGCCGGTCGCGCTCGCGCCCGAGCATCTCGCGCAGCTGGCGCTGCATGAACAGGCGCCGCTCGCAGGCCGCGTCGCACGCCGCCGGGCCGACGGCGACGAGCAGCCACTGCCCGTGCAGCACCGCCGGCGCGACCTCGGCGCCGTCGAGCGAGCGCACCACGAGCGCCGGCGGCCAAGGCCGCGGCGGCTCGATCAGCGCCCCGTAGTTCGTGCGCCCCTGCGGCTGGAACACGTAGTAGGCCAGGTAAGACGCGACGACCGGCGCCGCGCACACGGCCAGCACGAGCAGCATGCGCAGGCGCCCGGCGCGGGTGCGCCGGCGCGCCGCCACGTCGGGGTCGGCGAGGTCCGGAGCTTCGACGGAGTGCACCGTCAGGACGAGCGGCTGCGGGGAAGGGTCGTTCATGGTGTCCGTCGGCGGCGCCAGGGCTGCAGCACGCCGAACCACAGCAGCAGCGCGGCAACCAGCGCGCACATCGCAAACCACTGCACGGCGTAGCCGTAGTGCTTGTGCACGTCGGGTGCAGGCTCGGGCCCCTGCCCGCGCAGCAGCCCGTCGTTCGTCGGGGCCGCAGGGTCGTCGCGCTGCACGAGCAGCCACGGCAGCAGCGGCAGCCGCGTCTCGCGCGCGAAGGCGTCGAGGTCGAGATTCTGGCGGATCGGCCCGGCGCCTTCCGCAGCCAGCTCGAACAGGCGTGCCGGCGCCAGGGCGACGCGGCCGGCCACCGACACGGCGCCCCCGGGCGGCGGCGGCGCATCGACACGCGTGCGGTCGTCGGCGCGCCGCGGCCACCAGCCGCGCAGCACCAGCAGCACGCGGCCGTCGTCGAGGGCGAGCGGCGTGAGCACGAGGAAGCCGACGCGGCCACCGGGGCCGCCCAGCGGCCGGTTGTCGAGGTACACGGTGTGCTCGGGCAACCAGCGGCCGGTCACCGCGGCCAGCCGCTGCTCGGCGGCGCGCGCGGCTTCGGCCGTGCCGGGCAGCTCGGCGAGCGTCAACGGCGGCGCGCGCAGGCGCTGCAGGCGCAGCTCGTGCAGCGCCACCTTCTGCGCCGCGCGGTCCAGCTGCCACAGGCCCAGGCGCGCCGTCAACGCAATCACCGCGAGCGCGGCGAGCCAGACGACCACCGTGCGCCGGGTCGCCGGGTCGAGGAACGCGCTCATTCGGGTGCCTTCACGCGGACCGGTGCGCTGCGCGCCCGGCTCGCGCCCCTGTGCCGGCCAGGCCGGCCTGCACGGCGAATGGGACAATGCGGCGCCATGAAGGTCGTCATCGTGCTCGCGCTCGCGGGCATCCTCGCGGCGCTGGCCAGTGCCGGCGCGCTGATGCTGCGGCGTCGCCCCGGCCCGGTCGGGCGCGAGCCCGACCGCCAGATGGCACGTGCACTCACGGTGCGCGTGGCGATCTCGGTGGCGCTGTTCCTCTTCATCCTGCTGGGCTGGGCGCTGGGCTGGGTGCGCCCGGGCGGCCTGCCGGTGGGCGGCTGAGCGTCGGCGGCCGGGGCGGCAACACCACGGCCGGCGGGCGGGCCCGAAGCGCCGAAGGGCGCCGCAGCGCCCTTCGCGGGGTGGGCGTCGTGCTTCGCCGCTACAGCCAGTAGACGAGGAAATACAGGCCGAGCCACACCACGTCCACGAAGTGCCAGTACCAGGCCGCGCCCTCGAAGCCGAAGTGGCGCTCGGGCGTGAAGTGGCCGTTCATCAGCCGCAGCGTGATGAACAGCAGCATCAGCATGCCCACGAAGACGTGGAAGCCGTGGAAGCCGGTGAGCATGAAGAAGGTGCTGCCGAAGATGCCGCTCGACAGCTTGAGGTTCAGGTCGCGGTAGGCGTGCATGTACTCGTAGCCCTGCACGACCAGGAACGTCGCGCCCAACGCCACCGTGATCCACATCCAGAACACCGTCTTCGCGCGCTGCCCGGCGATGAGGGCGTGGTGGGCGATCGTGAGCGTCACGCCGGAGGTGAGCAGCAGGGCCGTGTTCACGGTGGGCAGCGGCCACGGACCGATGACCTGGAACGGCTCCACCGTCCCGGTCGGCGACGCCGTGCCGCCACCCTGGCTCGGCCAGATCGACTTGAAGTCGGGCCACAGCAGCTGGTGGTCGAGGTCGCCGAGCATCGGCACCGAGAACACGCGCGCCCAGTACAGCGCGCCGAAGAACGCGCCGAAGAACATCACCTCGCTGAAGATGAACCAGCTCATGCTCCAGCGGAAGCTGACGTCGACGCGGTCGGAGTACTGGCCGCGCTCGCTCTCGCCCACCGCGTCGCGGAACCAGAAGAACAGCGTCGCCAGCCAGATCACGAGGCCGAGCAGCAGCGACCAGGCACCGAGCCCGACGCCGTTGATCCACATGCCCGCGCCGGCGATGACGAAAAACATCCCGAGCGACACCATCGCCGGGTGACGAGACGGTGCGGGGATGAAGTAGTACGGTGTCTGCCCCACCGGGGTCGAAGCTGCCATGGCTCGCTCTCTTGTCGCTCGTTCGTTGCTCTTGATCGTCGCTCGTCGTCTCGGGTGCCGACGTGTCAGCCGGCGGCGACGCCGCTGCCCACCACCCACCTCACCAGCACCACCAGCAGCAGCACGAACAGCGCTGCGGCGACGATGCCGGCCACCACGACGTGGCGCGGGTCGAGCCGCTGCACGTCGCGCTCGTACTCGGCGCGCCGGCGCACGCCGAAGAAGCTCCACAGCACGGCGCGCACCGTCTGCAACGCCGTGGAGCCGTGGTCCTGGCGCGGGGCGTTCATGCGCCGGCACCTGCCGTGCGCGCCGTGCCCGGCGCGGGCACCTTGCCGCCCACCTCGAAGAAGGTGTACGAGAGGGTGATCGTCGTCACGTCGCGCGGCAGCTTGGGGTCGATGACGAAGACCACCGGCCACTCGCGGCTCTCGCCCGGCGCCAGCTTGTACTCGTTGAAGCAGAAGCACTCGATCTTGGTGAAGTGCCGGCCGGCCAGCATCGGCGCGTAGCTCGGGATCGCCTGCGCCGCCATGGTCCGCTTCTGCACGTTGCGGAATTCGTACATCACGGTGGCCATCTCGCCGGGGTGCACCTGCAGCGAGCGGCGCGCCGGCTTGAAGTCCCACGGCCCGCGTGCGTTGGCGTCGAACTCCACCGTGATCGTGCGCGTGCGGTCGACCTGCGTGTTGAGCGTGCCCTGCGCCGCGGCGGCACGCTGGCCGCCGAGCCAGTCGCCGCTGCGCCGGTTCTGCTCGGCCAGGCTCAGCACGTTGACGCCGAGCGCGTCGCAGATGGCGCGGTACAGCGGCACGAGGGCGTAGCCGAAGCCGAACATCAGCGCCGCCACGACGGCGAGCCGCCCGAGAAGGCGCCGGTTGCTCGCGGGCAGAGGGGCCGGGGTTGCCATGGGAGAGGCCTGAAAGGGGGGCGGGCAGCCTCAGTGCCCGAACCAGACCATGCGCGCGACGAACCCGAGCGCCAGCGCCAGCGAGATCGTCGCCAGGATCAGGCCCAGCCGCACGTTGGCCTTGCGCTGTCGCTCGTCGACCATGGTGTCGCTCAGCCGATGACCTTCGTCGCCGCGGCGTTCAGCTTCGGCGGCGTCTCGAAGGTGTGCCACGGGGCCGGCGACGGCACCTCCCACTCCAGGCCCTCGGCGCCTTCCCACGGCTTCTGCGGCGCCGGCGCGCCCTTGCCTCGCATCATCGGCACGCAGACGAAGAGGAAGAAGTACACCTGCATCAGCCCGAAGCCGAAGGCGCCGACCGACGCGACGGCATTGAAGTCGGCGAACTGCAGCGGGTAGTCGGCGTAGCGGCGCGGCATGCCCGCCAGGCCCAGGAAGTGCATCGGGAAGAAGGTGAGGTTGAAGAAGATCAGGCTGCCCCAGAAGTGGATCTTGCCGCGCGTCTCGCTGTACATCACGCCGGTCCACTTCGGACCCCAGTAGTACACGCCGGCGAACAGCGCGTACAACGAGCCGGCGACGAGCACGTAGTGGAAGTGCGCCACGACGTAGTAGGTGTCCTGCAGCTGGATGTCGATCGGCGCCATCGCCAGGATGAGGCCGGTGAAGCCGCCCATCGAGAACACGAAGAGGAAGCCGACCGCGAAGAGCATCGGCGTCTCGAAGGTCATCGAGCCCTGCCACATCGTGGCCAGCCAGTTGAAGATCTTCACGCCGGTGGGCACGGCGATCAGCATCGTCGCGTACATGAAGAACAGCTGCCCGGTCACCGGCATGCCCGTCGTGTACATGTGGTGTGCCCAGACGATGAACGACAGGATCGCGATCGACGCCGTCGCGTACACCATCGACGCGTAGCCGAACAGCGGCTTGCGCGCGAACGCCGGGATGATGGCGCTG
>JAHCKS010000091.1 GCA_026125665.1 Rubrivivax sp.
AACGCCAGGCGCGGTCAGGGGCTCGGGACGCTCTCAGCGCAGCAGCCGGGCCTCGGCCTCGGCCAGCGCTTCGGGCGGGCCGAACAGAACGAGCGAGTCGCCGGCCTCGACGGGCTGCGCCGGGTCGGGCTGCAGGCACAGGAACAGCAGCACCACCACCACCGCGCAGCCGAGCAGCAGCAGCACCTGGGCCAGCGCGGAGTCGAGCGGCATGTGCGGTTGCCGGGCGTGTGCGTCGGGGCCGGCGCGCGTCAGCCTTCGGCGAGGAACACCAGCGTGGCGTTGATGCCGTAGGCCGCGACCAGGCCGACGCTGATCCAGCTCGCCACGCGCAGCACGCGGCCCTGCGGGCGCATGACAAGGCCGACGATGACGAGCCCGGTCATCACCAGCGCCGTGGCGGCGGTGCCTGCGTGCGCCGGCGCGACCTCGGCAAGCAGCGGGCCGCGCGTGTAGGCGAGGTCGTCCACGGCGAGGATGGTCACGTTGAAGAGGTTGCTGCCCAGCAGGTTGCCGATGGCCATGTCCAGCGCCCCCAGCCGCAACGCGCCGAGCGTCACCGCCATCTCCGGCAGCGTCGTCGCCAGCGCCATGAAGACCGTGCCGACGAAGGTGCGCGACAGGCCGAGCGCCTGCGCCAGGTCGCTTGCGGCCGAGGGCAGCAGCGTGCCGGCGCCAAGCACGACGAGGGTGGCGAGGGCGAAGCGGCGCCAGTCGCGCGCCACGTCCGGGTCGCGCGCCACCGGCCCCGCGGCTGCGGCCGGCAACTCCGGCGGCGGCACGCGGGCGGCTGCCACGCGCTCGCGCTCGTGCACGAACACGCTCTTCAGCGCCAGCAGGTACAGCGCCAGCAGCGCCGGGCTGTAGAAGCCGACGTTGAGCAGCGCCGGCGCGTGCCTGCCCATGGTCAGGCTCATCACCACGAAGCCGAGCATGACGACACCGAAGCCGGCGCTCACGAGGTGCCCGGTGCCGGCGTCGCGGTACATCGGCTGGCCGCGCTGCAGCGCGTCGACGACGACGAGGAAGGCGAGGTTGACCACACAGGCGCCGAGCGCGTTGCCGACGGCCAGGTTCGGCGCGCCCACCCAGGCGACGGCGCTGATGCCCGATGACAGCTCGGGCAGCGAGGTGACGGTGGCCAGCAGCGCCAGGCCCACCCAGCCACGGCCCCAGCCGTAGGCCTCGGCCAGCCGGTCGGCGCTGCGGCTGAGCACGAAGCCGGCGCGCGCGATGAGCCCTGCGCACAGCGCGAACAGCAGTGCCGGCGCGAGCAACGTCACCGGTGCGGCCCCGCTCGCTGCACCGCCGCTCAGGGCCGCGGCTGCTCCGGCGGCACCGGCGCGTGGCTCGGTGCCCGCAGGTGCAGCGCCGCCTTGGCCAGCAGGCTGGCCGACACCGGCGCGGTGATGAACAGGAACAGCGTGATCAGCAGCTCGTGCAGGCCGAAGCGGCCGAGCGCGGCATGCGCGGCGAGGCTCGCGACGAGCACGCCGCCGACGCCCAGCGTCGTCGCCTTCGTCGGCGCATGCAGGCGCATGAAGAAGTCGGCGAAGCGCAGCATGCCGATCGCGCCGACGAGCGCGAACGCGCCGCCCACCCCCAGCGTCGCGGCGATCAGCGCCTGCCAGGCCCAGTGCAGTTGGTCCAGGGGCATCCCTTGTCTCCTTGGATGGAAGGCCGCGGCTCACTCCATGACGTCGCCGCGGCAGAGGTAGCGCGCCAGCGCCACCGTGCCCGCGAAGCCGAGCAGCGCGATGAGCAGGGCCGCCTCGAAGTACAGCTCCGAGCCATGGCGCAGGCCGAGCAGCACGACGAGCGCGACGACGTTGACGTACATCGTGTCCAATGCCAGCACGCGGTCCGCCGCCAGCGGCCCGCGCGCCAGGCGCCACGTCGAGAGCACCAGCGCCGCGCCCACCGCGACGAAGGCGAAGTCCAGCGCCCAGCCGACCAGGTTCGCCAGGTTCATCCGAAGATCTCCATCAACGGTCGCTCGTACCGGTCCTTGATCTGCGCGGCCAGCGCCGCCGCGTCGCGGCAGTCGAGCGCGTGCACCAGGATCTGGCCGGCCTCGTCATCGACGATGCACGACACGGTGCCTGGTGTCGTCGTGATGATCGCCGCGAGCAGCGAGATGGCCAGCGGGTGCCGCGTGGCCAGCGGCACCGGCACCCACGCGGGCTGCGGGGCCGACCACGGGTCGAGCACGATGCGCGCGACGGTCACGTTGGACACCACGATGTCCCACAGCACGACGAAGGTGAAGCCGACGGCCCGCACCAGCGCGCGCGGCCGGGCGGGCGGGCCGAGGAAGTCGTGCGCCAGGCGCGGCACGCCGATGCCGAACACGACGGCGAACAGCAGGTCCGCCGGCGCGACGCTCTGGCGCAGCAGCAGCCATACCGCGGCGAGCATGACGCTCAATGCCGGATGCGGCAGCCACCTGCCGGCACCACGCCGGGCGTCTTCGGCACGATGCGGACCGCTCACCTTTGCGCCTCCGCCTTGCCGGCATCGTGCCCCGCGCGGGCGGCGTCGCCGGCCGGGCGCTCGAAGCGGTACGGCCGCGTCGTGTCCGCGGCCGCGTCGCCGAGCACGGCCCGCGCGTAGCCGGCCCGGTCCTGCAGCTGCGCCGCGGCCTCGGTGGTGTAGCGCTGCAGGGGTGCCGCGAACACGCTCATCAGGACCGTCGTCAGCAGCAGCGCGCCGGTGGCGCCGAGCAGCTTCGGGCTCGCGCCGGCGCTGCCGGTGCCCGGGTCCTCGGGCCGCATGTGCCAGAACAGCACGCTGCCGGCACGCGCCAGCCCGACGATGGTGAGGAAGCCCACTCCGAGCACGACGGTCCACACGGCCACCTGCCAGGGGTGGGCGCTGGCCGCGCCCAGCAGCATGAGCTTGCCGATGAAGCCCGGCAGGGGGGGCAGGGCGGCGGCCGATGCGGCGGCCAGCAGCAGCAGCAGCCCGAGCAGCCCCGGCTGCGCCACCGGCGAGGCCGGCTCCAGCCGGTCGGCCGCGTCGCCGCGCTGCGCGGCCACGAGCTCGGCGAGCAGGAACAGCCCCGCGACGACGAGCGTGCTGTTGGCCATGTAGTACAGCGCGGCCGCCCAGGCCGCGCCGTTGAAGAGGCCCAGCGCGAGCAGCACCGTGCCCACCGAGGCCACGGTGAGCCAGGCGACGAGCCGGGACAGCGTGCGCGCGGCGAGTGCGCCGAGCGCGCCGACGACGCTGGTGGCCAGCGCCAGCGGCAACAGCAGCGGCTGCACCGTCAGCGCCGCGTCGCCGGCGCCCTCGCCGAAGACGACGCCGTGCACGCGCACGATGGCGTACACGCCGACCTTGGTCATCACGGCGAACAGCGCCGCCACCGGTGCACTCGCCGCCGAGTAGGTAGCCGGCAGCCACAGCGCCAGCGGCATCAGCGCCGCCTTGAAGCCGAACACCACCAGCAGCAGCAGCGCCGCGGCCTGCACGATGGCCGCCTCCGGCGCCGCCACCCGCGGCACGCGCACCGCCAGGTCGGCGAGGTTCAGCGTGCCGGTCTTCGCGTACAGCAGCGCCACGCCGACGAGGAACAGCGCCGACGCCGCGAGGTTCAGCACCACGTAATGCAGGCCGGCGCGGAAGCGCTCGCGCCCCTGCCCGTGCAGCATCAGGCAGTACGAGGCGATGAGCAGCACCTCGAAGAAGACGAACAGGTTGAACAGGTCGCCGGTGACGAAGGCGCCGCCCAGCCCCATCAGCTGGAACTGGAACAGGGCGTGGAAATGGCGCCCGTGCGCGTCCCAGCCGCCGGTGGCGTACCAGAGGGCGGGCAACGCCACCAGCGCCACCAGCAGCAGCATCAGCGCGCCGAGGCGGTCGACGACGAGCACGATGCCGTACGGCGCCGGCCACTCGCCCATGCGGTAGACGGCGAGCTCGCCGTCGGCCGCGCCCAGCGCCAGCCGCACGGCGACGAGCAGGAACAGGAAGGTCGAGGCGAGCGCGATGCGCCGCGCCCACAGCAGCTTGTGGTGGCCGTGGCCGCCGCGCGCGTCGCCGCCGTGGTCGCCGAGCAGCAGCAGGACGATCGCCGTCAGCGACGGCAGCAGCACCGGCAGCGCCGGCAGGTGCTGGACGAGCGGGTTCACGCGCGCTCTCCGCCGCCCAGCCCGGCCGACGTCGCGTCGGCGGGCGGCTCGCGGCCATCGACGTGGTCGCTGCCCGCCTCCTGGTGGCCGCGCAGCGCCAGCTCGATCACGAAGCCGGTGGTCGCGAAGCCGATGACGATGGCCGTCAGCACCAGCGCCTGCGGCAGCGGGTCGGCGTAGGCGGCGGCGCCGTCGGCAAGGATCGGCGGCGCGCCGGCCCACAGCCGCCCCATCGAGAAGATGAACACGTTGACCGCGTAGCCGATGAGCGACAGGCCGAGCACGACCGCGAACGTGCGGGCGCGCAGCAGCAGGTACACGCCGACGGCGACGACCCAGCCGATGCCGGTGGCGACCAGGAACTCCATGCTCATCGCGCCGCCTCCTGCGCCGGGGCGCCCGGCGGCTTCCTGCTCGCCGCACCCAGCACCGAGAGCATCAGCATCGTCGCGCCGACGACCGTGATGTACACGCCCAGGTCGAACATCGCGGCGCTGGCCAGCGGCAGCTCGCCAAGCAGCGGCACCGCGGGGTGGCCGTGCGCGCTGGTGAGGAACGGCCGGCCGAAGGCGAAGGCACCGACGCCGGTGAGCCAGGCGACGCCCAGCCCGACGCCCACCCAGCGCGTGAAGCGGCGCGCGCCCTGCGCGTGCAACAGGCCCTCGGCGCGATCCTGCCCGAGGGCCATGTACTGCAGCACCAGCGCCACCGCCGTGATCAGGCCGGCGATGAAGCCGCCGCCCGGCTCGTTGTGGCCGCGCCAGAAGATGTAGGCGCTGACCACCAGCGCCATCGGCAGCACCATGCGCGCCGCGACGCGCAGCATCAAGGGTTCGCGCGCGTAGCTCCACGGTCGGCCGGCCGGGTCGCGATCGGGGCGCCGCACGCGAAGCCCGTCCAGCAGCGCCAGCACGCCGACGCCTGCGATGCCGAGCACGGTGATCTCGCCGAAGGTGTCGTAGCCGCGGAAATCCACCAGGATGACGTTGACCATGTTGCTGCCGCCGCCGGCCGGCAGCGAGCGCTCGATGAAGTACCAGCTGATCGAGTCGAACTCGCGCGTCAGCATCAGCCAGGTGATCCCGGCGATGCCACCGCCGGCCGCGGCGGCGATGGCGGCATCGCGCCAGCGGCGGGCGACGTGCGACTCGCGCGGCGAGCTCTGCGGCAGCAGGGCCAGCCCCATCAGCAGCAGCACGGTGGAGACCACGTCCACCGACAGCTGCGTCATCGCCAAGTCGGGCGCCGACAGCGCGACGAAGGCGAGCGAGGCGACCAACCCGACGCCGCCGGTGAGCACCACGGCGACGAAACGCTGCCGGTGCTCGCGCAGCAGCAGCACGCCGATGACGATCAGCACGCCCCACACGCCGACCGCCACCGGCGACGCGTCGAGCCGTGGACGCGCCTGCGCACCGAGCGCCGCGCCGGGCCCGAGCACGAAGGGCAGCGCGGCGAACGCCACGGCCGTCACCACCATGACGGCGGCATAGCGCCGCAGCGAACCGTTCTCCAGCGCACGGGTGATCCTGCCGGCGAGGCCGAAGGTGCCGTCGATCACGGCCACGAAGATCGCCTTGCCGCCGCGGCCGCTCGGCGTGTACCGGTGCAGGCGGCCGCCGGCGGCGAGCGCGAAGTACATCGCCGCGCCGCCGGCCACCGCCAGCGCACTCAGCGCCAGCGGCACGTTCCAGCCATGCCAAAGCGCCAGGTGGAACCCGGGTGCCGGCCGGCCGAGCACCGCCGAGGCGACGGCGCGCACGAGCGGCTCGGCCACGAACGGTGCCAGGCCGACGACGATGCACACCGTCACGAGCAGCACGACCGGCACCTTCATGCCCCACGGCGGTTCGTGCGGATGGGCGTTGGGCAGCTCGCGCGGCTTGCCGTTGAAGAAGGTGTCGTGCACGAGGCGCAGCGAGTACGCCATCGAGAACAGCCCGCCGGCGGTGGCGAGCGCGGGCACGAGCCCCCCGAGCGCACCGGTGCCGCCCCACAGGCGGCTGCCGGCCTGCACCGCCTCGTCGAGCATCATCTCCTTGGAGATGAAGCCGTTGAAGGGCGGGATGCCGGCCATCGCCGCGCCGGCCAGCAGCACGAGCGTGCCCATCACCGGCATCAGCGCCATCAGGCCCCCGAGGCGGCGCATGTCGCGCGTGTGCGTCTCGTGGTCGACGATGCCCGCGCTCATGAACAGCGCCGCCTTGAACGCCGCGTGGTTGAGGATGTGGAACACCGCCGCCACCGCCGACAGCGGCGTCGCCAGGCCGATGAGGAACGTCACGAGCCCGAGGTGGCTGACGGTGCTGTAGGCGAGCAGCCCCTTGAGGTCGTGCTTGAACAGGGCCACGAAGGCGGCGAAGACCATCGTCGCCAGGCCGAAGCCGGCGACCACGTTCTCGAACAGCGCCGTGCCGCCGAGCACCGGGTACAGCCGCATCATCATGAACAGGCCGGCCTTGACCATCGTCGCCGAGTGCAGGTAGGCCGACACCGGGGTGGGCGCGGCCATCGCCTCGGGCAGCCAGAAGTGGAACGGCAGCTGCGCGCTCTTCGTGAAGCAGCCCACCAGGATCAGCCCGAGCGCCACCGGGTACAGCGGGTGCGCCTGGATCTCGGCGCCCCGGTGCAGCATCGCCGAGAGGTCGAAGGTGCCGGCGATCTGCCCGAGCACCACGATGCCGGCGAGCATCACGAGGCCGCCGCCGCCCGTGACGGCGAGCGCCATGCGCGCGCCGGCGCGCGAGTCCTCGCGGTTGCCCCAGTAGCCGATGAGAAGGAACGAGCTCAGGCTCGTCAGCTCCCAGAACACCAGCAGCAGCAGCAGGTTGTCCGAAAGCACGATGCCCAGCATCGCGGCCATGAACAGCATCAGCGTGGCGAAGAACTTGCCCGCCGGATCGTCCGGGCCGAGGTAGTACGCGGCGTAGACGACGATCAGCGCTCCGATGCCGGCGATCAGCGCGGCGAACATCCAGGCCAGCGCGTCGAGGCGGAAGTTGGCGTCCAGCCCGATCGACGGCACCCATGGATGCCGGTTCAGCAGCACCTGGCCGGAGAACACGGCCTCGGCGTTCATGGCCAGCAGCGCCAGCACGAGACCGGCCACGACCGCCGCCACCCAGGCCGCGGCGCGGCGGCGCGGTGGCGTGTTCACGTGCCCCACCACGGCGCACAGCACGGTGCCGGCGAGCAGCGGCAGGAGAACGATGACGGCGAGCGAAGGCATTCGGCGACGGCATGCAGCCGACGCGTCGCCGGCAGGAGTGGCGGAATTGTAGGAACGCCCTCCCGCGACGGCCCCTTCACCCGACGTGCGGCGGGTGAATCGGCGAGGTCACCGTGGCCGGATGATGTCGGCGGAGTCAGTCGCGCCAGCTGCCGTCGATGCGGTCCACCAGGCGCACCATCGCGGCGAACGTGTCGCTGCCGAACTCGGGCTCGGCGTTGACCTTCTTCGCGTCTTCCTGGCAGGCGAGCCGGATCTCGTCGCTGATCGGGATCGTGGCCCCCAGCGCTGCGCCGGCGAGCTGGATCTCGCAGGCGCGCTGCAGGATCCACAGCGTGTAGAAGGCGACCGGCAACGCCGGCCCCCAGGCGAGCAGGCCGTGGTTGCGCAGGATGACGGCCGGCTTGGGCGCCTTGCCGTCCGCACCGGTGCCGATGTTCGCGACGAGCCGCGGGCCTTCTTCGCCGTGCACGGTGATGCCCTCGAAGTCGTGGTACGCGACGCGCCCTGAGAGCTGCGCGGCGTAGAAGTTGTCGTGCCCGAGGCCGGCGCGCGAGCTGGCCACGGCCATGCCGGCGGTGGTGTGCGTGTGCATCACGCAGTGCGCGCCGGGCACGCCGGCATGGATGGCACAGTGCGGCGCCACGCCGGCGGCGTTCACCGGTGCGCCGGCCGGCGCGACGATGCGCCCCTGCAGGTCGACCTTGACGAGGTTGCTCGCCTTCACCTCGCTGTAGTGCAGGCCGAAGCGGTTGAGCAGCAGGTGCTGCGGCGAGTCGGGCACGCGCAGCGAGATGTGGTTGTAGATGAGCTCGGTCCAGCCGACGAGGTGGAAGACGCGGTAGCACGCGGCGAGCCGCTGGCGCGCCGCCCACTCGGCGGCGGTGCAGGCCTCGCGCGGCACGGTCGTGCCGGGGGCGGCACGGCTCGCCGCGTCGACTTCGGCCGGGCGCGCGGGCGCTTCAGCGGCGGCGGTTTTCATCGTCTGGGTCTCCGGTGCGGGTGGGCAGGTACAGGCGGTCGGCGTAGGTCGCCAGCCACTGCGGGCGGAAGGCCACGAAGATGGCCACGATCATGCCCGTGAGGATGGCATCGCCCCAGCCGGCCAGCCAGCGGGCGATCAGCAGGTCCTCGAGGGCCAGGCCGGCGGGCAGCGGCTGCGCCAGCGCCTGCGCGGTGCCGGCGGCCATGTTGGCGAGCACCGGCACGATGAAGCCGCGGCCGAGGATGTAGACGAAGAGGTGGCGCGGCAGCCCGTGCCGCACGGCCGCGCCGAGGGCCAGCGCCAGCGTTGCCGGTGCGAGGCCGAGCCACAGCAGGCGCTCGACCGCCTCGGCCGCGCCGAGATCACCCAGCCATGCCGCGAGCCCGGCCACCGGCACCAAGGCCAGCGTGGCCAGCGGCCAGCCGGCCATCAGCAACAGCAGGCAGGCGCCGGGCAGCGGCTGCGCCACCGGCATCGCACCCAGGCGGTCGGCGCTCCACAGCAGCGGCAGCAGCACGCACCAAGCCAGCCAGGGCCAGGGCGGGCCGGCCGGTGGCAACGCGCGCCAGGGCCGCATCGCCATCGCCGACACGATGCCGACCAGCACCAGCAAGGCGGCGAGCAGGGCACCGGGCAGTTGCATCGGGGCATGCTAAGCGGCCGGGCGGCGGCGCCGGTGATCCGGCGCAAGGCCGCGCCTGCGTCGCGGCCGCAGGCGTGGGTCCGCCGGGCGTGCCGGGCAGGCGCCGCGCACCCGTCGTATGCTCGGCCACCTCCCGCGTCGCGCCTGCTCGCGGGCCCGGAGCGCTGCATGGCCGCACCCATCCACTTCTGGTTCGACTTCTCTTCGCCGTACTCCTACATCGTCAACGAGTGGATCGACGCGCTCGCGGCCCGGCACGGCCGCACGGTCGAGCGGCACGCGATGCTCCTGGGCGTGACCTTCCAGGCCGCGGAGCTGAAGAGCCCGGTGTCGTACCCGCTGAAGCGCGAGTACTCGATGCGCGACTTCGCGCGCTCGGCGCGCTACGAGGGCCTGCCGATCCGCATGCCCGAGCAGTTCCCGCTGCCCACGCAGAACGCGGCGCGCGTGTTCTGGTGGCTGCACGACACCGTGTCGCCGCAGGCGGCGGCCGACTGGTCGCGTGCGGCGTTCCGCGCCGTCTTCACGCGCGGCGTGCTCATCAACGATGCGGCCGCGCTGAAGGCGCTGGCCGCCGAGAGCGGCCTCGACGCCGAAGCGGCCGAGGCGGCCTGGAACGACCCGAAGTGGAAGGCGCGGCTGAAGGCCGAGTGCGACGCGGCGATCGCCGCCGGCATGTTCGGCGCGCCGTGGGTCGTCGTCGACGGCGAGCCGTTCTGGGGCAACGACCGCAAGGTGCAGATCGAGCGCTGGCTGTCGCAAGGGCCGTTCTGAGCCGGCGCCACCGGTCCATCGCCAGGCGCCGCAGCGAGCCGAACGCCATGCCACTGAAGAAGACCGCCCGCCAGCTCGTCGAAGAGGCGATGGCCGAAGTGCGCACGCTCGGCGTCGACGAAGCGCGGGCGCTGCATGCCGAGGGCCGCGCCCTCTTCGTCGACCTGCGCGACGTGCGCGAGCTCGAGCGCGAAGGCGTGATCCCCGGCGCCGTGCATGCGCCGCGCGGCCTGCTCGAGTTCTGGGTCGACCCCGACAGCCCGTACTTCCACCAGGCGTTCGCCGGTGCGGCGGATGGCCGCCCGCTGGTGCTGTTCTGCGCGCTCGGCTGGCGCTCGGCGCTGGCGGCGAAGTCCCTGCAGGAGATGGGCCTGGCCGACGTGAGCCACGTCGATGGCGGCTTCTCGGCCTGGAAGGCAGCCGGCGCGCCGGTGGCCGACAAGGCGCCGCCGCGGCCCAGACCACAAGAAGGCTGAAGGGAGCGTGGAGATGGTCGACCTGGCCCAGTCGCTGCGCATCCAGGCGCACGCCAACGCGCTGGCGAACCTGCGCCTGCACGCGGCGATGGCGCCGCTCACGCGCGAGGAGCTGCACAAGCGCCGCACCAGCTTCTTCCCGACGCTGATGGCGACGCTGAACCACATCCTCGCAGTCGACGGCTACTACATCGCTTCGCTCGCCGGCGACCCCGACCCCGAGATGGGCTGGAAGCGCTTCCGCCCGCATGTCGACCTGGCGCCGCTGGCCGCGGCGCAGCGCGAGAGCGACCTGAGCCTCGTCGCCTTCACCGAAGCGCTGGATGCCGACGGCTGCAACCGCCTCGTCGCGATGCCGCGCGCCAACGGCCGCGTGCAGCGCGACCGCGTCGCGCACGTGCTGGCGCACCTGTTCATGCACCAGACGCACCACCGCGGCCAGGTGCACGCGATGCTCGCCGGCACGTCGGTGAAGCCGCCGCAGCTCGACGAGTTCCTGATGCCGAGCGAGGCGCACCTGCGCGAAGCCGAGATGCTGGCCTTCGACTGGAGCGAGCGCACGGTGTACGGGCTGCTGTCCGACGCCTGAGGCGCGCGTGCCGCGCGCCTGCATCCGCCCGCGCGCGCGTCGCGCGTGGGCCGGGGAAGGCGGGCGGGCGCTGCCTAGAATCGGTTGACGCACACGTCAAGTGCGCTCGCAGCTGCCGGCGTGCCACCGGGCAGCGCCGCCGGGCGCCACCGAGGAGACTGCATGCCCGCGCTCGCGTCCAAGCTCAACCCGCGCTCGCAGGAGTTCAAGGCCAGCGCCGACGCGATGCGGCTTCTGGTCGCCGACCTGAACGCGAAGCTGGCGAAGATCGCCGAGGGCGGCGGGGCCGCGGCGTTGTCGAAGCACACGGCACGCGGCAAGCTGCCGCCGCGCGAGCGCGTGGAGATGCTGCTCGACCCGGACACGCCGTTCCTCGAGATCGCGCCGCTGGCCGCACTCGACATGTACAGCAACGACGCGCCGGGCGCCGGCATGATCGCCGGCATCGGCCGCGTCAGCGGCGTCGAGTGCGTCGTCGTGTGCAACGACGCCACCGTGAAGGGCGGCACCTACTACCCGGTGACGGTGAAGAAGCACCTGCGCGCGCAGGAGATCGCGCGCGAGAACCGGCTGCCGTGCATCTACCTCGTCGACTCCGGCGGCGCCAACCTGCCCAACCAGGACGAGGTGTTCCCCGACCGCGAGCACTTCGGCCGCATCTTCTACAACCAGGCCAACCTCAGCGCGCAGGGCATCCCGCAGATCGCCGTCGTGATGGGCTCGTGCACGGCCGGCGGCGCATACGTGCCGGCGATGAGCGACGAGACGATCATCGTCAGGAACCAGGGCACGATCTTCCTCGGCGGCCCGCCGCTCGTGAAGGCGGCGATCGGCGAGGTGGTGAGCGCCGAGGACCTCGGCGGCGGCGACGTGCACACGCGGCTGTCGGGCGTGGCCGACCACCTGGCCGAGAACGACATGCACGCGCTGGCGCTGGCGCGTGCCGCGGTGGCCAACCTCAACTGGCTGAAGCGCCCGCAGGTGCTCACGCAGCCGCCGCGGCCGCCGCTCTTCGACGCCGCCGAGCTGCACGGCGTCATCCCCACCGACCCGCGCAAGCCCTACGACGTGCGCGAGGTCATCGCGCGCATCGTCGACGGCAGCGACTTCGACGAGTTCAAGGCCCGCTACGGTGCCACGCTCGTGACCGGTTTCGCGCACATCGAGGGGCTGCCGGTGGGCATCGTCGCCAACAACGGCGTGCTCTTCAGCGAAAGCGCGATGAAGGGCGCGCACTTCATCGAGCTGTGCTGCCAGCGCCGCGTGCCGCTGGTCTTCCTGCAGAACATCACCGGCTTCATGGTCGGCCGCAGGTACGAGAGCGAAGGCATCGCCAAGCACGGCGCGAAGATGGTCACCGCGGTGGCCACCGCGACGGTGCCGAAGTTCACGGTGATCATCGGCGGCAGCTTCGGCGCGGGCAACTACGGCATGTGCGGCCGCGCCTACTCGCCGCGCTTCCTGTGGATGTGGCCGAACGCGCGCATCAGCGTCATGGGCGGCGAGCAGGCGGCGAGCGTGCTGGCCACGGTGAAGCGCGACGGCATCGAGGCGCGTGGCGGCCAGTGGTCGGCCGACGACGAGGCGGCGTTCAAGCGCCCGATCCTCGAGCAGTTCGAGCACCAGGCGCACCCGTACTACGCCAGTGCGCGGCTGTGGGACGACGGTGTCATCGACCCGGCCGACACGCGCCGCGTGCTGGCGCTGGCGATCAGCGCGAGCCTGAACTCGCCGATCCCGGAGAGCCCGAAGTTCGGCGTCTTCCGCATGTGACGGGGCGACGCGAACGGCACCGGCCCGATGGACACCGCCTACTCCACCCCCGAACACGAGCTGCTGCGCGAGCAGGTGGCACGGTTCCTGGCGCGCGAGGTCGAGCCGCACGCCGACGCCTGGGAGCGCGAGGGCCGCGTGCCGCGCGAGGTGCTGCGGCGCATGGGCGAGGCCGGGATGCTCGGCCTGATGTTCGAGCCCGAATACGGCGGCGGCGGCGCCGATGCGCTGACCAACCTCGTCTTTGCCGAGGCGCTGGCGGCGAGCCTTTGCGCCGGCTTCGTCATCACCGTGCTCGTGCACACCGACATGGCCGGCCCGCACCTGCACCATGCGGGCACGCCGGCGCAGAAGGCACGCTGGATGCCGGGCATCACCAGCGGGCGCACGATCACCGCGGTGGCCATCACCGAGCCGGGGGCCGGCTCGGATGTCGCCGGCCTCGCGACGCGCGCGCGGCGCGAAGGCGAGGGGCCCGACGCGCCGTGGGTCATCGACGGCAGCAAGCTCTTCATCACCAACGGCGTGCTCGCCGACCTCTGCTTCGTCGCCGCGCGCACCGGCCCCGGCCGGCACGACATCTCGATGTTCGCGGTGGAGAAGGGCACGCCGGGGCTGCGCGTCGGCCGCGCACTCGAGAAGACCGGCTGGCGCGCCAGCGACACTGCCGAGCTCTTCTTCGAGGGCTGCCGCATCCCGGCCGACCACCTGCTCGGCGAGGAGCACCGCGGCTTCCAGGTGGTGATGAAGAACTTCCAGACCGAGCGCATCGCGCTCGCCGCGATGGCCGTGGCCACCTGCCGGCGCGCCATCGGGTTGACGCTCGAGCACGTGAAGGTGCGTCGCGCCTTCGGTGACACGCTGTGGGCCAAGCAGGTGGTGCGCCAGCGCATCGCGATGCTCGACGCGAAGGTGCGCGCGGCCCGCCAGTACCTCTACCACTGCGCCTGGCGCGTGGCCGAGCGGCACGACTGGAGCTCGGTGGTGCAGGACGTGTCGCTGCTGAAGGCGCTGGCCGGCGAGCTGGTCAACGAAGTGACGCAGGGCTGCCAGCAGCTGCACGGCGGCATGGGCTACATGACCGGCACGCCGATCGAGCGGCTGTGGCGCGACGCGCGCGTGCTCGCCATCGGCGGCGGCGCCACCGAGGTCATGCTGGACGAGGCCGCCAAGCGCTACTGATCCGCTGTTGATGCGCCATCGATGCGCTGTTGACGCGACCGACGCGAACCCGACGCACGCACACCGAAGGCTCCCACCGATGACCTCCCCGACGCTCGAAATCCGCCGCCCCGGCAACGGTCCCGACGCCGCCCGCCACGGCCCGCACGTTGCCGAGGTCTGGCTCAACCGCCCCGACGTGCGCAACGCCTTCAACGACGGTGTCATCGCCGAGCTGACCGCCGCCTTCCGCACGCTGGGCGCCGACCCGTCGCTGCGCGCCATCGTGCTGGCCGGCCACGGCAAGGCCTTCTGCGCCGGCGCAGATCTCGGCTGGATGAAGACGATGGCCGGCTACAGCTGGGAGCAGAACCGCGCCGATGCCGACCGGCTGGCCGAGATGCTGTGGGTGCTGTACAGCTGCCCGCTGCCGGTGGTGGGCCGCATCCACGGCGACTGTTATGCCGGCGGCATGGGGCTGGCCGCGGTGTGCGACGTGCTCGTCGCTTCCGATGCGGCGACCTTCTGCCTGAGCGAAGCGAAGCTCGGCCTGCTGCCGGCGACCATCGGCCCCTACGTCGTGCGCGCGATGGGCGAGCAGGCCGCGCGGCGCTACTTCGTCACCGCCGAACGGCTGAGCGCCGCGCGTGCTGCGGCGCTCGGCTTCGTGCACGAGGTCGTGCCGCCCAATGCGCTGGATGCCAGGGTCGCCGAAGTCGTCGCCACGATCGTGGCCAACGGCCCGGCGGCGGTGAAGGCCTGCAAGCAGCTCGTGAAGGACGTGGCCGGCCGCGAGATCGACGCCGGGCTGCGCGACGACACGGCGCGGCGCATCGCCGACATCCGCGCCGGCGACGAGGGCCGCGCCGGCGTCCGCGCCTTCCTGTCCAAGGAGAATCCGCCGTGGTTGCCGCGGAGCTGATCGCGCAGGTGCAGTCGGTCGCCGAGGCGATCGGCAACGCGCTTGTTCCCGCGGCCGGCGGCGCTCTCGACGCGATGGACCTCGGCCAGCTCGTCGCGCTGGCGGCGGCGCTCGGCTGGGCGAGCGGGCTTCGGCTCTACGCGGTGGTGTTGATCACCGGCGCGGCCGGCCACCTCGGCTGGATCGCGCTGCCCGCCGGGCTGCAGATCCTGCAGCACCCGGTGGTGATGGTGGCGAGCTTCGCGCTGTTCGCGGTCGAGTTCGTCGCCGACAAGGTGCCGGGGCTGGACAGCCTGTGGGACGCGGTGCACACGTTCATCCGCATCCCGGCCGGCGCGGCGCTGGCCGCGGGCGTGTTCGGCGGCGACCACGCGGTGTGGGCGCTGGTCGCGGCGCTGGCCGGCGGCACGCTCGCCGCCACGTCGCACGCGGCGAAGGCGAGCACGCGCGCCGCGGTCAACACGTCGCCCGAGCCGTTCTCGAACATCGCGCTGTCGCTCGCCGGAGACGCCTTCGTGCCACTCGTGCTGTGGCTCGCCGTCGAGCACCCGATGTGGTTCTGGCCGGCGCTGGCGGTGGGGCTGGTGCTCTCGCTCGTGCTCGTGGTGGTGCTGTTCCGCTTCCTGCGTGCGCTCGTGCGGCGGCTGCGTGGCCTGCCGCCGCCGCCACCCGCGGGGGCGCCGGCTTGACGCGGCGGCGCGGGGCGTTCGCGCACGGCGCAGCGGGCGCGGCAGGCGCGGCCACTGCGGCGGCTGATGGGGCTGGTGCGGCTGGTGCGGCTGGTGCGGCGCATGGGTGCCGCGGCGGTGGCGCGATGCCCGCCGTGTTCGCCGTTCTGGCCGTCGTCGCGTGTTGTGCGCTCGCACCCCGGCCGGCGCAGGCCCAGCCGGCGCTCGACCGCTTCGCCGCCGACCTGCGCGAGGAAGTGCGCCGCATCGACGTCACCGCGAAGGACCTCTACGGCCGCGAGCAGGCCGGCACGATCGCCCTCACCATGTTTCGCCCGGCAGGGCCGGGGCCGTTCCCGCTGGCCATCGTCAGCCACGGTCGCGGCAGCGCCGCGCAGCGCGCCGCGCAGGGCCGCCAGCGCTTCGAGCCGCTGGCGCGCTACCTCGTCAGCAAGGGATTCGCGGTGTTCGTGCCGACGCGCCTGGGCTACGGCGACACGGCGGCGATCGGCTTCGACCCCGAGGACTCCGGCACCTGCCAAGCCAAGCGCTTCGAGCCGATGGCGGCCGCCGCCAGCGCCCAGGTGCTGGCGGCGCTGGCGCATGCCCGCGCGCAGCCGTGGGTCGATGCGCGCCGCTGGGTGGCGCTGGGGCAGTCGGTCGGCGGCCTGACGACGCTGGCCGTGGCCGGCCTGCGCCCGCCGGGGCTGGTGGCGGCGATCAACTTCTCGGGCGGCGCCGGCGGCGACCCCGAACGGCGCCCGGCCGACCCCTGCGGCCCCGACGTGCTCGCGAGCCTGTGGCGTGCGCAGGCGGCGGGCAGCGAGGTGCCGACGCTGTGGATCTACTGGACACACGACCGCTACTGGGGCGAGCAGCAACCTCGCCGCTGGGCCGAGGCCTGGCGCGAAGGGGGTGGGCGCGTGCAGCTGCACCAGCTCGGCCCCTGGAGCGACGAGCCGGCCGACGGCCACACGGGCCTCTTCCGCGACATGGACCGGTGGGTGCCGCTGGTCGAGGCCTTCCTCGCCGCGGCGGGCTTCGCCACGAGCGGTGTCGTGCCCAGGCCGCCGGCGACCGCCTTCGCACGCATCGACGAGCTCGACAAGGTGCCGGTGAGCGAGGACCGGCGTGCGTTGCTGTACCGCGCCTTCCTCGCGTCGAAGGCGCCGCGCGCCTTCGCCATCGGCCCGAGCGGCATCGCCGCGTGGGCCAGCGGCGACTGGGCGCTCGGCCGCGCGCTCGGCGGCTGCCAGTGGCGCACGGGCCAAGCCTGCCGCTTCTACGCGGTGGACGACGACGTGGTGTGGGTGCCGTTCTGAAGACGAAACCTGCGCAGGTGGTGGCGGGATCGGGCCGGCGAGGCGCCCTGCTCCGCGAATGTCCTCTTTTGGCGGCCTTGCTCCGCAAGCTGCGCAGGTCCCCCGAATGCCCCCTTGATTTCGCTGCGCAGGGCACCCCGCCGGCCCGATCCGGCACCGTTTTGCACCTCGTCGAAGACAGACCACGGTGCCACGCCAAGGACGCCGGGTGGTCGGCGCAGCGAAATCAAGGGGGCATTGGGGGGACCAGCGAAGCTGGGCCGCCCAAAGAGGACATTCGCGGAGCCGACCACCCGGCGGCCTTGGCGCGCCACGACCTCGACCAAGCCGAGATCCTTTCGGCGGGCCCGCTTCGCGGGTCCGCCGAATGTCCCCCGATACTCCGCTGTGCAGGGCACCCCGCCGACCCGATCCGGCACCGGCAGTGGTGTCCCAGCGAAGACCGCCACGACCTCGATTGAGCAGAGAACCCAGGGTCGCGCTCGCCGCGGGAGCTATGCATGTTCAGAAAGATCCTTGTTGCCAACCGCGGCGAGATCGCCTGCCGCGTCATCGCCACGGCGCGCCGGCTGGGCGTGCGCACGGTGGCCGTGTTCTCCGACGCCGACGCGCATGCGCGGCACGTGCTTGCCGCCGACGAGGCGGTGCGCGTGGGCGGCGCGCCGGCGCGTGACAGCTACCTGCAGTGGCAGCGCATCATCGATGCGGCCAAGGCCACCGGCGCGCAGGCCATCCATCCGGGCTACGGCTTCCTGAGCGAGAACGAAGACTTCGCCAGGGCCTGCGCCGACGCGGGCCTCGTCTTCATCGGCCCGCCGCCTGCGGCCATCGCGGCGATGGGCAGCAAGAGCGCGGCCAAGGCGCTGATGGAGAAGGCTGGCGTGCCGCTGGTGCCCGGCTACCACGGCCAGGACAACGATCCGGCGCTGCTGGCGCGCGAGGCGGCGCGCATCGGCTACCCGGTGCTCATCAAGGCCAGCGCCGGCGGCGGCGGCAAGGGCATGCGGCGCGTCGAGCGCGCGGAAGACTTCGCCACGGCGCTCGCTTCGTGCCAGCGCGAAGCGAAGGCGAGCTTCGGCGACGACCACGTGCTCGTGGAGCGCTACGTCACGCGGCCACGCCACATCGAGATCCAGGTCTTCGGCGACAGCCACGGCCACGTCATCCACCTCTGCGAGCGCGACTGCTCGGTGCAGCGGCGGCACCAGAAGGTGCTGGAGGAGTCGCCGGCGCCGGGTCTGTCGCCCAGGCGCCGCGCCGAGATGGGCGCGGCGGCGGTGGCCGCCGCGAAGGCCGTGGGCTACGTCGGCGCCGGCACGGTGGAGTTCGTCGCCGAGGAGCTCGACGACGGCGACATCCGCGCCTACTTCATGGAGATGAACACACGGCTGCAAGTGGAGCACCCGGTGACGGAGGCGGTGACCGGGCTCGACCTCGTCGAGTGGCAGCTGCGCATCGCCGTCGGCGAGCCGCTGCCGCTGGCGCAGGAGCAGGTGGCGATGCGCGGGCACGCGATCGAGGCGCGCATCTGCGCCGAGAATCCGGACAACCACTTCCTGCCGGCCACCGGCACGCTGGAGGTGGCGCGCTGGCCCGCGCACGTGGCGTTCGCGCGGCACGACACGCTGCCGCGCGTGGACAGCGGCGTCGGCGAAGGCGACGCGATCACGCCGTACTACGACTCGATGATCGCCAAGCTCATCGTCTGGGGCGAGAGCCGCGCGCAGGCGCTGGCGCGGCTCGATGCGGCACTGCGCGACACGCACATCGTCGGCCCGGCGACCAACGTCGCCTTCCTGCGCCGCGTCGTGGCCTCGCACGCCTTCGCCACCGCCGACCTCGACACCGCGCTCATCGAGCGCGAACACGCGGCGCTGTTCGATGCGCCGCCGCTCGCGCCCGAGCTGGCCGCCGCCGGTGTGGCCGCGCATGTGCTCGCGGACGAAACGGCGCTGGAAGGGGCCGATCCCTGGTCGCGCCGCGACGGCTGGCGGCTGCACGGCGGCGCGCGCCGGCGCCTCAGCCTGGAGCTCGGCGGCCAGCCGCTGCCCGTGGTGCTGGAGCGGCTGCACGACGGCGCCACCGTGCTCTCGATCGGCGAGCAGCGCTGGACGTTCGCGGCGCGCACGCTCGGCGAAGCCCGCCACGAGGTGCGGCTGGAAGGCGGTGGCGGCGACCGCCGCACCGTGCTCACCGTGCACGCCAGCCCCGAGCGGTATGCCGTCTTCGCCGACGAAGGCAGCGCGCTCGTCGCCGAGTTCGACCCGCTGGCGCACGCCGGCGACCACGCCGGCGAGGGCGGCCGCCTGACCGCGCCGATGCCGGGCAAGGTCATCACCTTCCACGTGCAGGCGGGCGACGACGTGAAGCGCGGCCAGGCGCTCGCGGTGATGGAAGCGATGAAGATGGAACACACGCTCTTCGCGCCGCGCGACGGGCGCGTGCTCGAAGTGCTCTACGCTGCCGGCGACCAGGTGGCCGAAGGCGGCGAGCTGCTGAAGCTGAGCGAGCCGTAGCCCGCCCCGCGCGAGCCCGCAGCGGCGTCGGCGGCGATGGCCTGCGGCCCCCGGCAGCCGAGGGGGCTGCGGCCTTCAGCGGCCGAGCGCCCGCAGGTTCGCCAGCCAGCCGCCGTGGCGCGCCGCGGCGCGCTGCCGCTCGAGCTGCTGCCGCACGATGTCCGCCGGGCTCGGCAGCGGCCCCGTGGCGTCACGTTGCGAGTCGAAGGTGGAGCTGCCGAAGCCGGAGCCGGGGTAGCCGCTGTCCAGGTCGATGACGGCGAGTGCTTCCGCGGCCGGCTCTTCCTGCGCGGCATGCGCCAGGTGGGCAGGACGCGAGGTGCTCGCCGCTTCGCGCACTGCCGTGCCGCGGATCAGCCGGTCCGGCGAGGGGGCCTCCGCCGCCGAGCGGCGGAACCACCGCGCCAGCTCCGCCAGCTCCGTGCCGCGGTGCGCGTCGCACACGAGCAGCACGTCGCGCCGGTACAGCCGGTCGGCCAGCATGCGCTGCGCGTCCACGCCCATGCCGAGCGTCGGCTCGAGAAGTGAGCCGATGCGCTCGGCGATCCTCTGGCAGCGGTGGACGTTCATCGGCTCCCCTCGCCCGGCGCAGGCAAGCGCCGGGACGGGGCGGAAGTTCACCGCATCGCCACCGCACGGCGGGGGGAAAAATCACCAAGCAGCATCCCCCTCTGGTGGAGCCGCGGGCCGAGCTACGGTGGCCAACCGGACCCTGCAGGTCCTCGGGGGGAGGCGCCGCAGGTGTCTCGGGGCGGTCCCGTTACCCCGCTTCGCCGTGGAAGAACAAGCGCTGCACGACCCACGTGCGCTCGACGCTGCCGTTGTTGCCGATGTCCAGCTCGATCGTCACCGCCGTCGCGCCGTAGCTCACCGACCACTTGTCGCCGCCGATGACGAGGCTGAAGCCGCCGCTGGTGGCCAGGCCGTCGGCGCCGATGACGAGGGTGCCGAGGGTGGCCACCTGCAGCGTCGCCGAAGGCCGCCTCGGCGTGCTGGCGAACAACGTCAGCGCGCCGTCGTGCGAGCGCGAGACGAGCGCACCGCTGCCGTTCCACAGGTCCGTGGCCGTCCAGTCCATCTGCCTGAGCTCGTAGCGCGCCTGGCGCGTGCCCACGGTGCTGTCCAGCGTCGCCAGCGGCGTGACGAGGCGGTTGACGCGCTCGGTGCCGCCGTTGGCGGTGCCGGTCACCCGCAGCTGGTGCTGCCAGCTGCCGTTCAGGACGAAACGACCTTGCGCCGTCGTCGCGGTCAGGCCGGTGGCCGTCGTCGAGAGGTCGAAGCCGGTCGTGTCGGCGGCGTTCACGACCACCTGCACGGTGCCGTTCAGCACCACGCCGGTGATGGCGGTGGCGCAGTTGTTGTAGCTGACGTCGTAGGTCTCGCCGGCGTCGAGGCGGCGGTTGAGCAGCAGGTCGAGCGCCGGCCCGCTGGCCACCCAGCTGACGGTGCCGCCGAGCGCGCAGGGCACGACGTTGGTGCCGGTGCTGGCGAGCGCGCGGGCCTCGCCGCTGCCGCTTTCGAGCGTGGCGCCCTCGGCGGCGGGCTTGGCCGGCGCGGCCGTCGCGGCGGCCACGGCCGACTGCAGCGTCACCGTGGCGGCGCTCGCGGTGGTGCCGGCCATCACCGGCATCGTCGCGGCATCGGCGGCGTAGCCCTCGGCGTTCTGGTCGGAGACGGCGCCGCCGTCGTCGCTGTTGCCGCCGCCGCCACAGGCGGCCAGCAGCGTGGCCGCGGTGGCGACGACGCAGGCTCGGCGCACGCGGTATGCGGGGCGCGAAGAGCAGACGGCAGGTTCGGGCAGGCGGGTCATGCAGGGCTCCGTTCGGTTCGTCATGGCGCTGCATTGAAGCCCCGCCGGCAGCGTGCGTGGCGTCGAAGCGTGCCGAATCATTTCAGCGCCGACATGTTCTCCCGCGCACGTGGGAGGCCTGCCTACACTGCATGTCACGATGTCTTCGCCGCCGTCCGGGCCCGCCGCCGACCGCGCGTCCTGCGCGGGCGCGACGCCGCCCGCCGGCAGCGAACGGCCGCTGCGCGTGCTGTTGATCGACGACGACACCGAGCTCGCCGGCATGCTGGCCGAGTTGCTGGCGCGCGAGGGCTTCGAGATGCGCCACGGCGCCAGCGCCGCAGCCGGCCTGGCGCTGCTGGCCGCCGAGCCGCCCGACCTGCTGCTGCTCGACCTGATGCTGCCCGACACGAGCGGGCTCGACCTCTGCCGGCGCCTGCGCGCTGAAGGCGTGGAGCTGCCGGTGCTGATGCTCACGGCCCGCGGCGACCCGATCGACCGCGTCATCGGCCTGGAGATCGGTGCCGACGACTACCTCGGCAAACCCTTCGAGCCGCGCGAGCTCGTCGCGCGCGTGCGCGCGCTGGCGCGGCGCCAGCGCGTGGCCGAGCGGCGCACGGCGCTGCGCTTCGGCCCGCTCGTGCTCGACCTGCTGGCGCGGCGGGCCACGGTGGACGGGGCGGGGCTGGCGCTGACGAGCATCGAGTTCAAGCTGCTGGCCACGCTGGCCGCGCAGCCCGGGCGACCGATGTCGCGCGACGCGCTGTCGGCCGCGGTGCAGCCCGGCGGCTACATGCCGCTCGACCGGGCCGTCGACGTGCAGGTGGCGCGGCTGCGCAAGAAGCTGCGTGCCGCGCCGGGTGGCGGCGTGGACTGCATCGAGACCGTGCGCGGCGAAGGCTACGTCTTCACCGGCCGCGCCGGCTGAAAGCATCCCAGGCCCGTGACTGCGCGCGGCGTTCGCGAAGAAGCTGTGGGCGTCCCACGTCACGGCGCGCCGGGCCGATACCGTGGGGCCACTCAGGGCACGGCGTGCCGGGCCGATGCCATGGGGCCCCTCAGGGCATGGCACCCGAACACACGACGAAGGTCCGAGCGAATGTCACCGTCGCCGCCGCGCCTCGGGTGCCACGCCCTGAGCGGCCCCACGGCATCGGCCCTCGACGTGGTACCCGGGCGGGCGGGGACTCGCAGCGCCGTGCCGCGGTTCGAGTGTTGGCGCGCGAAGGCCACGAGCGCCTCGAGCGAGTCCGAGGTCGTGGGGCCGCTGGGGCTTGGCACCCGAGGCGCGGCCACCGACCTTCGAGCGCAGGCGGCGTTGGTCCGTGTGTTCGGGTGCCATGCCCTGAGCGGCCCCCCACGGCCTCGGACTTGCCCGCCGCGATTCCGCATGAAGCAACGGTCGGCTCTCTGTTGAGACGGACCGGGAGGAGCCGAGCCATGGCCCGCTGGCGCGACACCCTCTACGCCAAGGTGCTCGGGCTTTCGCTCGGCGTGGCGCTGCTCGTCGCCATCCTCTTCGGCGCGTTCGCGGTGCGCCAGCTCGCGAAGCTGCAGGCGCGGGCGACGGCGCCGCTGTGGGCCGAGGCGCTGCGGCAGGCGCTCGATGGCCGCGTGGCGCTGCCGGCCGACGTGCAGGCGCAGACGACGCTGCAGCTGCTGCCCGGCCCGCCGCCGCCCGAGGCGGCGCCGCTGCGCCTGTACCCGCGCTTCCGTGCCATCGTCGGCGAGCTGCGCGTGCTCGGGCTGCCGGTGCGCGAGCTGCGCGTCAGCGGGCGCACCGGCGACGCCATCACGTGGCTGGCCTTCGAGACGCCGGGCGCGCAAGGCGGCGCGCTGCGCTGGATCGGCGTGCGCGGCGAGTACGAAGGTGTCGATGCGCGCCTGCGCGGCGCGCTCGGCTTCCTGCTCGCGCTGGCCGGCATCGGCGTCGGCGCGTGGTCGTTGAGCCGCCGCATCACGCGGCCGGTGCGCGAGCTGCAAGGCGCGATGCAGCGCTTTGCCCGTGAAGGGCGGCTGGCGCCCGCGCCCGCGGCGGCCGGCGACGGCCCCGCGTTGCCTGCCCGCACTGCCAGCTCTGCGGACGCCGCCCCGGCCGAGCTGCGCGAGCTCGTGCGGCAGTTCGAGCAGCTCGCCGCGGAACGCGCCGCGCTCGACGCCGAGCGCCGCACGATGCTGGCGGCCATCTCGCACGACCTGCGCTCGCCGCTCGCGCGCATCCGCATGGCCGCCGAGCTGCTGCCGGCCGAGGCCGAAGGCGTGGCGGCGCGCCGCGACAGCATCGTGCGCAACGTGCAAGCGGTGGACCGCTTGCTCGGCTCGTTCATCGACTTCGCGCGCAGCGACAGCGAGCCGTTCGACGAGCCGGTGGACCTGGGCGAGCTGGTGCGGCGCGTCGTTGCCGAGGAGCCCGGGCTCGAGCTCGCGCCGGTCGAAGGCGACGGCCACGGCGACACGGGGGCACCGCTCGTCGTGCCGCGCGCCAGTGCGCTGGCGCTCGAGCGCGCGCTGCGCAACCTCGTGGACAACGCGCGCCGGCACGGCGAGCCGCCGGTGCGGCTGTCGCTGCAGCGCGTTTCGCCGGGTGAGGCGTGGCTCGCCGTGCGCGACCACGGCGGCGGCATCGCCGGTGCCGATGAACGCGCACGGCTCGTGCTGCCGTTCCAGCGCGGCGAGCAGGGCCGCCGCACGCCGGGCACCGGGCTCGGCCTCGCGATCGCCGCGCGCGTGGCCGAGCGCTGCGG
>JAHCKS010000092.1 GCA_026125665.1 Rubrivivax sp.
AGCCGGGCAGCGGCACACCGGCCGCCGCGGCCGCCGCCCGCACCGCGGGCGGCCAGTTGATCTGTCCGGGCTCCTGCCCGCCGGCGATGCCCATCAGCAACGCGTCCTCGCGGCCGACGTTGCGAAAGCCGCGCGAGACGCCGGGGGGGACCGTCACCACGTCGTACGGCCCGAGCCTGATCGCCCGTGCGCCTTCCGGCCCCCAGAAGACCTCCCACTCGCCGGTGAGCGGCATGAACACCTCCTGCGTCAGGTGGTTGTGCAACGGTGCCGCCTTGCCCGGTGCGCAGCGCACGAGGTTGAGGTGGAAGTGCTCTGCCGCCAGCGGCGCGCTGCCCGGCTGCGGGCCGGTGTGGCCGAGCACCCGCCAGGTCGTGCGCTCGCACCCCGGGATGCGGGCGTCGACGTAGTCAGCGGTGGGCACGAGGTGATCGAAGCGCGCGACGCGGGCTTCCATCTCGGCCACGGTGGGGTTGGCGTCGGTGATCGGTGCGGAGGGGATCGTCATCGTGTGGGCGGGGCGTGGGTGCGGCATGCGCGCACTCGTGCATCATGCGCTCTTTGTGCCCACCTGCGGGTCGCTGGCGACCCGCGTGCTTCGAGGACCCCGCCATGTTCAAGGCCCTGCTGCTGGAGAAGGACGACGCCGGCTTCCGCGCCGGCGTGACGACACTTGACGAGGCGCGCCTGCCGGCCGTGAGCGAGGGCGCCGTGCTCGTGCAGCCCGAGTACAGCACGATCAACTACAAGGACGCGCTCGCGCTGACGAACCGTTCGCCGGTGGTGCGGCTGTGGCCGATGGTGCCCGGCATCGACGGCGCCGGCACCGTGCTCGAGAGCCAGCATGCCGACTGGAAGGCCGGCGAGCGCTTCGTGCTCAACGGCTGGGGGGTGGGCGAGACGCATTGGGGCTGCCTGGCCGAACGCGCCCGGCTGAAGGGCGACTGGCTGGTGAGGCTGCCGGGGGCGTTCACGCCCCGCCAGGCGATGGCCATCGGCACGGCCGGCTATACGGCGATGCTGTGCGTGCAGGCGCTCGAGCGCCACGGCGTCGCCGCGGGCGCGGGCGACGTGCTCGTCACCGGCGCCACCGGGGGCGTGGGCAGCATCGCCATCGCGCTGCTGGCGCGCCGCGGCCACAAGGTGGTGGCGGCCACGGGCAAGGCGAGCGAGACGGGCTACCTCACCTCGCTCGGCGCCTCGTCCGTGATCGACCGGGCCGAGCTCGGTGCACCCGGCAAGCCGCTGCAGAAGGAACGGTGGGCGGCCGTGGTCGACGCGGTGGGCAGCCAGACACTGGCCAATGCGCTGGCGCAGACACGCTACGGCGGCGTCGTCGCGGCGTGTGGCCTGGCGCAGGGCATGGACCTGCCGGCCAGCGTCGCGCCCTTCATCCTGCGCGGCGTCACGCTGGCTGGCATCGACAGCGTGATGGCGCCGCGCGCCCGGCGCGAGGCGGCCTGGTCCGCGCTCGCGGCGGAGCTGGACCCGAGGCTGCTCGAGAGCATGGTCACCGAGATCGGCCTCGATGGCGCCATCGACGCGGCCCGGCAGATGATGGAAGGCCGCACGCGCGGGCGCGTCGTCGTGCGTGTTTGACCTCCGTCAGCGCCGCCACGGCGGCGCCGGTGGAGAGTCAGGGGTGCGTCAGTGCGCCGCCGTCCAATGCGCGGTCTGCTGGCCGGGCGAATCGCGGGCGACCTGCCGCGGCTGGCTGTCGTTGCCGGCACACCGAGGAGACAAGCACGATGACGAGCTACGCCGAGTTTCACCACCGCTCGCTGCACGACCGCGACGCCTTCTGGGCCGAACAGGCGCGGCTCGTCGACTGGCACAAGCCGTTCACGCAGGTGTGCGACCACAGCCGGCCGCCGTTCGCGCGCTGGTTCGTCGGCGGCACGACGAACCTGTGCCACAACGCGGTGGACCGCCACGTGCCCACGCGCGGCGGCCAGAACGCGCTGATCTTCGTCTCCACCGAGACGGACCAGGAACGCGTGTACTCTTTCGCCGAGCTGCACGCCGAGGTGCAGCGCATGGCCGCCATCCTGCGCGAGCTGGGCGTGAAGAAGGGCGACCGCGTGCTCGTCTACATGCCGATGATCCCCGAGGCCGCCTTCGCGATGCTTGCCTGCGTGCGCATCGGCGCGCTGCACTCGGTGGTGTTCGGCGGCTTCGCCAGCGTGAGCCTGGCCAGCCGCATCGACGACGCCGAGCCGCTGGTGGTGGTCAGCGCCGACGCCGGCAGCCGGGGCGGCAAGGTGGTGCCGTACAAGCCGCTGCTCGACGAGGCGATCCAGCTTTCGAAGCACAAGCCGAAGAAGGTGCTGATGGTCGACCGCGGCCTGGCGCCCTTCGCCCGCACGGCCGGCCGCGACGAGGACTTTGCGCCGCTGCGCGAGAAGCACCTGGCCGCGCAGGTGCCGTGCGAGTGGGTCGAGGCCACGCACCCGAGCTACACGCTGTACACCAGCGGCACCACCGGCAAGCCCAAGGGCGTGCAGCGCGACACCGGCGGCTACGCCGTGGCGCTGGCCGCGAGCATGAAGCACATCTTCCTCGGCCAGCCGGGCGAGACCTACTTCAGCACCAGCGACATCGGCTGGGTGGTGGGCCACAGCTACATCGTCTACGGGCCGCTGATCGCCGGCATGGCGACGATCATGTACGAGGGCCTGCCGATCCGCCCCGATGCCGCCATCTGGTGGAGCCTGGTCGAGAAGTACAAGGTGACCTCGATGTTCAGCGCGCCCACGGCGGTGCGCGTGCTGAAGAAGCAGGACCCGGCGGCGCTGAAGAAGCACGACGTGTCGAGCCTGCGCGCCCTCTTCCTCGCCGGCGAACCGCTGGACGAGCCGACCGCGAAGTGGATCGCCGATGCGCTGGGCCGCCCGATCATCGACAACTACTGGCAGACGGAGACCGGCTGGCCGATCCTGACCATCTGCAACGGCGTCGAGAAGCTGCCGAGCAAGTTCGGCAGCCCCGGCAAGCCCGTCTACGGCTACGACGTCAGGCTCATCGACGAGAACACGGGCCAGGAGCTGACCGGCGCCAGCCAGAAAGGCGTCGTGGCCATCGAGGGCCCGCTGCCGCCCGGGTGCATGCAGACCGTGTGGCGCGACGACGAGCGCTTCGTCAAGACCTACTGGTCGAGCATCCCCGGTCGCCAGATCTACAGCACCTTCGACTGGGGCATCCGCGACGACGACGGCTACCTCTTCATCCTCGGCCGCACCGACGACGTCATCAACGTCGCCGGCCACCGGCTGGGCACGCGCGAGATCGAGGAGAGCATCTCGAGCCACCCCAACGTGGCCGAGGTCGCGGTGGTCGGCGTGGCCGACCCGCTCAAGGGCCAGGTGGCGATGGCCTTCGCGGTGCTGAAGGACCCGGGCCAGGCCGACACGCCGGAGAAGGCGCTGAAGCTCGAGGGCGCGATCATGAAGGTCGTGGACGAGCAGCTCGGCGCCGTCGCGCGCCCGAGTCGCGTGCGCTTCGTCACCGTGCTGCCGAAGACGCGCAGCGGCAAGCTGCTGCGCCGCGCCATCCAGGCGGTGTGCGAGGGGCGCGACCCCGGGGACCTGACGACGATCGAGGATCCGGGGGCATTGCAGCAGGTGAAGGACCTGGTCGGCGCGCGCTGACGGCGCCGCACGCGCTGCTCGACGCAGCCGCGCATCTCGGTGCCGTTCACCGGCGCCATTGGCGCCGACAGCGCCGGGCCGTTCTTCGAGGTGCCCATCCTCGGGCCGTTGCCCGAAGGGCTGAACTTCAACCCCTGAATCGGCCGCGTGCAGCGTTCCTGCGTGGCGCAAGAGCGCGGCGCGGCGGCCGCCGCCTCGCCTTGCGGCGCCAGGTCCGGCGAGCGCACGGCTTCGGCGCGGCAGCGGATGCGGCTCCCGGCGCGCCGCCGAGGCCGTACGCCACGGCCGGCACGAGGAGCTCGCCGCTGCGTCGCACCTTGCTGCCGAGGCCGTGCGGCAGCTGCTCTGAGTCGTCCTGCGGGGGCTGGCGCGGGCGCTGCTCGCGGCAACGCGCGCACCGGAGCTCACATCAGCTTCGCCAGCACCTTCTCCATCTCGGCGGCGCTGAACGCGCGCAGCGTCTGCGAGCGCACGTTGCCCTGCTGCGCGATCGCGAGCTCGAACGCGGTGAGCGCCTGCTCGTCGTCGGCCTCGAAGACGCCGACGATGTCGTAGGCGCCAAGCGTCCAGTAGATCTCGCGCATGTTCACGCCGTAGCGCCTGGCGAGCTCCTTCGCCGCCGCCGCGCGCTGCGTCGTCTGCTTGATGTTCTGGATGCCCTTCTCGGTGAAGTTGAGCAGCCCGATGTAGGTGGCCATCGTGAACCTCCACGTCGTGGTGTCGTGGGGAGCCGTTGGCTCGAAGCATCGCGCCGCGCTGCTCCCCGATGGCGCCGCACGGGCTTCGTCACGGGCGGACCGGTCGGATGTCCGGCAGGCGGTGCAGCCACGGCGATGCGCCGCGCGGCTGGGCGAGCGAGAGTTCGCAGGTGGCGAGGGCGGCGATCCTACGCCGATGCGCCGCCGGCGCAAGGGCGGCGCGGTCCGGCTTCCCCGCGCGCGCCTACAGCACGTCGCTCGCGAAGTCCGCCAGGCGCGAGCGCTCGCCGCGTGCCAGCGTCACGTGGCCGCCGTGCGGCCAGCCCTTGAAGCGGTCGACGGCGAACGTGAGGCCCGAGCTGCCCTCGGTGAGGTAGGGCGTGTCGATCTGCGCCAGGTTGCCCAGGCAGACGATCTTCGTGCCGGGGCCGGCGCGCGTGATCAGCGTCTTCATCTGCTTGGGCGTGAGGTTCTGCGCCTCGTCGATCAGCACGTACTTGTTGAGGAACGTGCGCCCGCGCATGAAGTTCAGGCTCTTGACCTTGATCTTGGCGCGCACGAGGTCGTTCGTGGCCGCGCGCCCCCACTCGCCCGCGCCGCCGTCGCTGCGCGCCAGCACCTCGAGGTTGTCGTCGAGCGCGCCCATCCACGGCCCCATCTTCTCCTGTTCGTCGCCGGGCAGGAAGCCGATGTCCTCGCCGACCGGCACGGTGACGCGCGTGACGATGATCTCGCTGTAGCGGCGGTCGTCGAGCACCTGCGAGAGCCCGGCCGCCAGCGTCATCAGCGTCTTGCCCGTGCCTGCCGTACCGGCCAGGGTGACGAAGTCGCACTCCGGGTCCATCAACAGGTTCAGCGCGAAGTTCTGTTCCCGGTTGCGCGCCGTCACGCCCCAGACGGCGTTCTTGCCGTGCGTGTAGTCGCGCAGGGTCTTCAGCACCGCCGTCTTGCCGGTGATCTCGGTGACCCGTGCGTACAGCGGCGTCGTGCTCGGCGTCTCGAGATAGACGAACTGGTTGATCAGCAGCACCGGAACCAGCGGGCCGCTGATGCGGTAGTAGGTGGCGCCGCCCTGCTGCCAGCTCTCCATCGTCTTGCCGTGCCGCTCCCAGAAGTCCGCCGGCAGGGGCAGCACGCCGGTGTAGAGGACGTCACCGTCCTCCAGCGCCTTGTCGTTGGTGTAGTCCTCGGCCGGCAGGCCGAGCGCGCGCGCCTTGACGCGCATGTTGATGTCCTTGGACACCAGCACGACGTCGCGGCCGGGGAGCAGGTCGCGCAGCGCCTGAACGACGCCGAGGATCTGGTTGTCGGCCTTGCCCTGCGGCAGGCCCGCCGGCAGCTTGATGTCGAGCAGCGTGGTCTGGAAGAAGAGGCGCCCGCCAGCCTCCCGGTGGCCGGTCCTTGCCAGCTCGATGCCGGTTCGTGCGTCGAACATCGCGGTGGCCGTCGCGCCGCGGCCGTCGAGGGCCGCGCCCGCCTTGGCCAGCGCATCGAGCTCGCGGCTCACCTGGCGTGCGTTGCGCGCCACCTCGCTCATGCCCTTCTTGTGGTCGTCGAGCTCCTCCAGCGTGATCATCGGCAGGAACACGTCGTGCTCCTCGAAGCGGAAGAGGCAGCTCGGGTCGTGCATCAGCACGTTGGTGTCGAGCACGAAGAGCTTGGCCGGGCCGCCGGTGCCGTTGCGCGGCTTGCGCGCCTTGGCGCCGGCCTGTTCGACGGGAGCCGGTGCGGGGGCCGTCGTGGTGCCGTTGGCCAGCGGTGCGCGCGCACGCATCACAGGCGGTGGTGCGTGCGCGGCAGGAGGCTGCGGGTGCGCGGCCGGCGGCAGGACCGGCGGCGCGAGCAGCGAAGCCCGGGCCCGCGCGGCGACGGGCGGTGCCCCGTCGTGAAGGTCGAGCGCCGCCTGCACCGAGCCGTCGGCCGTGGCGCGCGGCTTCAGCGTTCGCTTGTCGGGCTTCGGTGCGGCCTGGGTGTCGAAGGCGGCGGCGGGCAGCACGTCGCCGGGGCGGGCAGGGGGCTTGGGCAGTGGCATGCAGGCTGGGTTCGGGTCGTCCGGCCGAGGGCCATGGACGCCGGCGCAGCGCCGCCAGGCGAGGCGCGCGCGCCGGCCGTCCGCGACGGCGGCGCGCTTCAGGCTTTCTTCAGCGCCTTGACCGCCTTCAATACTTCTTCGACGTGCCCCGCGACCTTGATGCCGCGCCACTCGGCGCGCATCACGCCCTGGGCGTCGATGAGGAAGGTGCTGCGCTCGATGCCCTTCACCTTCTTGCCGTACATGATCTTGTTCTTGACCACACCGAACATGTGGCAGAGCTTCTCTTCCGTGTCGGCGATCAGCTCGAAGGGCAATTCGAGGTTGGCCTTGAACTTCTCGTGCGATGCGAGGTTGTCGCGCGAGACGCCGAACACCACCGCGCCGGCCTTCAGGAAATCCTTGTGGTGGTCGCGGAACTGCATCGCCTCGGTGGTGCAGCCGGGCGTGTTGTCCTTCGGGTAGAAGTACAGCACCACGGCGTGCCCGAGGTGGCTGTGCGGCGTGAACTTCACGCCGCCGGTGGCGGCCGCTTCGAACTCCGGGAGGGCTTTGTTGATGGCAGGCGTCATGGAGGGATTCTCTGCAGCGCACCTGCCGCCAACACCCGGCTGGATACCGGTTGGGCCATCAGGTGGGGGCCGAAGCGGCTGACAACATGCAATTATAGGTCGCCGCCATGACCGCCCCGTGGCGTACCGGCCGGGCGCGCCGCCGCCCCGGCCCGTGGCGGCACCGCCGTGGGCTCGTCAGGGGCCGTCGAGCAGCAGCGCGGCCAGCACCGAGCGCTTCTCGCTGACGAGCACGTTGTACGTGCGGCACGCCGCCGCCGTGTCCATGCACTCGATGCCGATGCGGCGCTCGACCAGCGGCCTCAGCAGCGCAGGCGGCGCGAACCGCATCCGCCGGCCACTGCCGAACACGACCAGCTCGGGCGCGAAGGCCGCCATGCGTTCGAAGTCGGCCAGCGTCAGGTCGGCGAAGGTCGCCACGGGCCACCGCTGGACATCGCCGGCCCAGGGGACGAGCACGCTGTGCTGCTGCATCGCCCCGCCGACCCAAAGGCGCATCGGCGCCCCGCCGGCGCCGCCGGCGTCGAAGCGCGAAACGATGTTGACGCCCTCCAGCGTCTCGGGCACGAACTTCATCGATGGATAATTCTAGTTTGCCGGGGGCAATGCATCGCGCGGCGCTCCCGAACCGACCCATCCCGTCCAACCGGCGGCTCGGCCGCCCGATGCCCTTGAACGCGCCACTGCCCCTGACCCCGCCCGCCGTCGCCAAGCTGCACAACCGCACCGTCGCCAAGTCGGCCAAGCTCGCCAACGTGGCCTACGACATCCGCGGCCCCGTGCTCGACAAGGCGCGGCAGATGGAGGAGGAGGGCCATCGCATCATCAAGCTGAACATCGGCAACGTCGCCGCGTTCGGGCTCGAGCCGCCGGATGAAATCGTTCAGGACATGATCCGCAACCTGCCCGATGCGGCCGGCTACACCGACAGCAAGGGCCTGTTCGCGCCGCGCAAGGCGGTCGTGCACTACACGCAGGAAAAGGGCGTGCGCGGCGTCACGGTCGACGACGTCTATCTCGGCAATGGCGCGTCCGAGCTGATCCAGATGGCCGTCAGCGCGCTGCTCAACGACGGCGACGAGCTGCTGATCCCGACACCCGACTTCCCGCTGTACACCGCGGTGACGGGGCTGTCGGGCGGCGTGCCCGTGCACTACCTGTGCGACGAGGGCGCCGGCTGGCTGCCCGACCCCGACGACATCCGCCGCAGGATCACGCCGCGCACCCGCGGCATCATCGTCTGCAACCCCAACAACCCCACCGGGGCGCTGTATCCCGAGGACCTGCTGCGCGAGATCGTCGAGATCGCGCGCCAGCATCACCTGGTCGTCTTCGCCGACGAGATCTACGACAAGACCGTCTACGACGGCCACGTGCACACCAGCCTGGCCGCACTGGCCGACGATGTGCTCGTCATCACCTTCAACGGCCTGTCGAAGAACTACCGCTCCTGCGGCTACCGTGCGGGCTGGATGGTGGTGAGCGGCGAGAAGCGCCACGCGCACGACTACATCGAGGGCCTGAACATGCTGGCGTCGCTGCGCCTGTGCAGCAACACGCCCGGGCAGCTGGCGATCCAGACCGCGCTCGGCGGCTACCAGAGCATCAAGGACCTCGTCGCGCCGGGGGGGCGCCTGTGCCGGCAGCGCGACAAGGCCTACGAGCTGCTGACGCAGATCCCCGGCCTCAGCGTCGCCAAGCCGAAGGCCGCGCTCTACATGTTCCCGCGCCTCGACCCGAAGCTCTACCCGATCGACGACGACCAGCAGTTCGCCTACGAGCTGCTGGCCGAGGAGAAGGTGCTCATCGTCCAGGGCACGGGCTTCAACTGGGTGGCGCCGGACCACTTCCGCATGGTCTTCCTGCCCAACATCGACGATCTCACCGAGGCCGTGGGCCGCATCGACCGCTTCCTGGCGCACTACCGCAAGCGCCATGCGGCGGGCTGACGAGCGATGAAGGCGCGCAGCGCTTCGGTGGAGGTTCACGTCGCGCAGCGACGTGATGTCGAGACCAGGCCGATCCGGGTGGGATTGCTCGGTCTGGGCACCGTCGGTGCCGGCGTGTTCAACGTGCTCGCCCGCAACGGCGAGGAGATTCGCCGCCGCGCCGGCCGCGCGATCGAGATCGCCGCGGTGCATCGCCGCGACCTCGATGCCGCGCGCTCGCTCGTCGGCACGACGGCGCGGGTCGAGGCCGACGCGATGGCCATCGTGCGCGACCCCTCGATCGAGATCGTCGTCGAGCTGATCGGTGGCACCGACGTCGCCCGCCAGCTCGTGCTCGAGGCCATCGCCGCCGGCAAGCACGTGGTCACCGCGAACAAGGCACTGCTGGCCGTGCACGGCACCGAGATCTTCGAGGCCGCGCGCGCGCGCGACGTGATGGTGGCCTTCGAAGGTGCCGTGGCCGGCGGCGTGCCGATCATCAAGGCGCTGCGCGAGGGCCTCTCCGCCAACCGCATCGAGTGGGTGGCCGGCATCATCAACGGCACCACCAACTTCATCCTCTCGGAGATGCGGGCCAAGGGGCTGGACTTCGGCGTCGTGCTGAAGGAGGCGCAGCGACTCGGCTACGCGGAAGCCGACCCCACCTTCGACATCGAGGGCATCGACGCGGCGCACAAGGCCACGATCATGAGCGCCATCGCCTTCGGCGTACCGGTGCAGTTCCACAAGGCCTACGTCGAAGGCATCGCCGGCCTGCAGGCCGCCGACATCCGCTATGCCGAGCAGCTGGGCTACCGCATCAAGCTGCTCGGCATCACGAAGCGGCGCGACGACCTCCGGGCGGGCCCCGGCCGTGCTGCCGGCGGCATCGAGCTGCGCGTGCACCCGACGCTGATCCCGGCATCACGCCTCATCGCCAACGTCGAAGGGGCCATGAACGCCGTCGTCGTCAACGGCGACGCGGTCGGCACGACGCTGTACTACGGCAAGGGTGCCGGCGCCGAGCCGACGGCCAGCGCGGTGGTGGCCGACCTCGTCGACGTGACGCGCCTGCATACCGCCGACCCCGACCACCGCGTGCCGCATCTCGCCTTCCAGCCGGGGGCGCTGGCCGACACGCCGATCCTGCCGATCGACGAGGTCATCACCGCCTTCTACCTGCGGCTGCGCGTGGCCGACGAGAAGGGCGTGCTGGCGAGCCTGACGCGCATCCTCGCCGACAACGACATCTCGATCGACGCCATCCTGCAGAGGCCCGGCGCCGACGCCGACGGCTCGGGCGGACGCGCGGAGGGCGAGAGCCCGACCGACCTCATCATCCTGACGCACGACACGGTCGAGGGCCGCATGCGCCGGGCGCTGGCGCAGATGCAGGCGCTGCCGACCGTGCTGGCGCCGATCGTGCGCATCCGCAAGGAAGACCTGAAATGAAACCTGTGCGGGTGGTGGCGGGATCGGGCCGGCGGGGTGCCCTGCTCCGCGAATGTCCTCTTTCGGCGGCCCTGCGCCGCAAGCTCCGCAGGTCCCCCGAATGCCCCCTTGATTTCGCTGCGCAGGGCACGCCGCCGGCCCGATCAGGCACCGTCGTGCACCTCGTCGAAGACAGGCCACGGTTCCCGCCAAGGACGCCGGGTGCTCGGCGCAGCGAAATCAAGGGGGCATTGGGGGGACCAGCGAAGCTGGGCCGCCCAAAGAGGACATTCGCGGAGCCGACCGCCCGGCGGCCTTGGCGCGCCACGACCTCCGAAGCGTTTCATGCGTCGCGGGTCGCGCCAAGCGCGGTGGAGCAACTGAGTTGAAGTACGTCAGCACGCGCGGCGACACCACGCCGCGCGGCTTCTCCGACATCCTGCTCGAAGGCCTGGCGCCGGACGGCGGGCTGTACCTGCCCGAACGCTACCCGCGGGTGGATGCCGCGACGCTGGCGCGCTGGCGCGCTGCCGCCGACCGCTCCTACGCCGAGCTGGCGTTCGAGGTGCTGTCGCTCTTCGTCGACGACATCCCCGGCGCGGACCTGCGACGGCTGCTGCAGGCGACGTACACCGACGCCGTCTTCGGCTCGCGCGAGATCACGCCTCTGGCGAAGCTCGACGACGGGGTCTTCCTCCAGGAGCTCTCCAACGGCCCGACGCTCGCCTTCAAGGACATGGCGATGCAGCTGCTGGGCGCGCTGTTCGAGTACGAGCTCGCGCGCCGCGGCGAGCACCTCAACATCCTCGGGGCGACGAGCGGCGACACCGGCAGTGCCGCCGAGTACGCGATGCGCGGCAAGCACGGCATCGCCGTCTTCATGCTGAGCCCGCACGGCCGCATGAGCCCGTTCCAGCAGGCGCAGATGTTCAGCCTGCCCGACGCCAACATCCACAACCTCGCGATCGAAGGCGTCTTCGACGACTGCCAGGACATCGTCAAGGCGGTGAGCAACGACCTCGCCTTCAAGCGCCGCTGGAAGATCGGCACCGTCAACAGCATCAACTGGGCGCGCCTGGTGGCGCAGGTGGTCTACTACTTCGCCGGCTACTTCCGCGCCACGGCCTCGAATGAGCAGCAGGTCAGTTTCGCCGTGCCGAGTGGCAACTTCGGCAACATCTGCGCCGGCCACGTGGCGCGCATGATGGGGCTGCCGATCCGCCGCCTGGTGCTGGCGACCAACGAGAACGACGTGCTCGACGAGTTCTTCCGCACCGGCACCTACCGCCCGCGCGCAGCGGCCGAGACGCACGAGACCTCGAGCCCGAGCATGGACATCAGCAAGGCGAGCAACTTCGAGCGTTTCGTCTTCGACCTCGTCGGCCGCGACGGCGCACGCACGAGGTCGCTGTTCGCCGAGACGCTGGCGCGCGAAGGCGCGTTCACGGTCACGGGCGAGGAGTTCGCACGCATCGCCGGCTTCGGCTTCGTCTCGGGCCGCAGCACGCACGCCGACCGGCTGGGCACGATCCGCGCGACCTGGCGGCGCTCCAGGCGCCTCGTCGACACCCACACCGCCGACGGGCTGAAGGTGGCCCGCGAGTTTGTCGAGCCCGGCGTGCCGATGGTCGTGCTCGAGACGGCGCAGCCGGCCAAGTTCGCCCAGACCATCTGCGAGGCCTTCGCGGCGGGCGCCGCCGGCGGCGACGTGCCGACGCCCACGGTGCCGCCGGCGCTCGCGGGCATCGAGGCGCGGCCACGGCGCTTCACCGTGCTGCCCGCCGACGCCCGGCGTGTCATGCAGTACATCGAGGCGCACGCGGGCTGAAGCCAGCCGACGCGTCCCCGAGACGATTGCCGCGATGAACGCCCCTGCTCCGCAAGCGCGCCCCGCCGCGCGCGCCCTGCTGTCGCTGGACGACGCGCTGGCCCGCCTCGTCGCAGGGAGCCTGCCGCATGCGCTGGCGCAGACGGAGACGATCTCCACCTTCGAGGCGCTCGGCCGCGTGCTCGCCGCCGACGTGCGCTCGATGCTCGACGTACCGCCGGCCGACAACACGTCGATGGACGGTTATGCCGTCCGCGCCGCCGACGTGCCGGCCGCCGGCACGGTGCTGCCGGTGAGCCAGCGCATCCCCGCCGGTGTCGTTGGTGAGCCGCTGGCGCCGGGCACGGCGGCCCGCATCTTCACCGGTGCGCAGGTGCCGCCGGGCGCCGACGCGGTGGTGATGCAGGAGCAGTGCGAGGCGGTGCCCGACCCCGATGGGGCCAGCGGGGCGGGCGGCCTGGGGCGCGTGCGCATCCAGGCCATCCCCGAGGCCGGCCAGTGGGTGCGCTGGCGCGGCGAGGACGTGTGCGCGGGCGCCACGGTGCTCGTGCGCGGCACGCGCCTCACGCCGCAGGCGCTCGGCCTCGCCGCGTCGGTCGGCGCGGGCACGCTCACGGTGCTGCGCCGCCCGCGCGTGGCGCTGTTCTCCACCGGCGACGAGCTCGTCATGCCGGGCGAGCCGCTCAAGCCCGGGGCGATCTACAACAGCAACCGGTTCACGCTGCGCGGGCTGCTGCAGGCCGGCGGTTGCGAGGTGAGCGACTTCGGCATCGTGCCCGACCGGCTGGATGCGACGCGCCAGGCGCTGCAACGCGCTGCCGCAGGCAGCGACCTCATCGTCACGAGCGGCGGTGTCTCGGTGGGCGAGGAAGACCACCTGCGCCCGGCCGTGCGCGCCGAAGGTCGCATCGAGAACTGGCAGATCGCGATGAAGCCGGGCAAGCCCCTCGCCTTCGGCGCCGTGCGGCGGCCCGGCGGCTCGGCGCAGGCCGGCGAGGCGCTTTTCGTCGGCCTGCCGGGCAACCCGGTGTCGTCGTACGTCACGTTCCTGCTGTGCGTCAGCACCGTGCTGCGCGCGATGCAGGGGCTCGATCCGGCGCTGCCGGCGCCGTTGCCGCTGGCCGCGGCCTTCGACTGGCCGCGCCCCGACAAGCGCCGCGAGTTCCTGCGCGTGCGCCTGAACGCCGAAGGCGCGCTCGAGCTGTTTCCGAACCAGAGCTCCGGCGTGCTGACATCGGCGGTGTGGGCCGACGGCCTCGTGGACAACCCGGCGGGCCGGAGCATCGCGCGCGGCGACAAGGTACGCTACCTGCCGTTGGCCGAGCTGCTGGCGCGCTGAAGGCGCGGCGCGGTGCGCAGGCCGGTCGAGCATCGGAGCCATGAAGATCCACGTGCGCTACTTCGCCTCGCTGCGCGAGGCGCTCGGGCCGTCCGAGACGCTGGAGCTGCCCGCCGGGGCGTCGCTCGGCACGCTGCGCGACGCGCTCGTCGCAAGGGGTGGCCGACATGCCGAGGTGCTGGCGCCGGGCCGCGCGGTGCGCTGCTCGCTCGACCAGAAGATGGCCGACGAAGCGCAGCTGCTGCGCGAGGGTGCCGAGGTCGGCTTCTTCCCGCCGGTGACCGGGGGGTGACGATGGCCACGTCTGCGCCCACGACTGCGCGCGGCGCCGGCCGCGTCCGCATCCAGGCTGCCGACTTCGACCTCGGTGCCGAGGTCACGGCGCTGCGCGGCGGCGAACTCGGCGTCGGTGCCGTCGCCGCCTTCGTCGGCACGGTGCGCGATCGTCATCCCGGCGAGCCCGGCCGCGTCAGCGCACTCGAGCTCGAGCACTACCCGGGCATGACCGAAGCGGCCATCGAGGCCATGATCGACGAGGCGATGCGCCGCTTCGACCTGCTGGGCGCGCGAGTCGTGCACCGCGTCGGGCCGCTGGCGCCCGGCGACCAGATCGTGCTGGTCGTCGTCGCCTCGGCGCATCGCGGCCAGGCCTTCCAGGGCTGCGAGTTCCTGATGGACTACCTGAAGACGCAGGCGCCGTTCTGGAAGAAGGAAACGACGCCCGAGGGCGCGCGCTGGGTCGATGCGCGCGTCGCCGACGACGCGGCGCTGGCGCGCTGGGGCATCGAAGCGGGCAACGCGCTGCCGCAGCGCTGAGCGGTTCGGCGCCCGGCGCGCGCCGAGCAGGCCCCGGGCATCACACGCCGGAGGTGCCGGCGTCCTCCACCGCGTCGAAGCGCTGCACGAGCAGCGCAAGCTGCTGCCGCAGCACGCGCATCTCCACGCCGCCGGCCGCGCCCAGCTCGCGCAGTCGCCGGCGTTCGTGCCGGGCCGCCGCCTCGACCAGAGGCGCCACCTGGCGGCGGCCGGCCGGCGTGATGTGCACGAGCGAGCGGCGCGCATCCTCGGGATGCGCCGAGCGCTGCACCCACCCCTGCCGCTGCAGTCGATCGAGCGTCTTGGTCACCGTGGGCTGCTTGGCCAGCACTTCCAGCGCCAGGCGGCCGACGCCCTCGGGCTCGCCGTCGTAGAGCGTGGCCAGCACGCGCCACTCCAGCGAGTTGAGGCCGGCGGCCCGAACCTGCGGCTCGAAGCCCCGCCACAGCGCGTGGCTGGCGCGTGCCAGCAGGTAGGGCAGGTGCTCGTGCACGAAGCGGCGGGCCATCGTCTCGCAGTGTGCGCGGCTCGGGGCCCCGGCGGGCCGGGCGCAATCCCCGATGGGCGTGATCGATGACTTTTCATATATTCAACGGCCGAAGGTCCCGCGCTTGAGCTCCATCCCAGACGACCCCCTCGCCGCCCCGAAGGGCCGCGACGACGCGCCGGCCGGCGGCCTCGCCACGCCGGCGCTGCGCAGCGCGCTCGGTCGCTTCGCCACCGGCGTGACCATCGTCACCTGCGTCGATGCGGCGAGCGGCCGGCGTGTCGGCCTGACGGCGAACTCGTTCAGCGCGCTGTCGCTGGAGCCGCCGCTCGTGCTGTGGTCGCTTCGGCGTTCCAGCCCGAGCCTGGCCCCGTTCGAGGCGGCCAGCCACTTCGCCGTGAACGTGCTGGCCGAGACGCAGGTCGAGTTGTCGCGCCGCTTCGCGCGGCCGCCTTCGGATGCGCCGGGCTTCGGCAAGTTCGACGAAGGCCTGTGGAGCGCCGGCCTGGGCGGCGCGCCGGTGCTCGCCGGCTGTGCCGCCGTCTTCGAGTGCGTGCGCCAGGCGGTGCACGATGGCGGCGACCATCGCCTGTTCATCGGCCGCGTCCTGCGCCTGGCCGACCTGGCCATCGCGCCGCTCGTCTTCCAGGGCGGCCACTACCACATGCTGGGCGAGGTGCTGTGATGCGGACGTCGTGCGGCTTCGAAGGCCGCGTCGAGGCGAAGTGGATCGACGCCTTCGCCGAGGTGCTGCGCCTCAGCGGCCTGCGCGAAGGTGAAGCCTGCGCCATCCTCTCCGAGACGCAGTCGCGCGCCGTGCTCGTGCAATTGGCCGAGCTGGCGGCGGCGCGCCTGCGCGCACGCTGGTTCCACGTCACCGTGCCGACGCCGCGCCAGGGGGCACCCGTGCCCGTGCGCTCCACCGGCGCATCGGATGCCATCGGTCGCCTGGAGCCGGTGGTGGCTGCACTCGCCGGCAGCGGCCTCGTCGTCGACTGCACGGTGGAAGGCCTGCAGCACGCCGTCGAGCTGCCGCAGATCCTGAAGGGCGGCGCCCGCGTGCTCGTCGTCAGCAACGAGCACCCGGAGATCCTCGAGCGCACGCTGCCGAAGGCCGAGGACGAGGCCACCGTGCGCGAGGCGATGCGCCGGTTGAAGGCGGCGCGCGAGATGCGCGTCACGTCGGCGGCCGGCACCGACGTCGTCGTCGGCCTGGCCGGCGCGCGTGTGGGCGGCGTGTGGGGCTTCACGAGCAAGCCGGGCACGCTGACGCACTGGCCGGCCGGCCTCGTGCTCGCCTTTCCGGCCGCGGGCAGCGTGCGCGGCCGCCTCGTGCTCGCGCCGGGGGACGTGAACCTCACCTTCAAGCGCTACCTCGCCGACGCGGTCACGCTCGTCGTCGAGGACGACCACGTCACGCGCATCGACGGCACGGGCGTGGACGCCGAGCTGATGCGCGGCTACTTCGCCGCCTGGGGCGACCGCGCCGCCTACGCCGTCTCGCACGTCGGCTGGGGCCTCAACCGAGGCGCGCGCTGGGACGCCATGACCTTCTACGACAAGGCCGACTTCAACGGCACCGAGCTGCGTGCCTTTGCCGGCAACTTCCTCTACTCCACCGGCGCCAACGAGGTGGCCGGCCGCTACACGCTCGGCCACTTCGACCTGCCGATGCGCGGCTGCACCGTGGCGCTGGACGGCGAGGTGGTCGTGGCCGCGGGCGTGCTGGCCTGATGCCCCGGTGAGGGTCCGATGAGCGAGCCCCGCCTCGTCACCGACGCGCCGCTGGCGCACCTGGAGTGGCGGCCTGCCGGCGCCGGCAGGGCCCGCGCGCCGGTCGCGGTGCTGCTGCACGGCGTGGGCGGCGGTCGCGAGGGCTTTCCGGCCACGGGGCCGGCATTGGCTGCGCAGGGCTTTCGCGTGCTGGCCGCGGACCAGCCCGGCTACGGCCTGAGCGGCCCGATCGAGCCGCACGACATGGCCGGCATGGCCGAGGCCGTGCGCCGGCTGATCGCCTGGGCCACGGGCGACCCGCAACACGGCGCCTTCGTCGTCGGCCACAGCATGGGCGGCATGGTGGCGCAGGAGCTGGCGGCGAGCGCGCCGCATGCCGTGCGCGCGCTCGTGCTGGCGGCCACCTCGCCCGCCTTCGGGTCGCCCGACGGCGCCTGGCAAGCCGGGTTTCTGCGCTCGCGTTTCGCGCCGCTCGATGCCGGCCTGGGCATGCCCGGCCTGGCCGCGCAGCTCGTGCCCGCGATGGCCGGCCGCGACGCGCAGCCGCAGCGGCTGGCCGTCGCGCAGGCGCTGATGGCCGGCGTGCCCGAAGGCACCTACCGCCGCGCGCTCGCCGCACTCGTCAGGTTCGACCGCCGCGAAGCGCTGGCCCGCATCGCCGTGCCGACGCTCGTCGTCACCGGCGAGGACGACCGCACCGCGGCGCCCGAAGTGGCGCGGCGCATGGCCGCGCGCATCCCCGGGGCCGAGGTCGCCATCGTGCCCGGCACCGGCCACCTGCTGATGCTCGAGCAGCCCGAGCGCTTCGACCATGTGCTGCTCGACTTCGTCGCCCGGCGGGTCGGGACGGCGGCATGAGCCCGCCCGGCCGCCCGAAGGGCTCATACCGGTGCGCGCAGCGCGGAGGTACTCCAATGAGCCCGCACGGCCGCCCGAAGAGCACACACCGGAGCGCGCAGCGCGAAGGCATTCCAGTGAGCGAATCCGATCGACTGAACCAGGAGCGAAGCGATGTCCGACGTGACGACACCGCAGGCCGCCGCGCCCACGCGCTACATCCCCTCGCACATCGCCGGTGACGCGGCGACGCTGACACCGCTGCAGCGCGAGCTGATCGGCCGTGCGTCGGAGCTCGGCCCGCACTTTGCCGAGCGTGCCGAGCGCTTCGACCGCGAGGCGAGCTTCCCGTTCGAGAACTACGCCGACCTGCGCGCGGCGGGTCTGCTCGGCATCTGCGTGCCGCGCGAGTACGGCGGCCTCGGTGCCGACTTCGCCACCTACGTGATGGTGGCGGCCGAGATCGGCCGCTGGTGCGGCGCCACCGCGCTCACCTTCAACATGCACGTCAGCTCGTGCATGTGGAGCGGCTTCATCGCCGACGCACTCGAGATGAGCGAAGCCGAGCGCGCCGAACACGCGCGCATCCGCGCGCTGCACTACCGCCGCATCGTCGAGGGCGGGCAGGTCTACGCGCAGCCGTTCAGCGAGGGTGGTGCGGCGGCGGCCGGCGCGGCGCCGTTCGGCACGATCGCGCGCAAGGTCGACGGCGGCTACCTGATCAGCGGCAAGAAGATCTTCGCCTCTCTCGCGGGCGCCGCCGACTCGTACGGCGTGTTGTGCACGCTCGAGCGGCCGGGCCAGGAAGGGCGCGGCACGCGGCGCGACTCCCTTTACCTCGCGGTGCCGGCCGGTGCGCCGGGGCTCGAGGTGTACGGCGACTGGGATCCGCTGGGCATGCGCGGCACGGTGAGCCGCAACCTCGCCTTCAAGGACGTCTTCGTGCCCGAGGAGGCGCGGCTGATGCCCGAGGGCCTCTACCACCAGGCGGCGACGCGCTTCCCGCACATGTTCGCGACGCTGTCGCCCACCTACATGGGCATCGCGCAGGCGGCCTACGACTTCACCGTGCAGTACCTGCGCGCCGAGGTGCCGGGCATGCCGCCGGTGAAACGGCGCATGTACCCGACCAAGCAGATCGCCGTGGCCGAGATGCGCGTCAAGCTCGAGGCCACGAGGGCGCTGTTCCTGCAGAACGCGCGCGACGCGCGTGTGGACCCCGACAAGGACACGCGCATGCGCCTCTACGCGGCGCACTACACGATCATGGAGAGCGCCAACGACCTCTGCCGCCTGGCCATCCGCACCTGTGGCGGCCAGAGCATGCTGAAGTCGCTGCCGCTCGAGCGGCTGTACCGCGACAGCCGCTGCGGCAGCCTGATGCTGCCGTGGACGGCCGAGCTGTGCCTCGACCGCCTCGGGCGCGAGTGCCTGTACGAAGGCGGCGAGCGTGACGAGCAGATCGAGTGAGTCGAGTCCTCCCGGATCCGCGGTGCCCGCCGGGCTCGTGCGCGGCCTGCCCGGCGACCTCCGCGCTGTCGCGCTCGAACGCCTGCGCGCCGAAGGCGTGGTGCCTGGCGCCATCGTCGCCTGGCTTGGCCACAATAGCTTGCAGATGCTGGCCACGCTCGCCGCTTGCGAGGACCTTGGCGCGGTGCTGCTGCCCCTGAGCTGGCGCCTCACGGCGCCGGAGCTCGCGCGCATCGTCGTGCACGCCGGGGCCGGGCACCTGTTCTCGACGCCGGAGGTGGAACCACTGGCGCACGATCTGCGCGCGGCGGCGGGCACCGCCGGCGCGTTGCGGCCCGGCGCGGCCGAAGGCGTGCAGGGCGGCGACCTGTTGCTCGTCTACACCTCGGGCACGACGGGCGAGCCGAAAGGCGCGATGCACACCGCGGCCGGCATGGCCGCCAACATCGCCGCGGCGATCGACGCGCAGGCCTTCGACGCCGCGACGCGCGTGCTCGCCGTGCTGCCGCTGTTCCACGTCGGCGGCCTGTGCATCCAGGTGCTGCCGGCGCTCGCCGCCGGCGCGGCGCTGCGCCTGCACCCGCGCTTCGAGCCCGGCGCCTGGTTCGACGACGTCGAGCAGTGGCGGCCGACGACGACGCTGCTCGTGCCAGCGGTGATGCGCGCGCTCGTCGAGCACCCGCGCTGGGCCGGGGCCGACCTGTCGAGCCTGGCCTTCGTCAACGCCGGCTCGCAGATCGTGCCGCGTGCGCTGATCGAAGCCTTCCACGCGCGCGGCATCCCGGTGGCGCAGGTGTACGGCGCCACCGAGACGGGGCCCGTGTCGATCGTGCTGCGCCCGGCCGAGGCGATGGCGCATGTCGGCCATGCGGGCCGGCCGGCGCTGGGCGTGCAGGTGAAGCTCGCGGGGCGTGCTGGCGGGGGCGCCGGCCACGCCGCCGATGAAGGCGAGATCCTGCTCAGGGCGCCGAACCTGATGCGCGGCTACCACCGCAGCAGCCAGCCCTCGTTCGACGCCGACGGCTGGTTCCACACCGGCGACCTCGCCGTGCGGCACGCCGACGGCTTCTACGAGGTGGTGGGGCGCAGCAAGGAGCTCATCATCTCCGGCGGCGAGAACATCCATCCGGCAGAGATCGAGAACCTGCTCGCCGGCTGGCCGGGGGTGGCCGAGTGCGCGGTGGTCGGCCTGCCCGACGCGCGCTGGGGCGAGGTGCCGGTGCTCGTGCTGGTGCCGGTGCCCGGGGCCGAGCCCGACCTGAAGGCCATCCAGGCGCTCTTTGACGCGCGCCTCGCGCGGTTCAAGCATCCGCGGCGCATCGTCGTCGGCGCGAGCCTGCCGAAGACGGCGCTGGGCAAGGTGCAGCGGCAGGTGCTGGCCAGGCAGCTGGGCGGCTGAGGCGCGGCCGCTCAGGCCGCCGCCGCCTGCCAGGCCATCGACGCGGCGCGCAGCCGCTCACCCAGGTGCGCGGCGATGTTGCGGTAGAGCTTCGCCGCGAGCTCCGGCTGCTCCAGCAGCAGCCGCTCGAGGTGCTCGCGCGAGAGCACGAGCAGGCACGCGTCGCCGTCGGCCAGCGCGTCGGCGCTGCGGCCGGCTTGGTCCAGCAGCGCCATCTCGCCGAACATCGTGCCCGGGCCCAGGCTCGCAAAGCGCTGCGTGCGCGTGACCTCGCCGCGTTGCACGACCACTGCGCTCACCGAGCCGCGCGTCACGACGTACAGCGCCTCCGCCTCGTCGCCCTGGCGGAAGAGCACCTCGCCGCCGCGCAGCTCGCGCCGTTGCATCGCCGCGGCCACCAGGCGCAGCTCGCGCGGCGTCAGGCCGCGCACCAGCGAACACGCGGCCAGCGGCAGCTCGCTCTCGGTGGCCAGCAGCGCGGCGAGCGCGCCGTCGTCGCGTGCCGCTTCGGCCAGCAGCACCGCCTCGGCCGCTTCCATCGCCTGGTCGGCGTCGACGAAGGTGCGCGGCGCGGCGTCGCGCGCCCACGGCGCGAAGGCCTTCAGGTCGCGTGCCACGCTGCTGCCGGGCACCACGCCGGCCAGCAGCAGCTCCTGGCCACGCGCCGCCAGGCGCTGTGCCAGCTCGTGCAGCAGCATCGCGCCGGATTCGTCCACCGTGCTCACGCGGCGCAGGTCGAGCACGACGAAGCGCACCGGCGGCGCCAGGCTCTCGATGCGGTCGGGCAGCTGCGCGCCGCTGCCGAAGAAGAGTGCCCCTTCCAGCTCGAGCAGCACGACGCGCGGCCGCAGGCCCAGCAGCCGCGCCTCGATGGCTCCCGGGTAGATGCGCCGCGAAGGGCGCGCCATGCCCGAGACCTGCGCGCGCACGAGCGAGCGGTTGATGCGCCGCACGAAGACGAGGAACGACAGCACGACGCCGATGGCCACGCCCGCGGCCACGCCCAGCACGACGGTGAGCACGCCGACGAGTGCCATCACCGCCAGTGCCACCGGCGTGTCGTCACCCGGGCTCAGCGTGCCGAGCCGCGCCTGCCGCCACCAGCGGCGACCGACGCGCAGCGACCAGCGGTCGAACAGCGACATGCCGACCATGATCATCACGCCGGCCAGCACCGCCTGCGGCAGTGCCGCCAGCGCCGGCCCGCCCGCGACGAACAGCACGAGGAGCGTGCCGGCCGCGGCCAGTGCTGCGGCGGCGCCGCGGCCGCCGGCGCGGCGGATGGTCATCGCGCCGGCGCGCAGAACCACCGTCGGCATGGCTCCGACGGCGCCGCAGGCGACGTTGGCGATGCCGACCGCAGCCAGCTCGCGGTCGGCGGCGATGCGCCGCCCGCTGCCCTGTTCGATGCTGACGAGCGCCAGCATCGACTCCAGCGTGCCGACGAGCGCCAGCACCACCGCGGCCAGCAGCAGCGCCGGCCAGTGCGCCGCCACGAGCGACGCCACGGCCGGATCCGTGTCCACGAGCCAGGCGGGCCCCGGGGGCAGCGCTGCGGCCATCGGCTGCACGAGCGGGCCCAGGGGCGCAGCCGGCCACGCGGCCAGCAGGCCTTGCGCCACCAGCGTGCCGGCCGCCAGCCCGACGAGCAGCGCCGGCCAGCCCGGCCGCCGCCGCATCACCCCGGCGATGACGGCGGCCGTGGCGAAGGCCAACAGAGCGGGCAGTGCGCCGGCGGCGGCCAGCGCCGATCCCCACTGCGCCATGGGTGTGCCCGGCGTCGCGCCGGCCAGCAGCGGCAGTTGCGAGACGATGATCAGCAGCGCGACGCCGTTGACGAAGCCCGCCAGCACCGGCTGCGGCACGAAGTGCGCGAGACGTGCCAGGCGGCAGCCCGCGAGCAGCAGCTGCACGATCCCCATGCCGACGACCGCACAGGCGGTGGCGGCGCCAACGAGGCGCGCCGCCTCGAACGGCCGCACCGAGGCGGCCGCCGCGGCCACCTGCGGGTCGGTGGCGAGCCGCGCCACGAGCGCGGCCAGCACAAGCGCCGTGGCCGAGCTGGGCGAGGCCACCGGCACGCTGCCGCGGCTGGCGGCCGCGAGCACCAGCGTGCCCAGCACGGCGCCGGCGAAGGCGGCCGGGATGCCCGCACCCGCGGCCAGCCCCGGGGCCAGCGCCGACAGCGGCGAGAAGGCGAGCAGGCCGAGTGTCAGCACGATGGCCAGCATGGCCAGCCCGCCCAGCGCGCCGGCGCCGATCGCGCGCAGGCGGGGTGCGCCGGCGGCGGCGAGGGTGGCGGCGTCGTTCATCGGGCGCGCAGTGTAGGGAGCGGCCTCGCCGTGCGGCACCGGGCTTGCCCTCTGGCACCGCCGGGCCTGCGGCGCGCCGCGACCCTGCGCGCGCGGTGCCGGCCACCGATATCGACTCGGCTGGCTTGACGCGGGTCAAGCCCGGGGCGGCGCGCAGGCGTCGAATTGCGCTCGCGCCGCCGGCGAAGGCCCCTTGAATCCGAAGCCGTGGAGCCCATTTGCACTGGAACCCGAAGGAAGCCCCGATGCGTCAGGACAAACTCACCACCGCCTTCATGCAGGCCCTGGGCGACGCCCAGAGCTTGGCCGTGGCGCGCGACAACCCCTATATCGAACCCGCGCACCTGCTGGCGGCGATGCTGCAGCAACCGGACGGTCCGAAGGCGCTGCTCGACCGGGCCGGCGCGAACACCGCGGGCCTGGCCACGGCGATGGACACCGCCATCCGCAACCTGCCGCAGGTGAGTCATGAGGGCAGCGGCGCCCAGCCGGTGCAGCCCGGCCGCGAGCTGATCCAGCTGCTGCAGGCTGCCGACAAGGAAGCCTCCAAGCGCGGCGACCAGTTCATCGCCAGCGAGATGTTCCTGCTCGCGGCCGCCGACGCGAAGAGCGACTTCGGCGGCATCGTGCGTGGGCACGGCCTCACGAGGAAGGCGCTGGAAGCGGCCATCGACGCCGTGCGTGGCGGCCAGAAGGTCGACTCGGCCGAGGCCGAGGGCCAGCGCGAGGCGCTGAAGAAGTACACGCTCGACCTCACCGAGCGCGCGCGCCAGAACAAGCTCGACCCGGTGATCGGCCGCGACGACGAGATCCGCCGTGCCATCCAGGTGCTGCAGCGGCGCTCGAAGAACAACCCGGTACTCATCGGCGAGCCGGGTGTGGGCAAGACG
>JAHCKS010000093.1 GCA_026125665.1 Rubrivivax sp.
CGTGAGGAAGAAGCCCACCGCGTTGTGCCCGTACCACCACTGCACCATCGCGTCCTGCACGCCGGCGTAGGCGCTGTAGCTCTTCCACAGGCTCACCGGCATCGCCGCGCTGTTGACGATGTGCAGCAGCGCCACGGCGATGATGAAGGCGCCGAAGAACCAGTTGGCGACGTAGATGTGCCGCACCTTGCGCGTGCCGATGGTGCCGAAGAAGACGATCGCGTAGCTGACCCAGACGACCGCGATCGCGATGTCGATCGGCCACTCGAGCTCCGCGTACTCCTTGCCGCTGGTGATGCCCAGCGGCAGCGTGATCGCCGCCGCGACGATGATCAGCTGCCAGCCGACGAAGGTGAACATCGCCAGGCCCGGCATGAACAGCCGCGTCTGGCACGTGCGCTGCACCACGTGGTAGGCGGTGGCGAAGAGCACGCTGCCGCCGAACGCGAAGATGACCGCGTTGGTGTGCAGCGGCCGCAGCCGCCCGTAGCTCAGCCAGGGGATGCCCAGGTTCAGCTCGGGCCAGGCGAGCTGCGCGGCGATGATGACGCCGACGAGCATGCCCACCACGCCCCACAGCACCGCGGCGAGCGCGAACAGGCGCACGACGGTGTCGCTGTACTGCCCGGCCCCTGAGGCAGGCGTAGCCACTGCCCCGGCGACGGCTTGGTCTTGTGTCATCCGGTTCTCCTCAACTCGATACCATGCTTGGAACGTGGGCATTGTTCCGTTCGCCCTGCCCAACGGGCTTGATCACCATCAAGCGGCCGACCGACGGTTTGTCAGTCATCGGTCAGGATTCGCTCGCCCTCGCGCTGCACGTCCTCGAACTGGCCGTGGAAGACGGCCCAGCCGAACACGCCGACGATGGCCAGCAGCAGCACCGCCGAGAGCGGGATCAGCAGGTACAGGATGTCCATGTCACCGCACTTCGTTGATTAGCGTGCCACGCGCAGCGCGTTGCCGACGACGAGGAGCGAGCTGGCCGCCATGCCCAGGCCCGCGGCCCACGGCGGCAGCCAGCCCACCAGGGCCAGCGGCACGCAGGTGGCGTTGTACGCCGCGGCCCATAGCAGGTTCTGGTGAACGAGGCGCACGGCGCGCCGCGCGAGGCGACGCGCCACCAGCACGTCGCCGGGCCGGCCCGCGGCCAGCACCGCGCCGGCCTGCGCGCGCGCCACGAGCGCACCCTGCCCCATGGCCAGCGCCACGTCGGCACGCGCCAGCACGGGCGCGTCGTTGATGCCGTCGCCGACCATCGCGACGCGGTGGCCTGCCGCCTGCGCCGCGGCGACGGCGGCCAGCTTGGCCTCCGGCGACGCGCCGGCCACCACATCGGCGATGCCCAGACGCCGTGCCAGCGCGGCTGCACGTTCCGTTCGATCGCCCGAGAGCAGCGTGACGCGCACGCCGGCCTCGCGAAGCCGTGCGACGGCTTCGGCGGCGCCGGGACGCAGCGACTCCTCGAACTCGAACGACGCCAGGATCTCGCCGTCGCGGGCCAGGCACACATGACCTTGCGGCTCCGGCGCGGCGTGGCTGCCGGCCCAGCCCGGTGCACCCAGTCGCCAGGGAGCGCCGGCGCCGTCCTCGGCCTGCACGCCCAGGCCGGGGACCTCGGTGAAGCGCGTGAACGCGGCGGCCGGCCCGGGGCCTGTGCCGCTGCCGGCCTCGCCGCGCGCGCTTGCCGCGCCGTCCATCGGGTTCGCCCTGTTCGCCGCACGCGACGCTTCATCCGCGTCCGCCATGTCCGCTGCCTTGGCTGCCTGCGCCGCGCGCGCGAGCGCCTGCGACAACGGATGCCGCGACCAGGCCGCCAGCGCCGCGGCCACCTCCAGCGCCTGCGGCGGTCCGCCCTGAAGCCGGTGCCGGCCCGCCTCGGTGAGGCTCACACCGGCAAGGGCCGGCAGGTCGGATGTCAGCGTGCCGGTCTTGTCGAAGAAGACGTGGTCGGTACGCGCCAGCGCCTCGATGGCGTCCAGCCGCTGCACCATCACGCCGCGCCGCGCCAGCGCGCGCGCCGCGGCGAGCAACGTCGCCGGCGCGGCGAGCGACAACGCACAGGGACAGGTGACGATCAGCACCGACACGGCCACCCACACGGCGCGGCTCGGGTCGACGAAGCTCCACGCCGCCGCGCCGCCCGCGGCGAGCAGCAGCACGATCCACAGGAACGGCGCCGCCCAGCGATCGGCCAGCCGCGCCAGCGCCGGGCGCTCGGTGGCTGCGCGGCGCATCATCGCGACGATGCCTTCGAGCCGCGTGTCCGGCCCGGCGCGAAGCACGCGCATCAGCACCGGAGCGCCGAGGTTCAGGCTGCCGGCCACCACGGCATCGCCGGGCGCCTTGGCCACGGGCAGCGACTCGCCCGTCAGCAGCGACTCGTCGCACTGCGTGGGCCCCTGCAGCAGATCGCCGTCGGCCGGGAAGGCCTGCCCGAGGGCCACGCGCACGCGGTCGCCGCGCTGCAGGCGCAGCACGCTGACGTTGTGCGACGTGCCGTCGTCGGCCACAAGCTCGGCCGTCTCCGGCAACCGCGCGAGGCTCGACTCCATCTCCTCGGCCGCGCGATGCCGTGCACGCATCTCGAGCGTGCGCGCGCCGAGCAGGAACGCGACGAACATCGTCAGCGAGTCGAAGTAGACCTCGCTGCCGAACAGGCCGCCGGGCTGGAACGCCGCGCCGCTGCTGGCGACGAAGGTGATGGCGATGCCCAGCGCCACCGGCACGTCCATGCCGATGCGGTGCGTGCGCAGGCTGCGCCAGGCACCGCGGAAGAACGGGCCGCAGGAGAAGGCCAGCACCGGCAGCGTCAGCACCCAGCTGCCCCAGTTCAGCAGGCGCTCGAGGTCGGGCGCCAGCTCGCCGGCGCCGGCCACGTAGCTCGGCGTGGCCAGCATCATCACCTGCATCGCGGCGAAGGCGGCGACGAACAGGCGCCACAGCACCACGCGCGCTTCGCGGCGACGAAGCTCGCGCGCCGGCGCCGCGGCGTCGGGCACCGCTTCGTAGCCGGCGCGACGCACGGCGTGGAACAGCGCCGACGGCCGCGTGCGCCGCGGGTCCCACGTGACAGTGGCGCGCTGCGACGCGGCGGCGACGCGCGCCTCGCGCACGCCGGGCACGGCCACGAGCGCCGCCTCGATCTGACCGGCGCAGGCCGCGCAATGCATGCCACCCAGCTGCAGGCTGGACTCGCCCAGCCGCCCGCCGTCCGCGGCGGCGATCCAGCGCGTGTAGCGGGGCAGCTCGAGCGGATCGTCGAGCACGGCTGCACCCCCGGCGGCGGGCGGCTTGCCGATGGTCTCGAAGGTGTCAGCGCAGGCGTTCGTCGCGGCGTTCATCGGCAGCGCCGACGAGCGGCATCGCGCCCCATCGCCGACCGGATAATCTACGCCGTGAACCTCGACCGACGCATGACCCATGTCAACCCGCTCCCGCGCGCCGGCGTGCGTGCGCGCGACGCCCGTTCAACGCGGTCGACGGCCCGGCGGACCGCTGCCGCGGCTGCCGCTGCCGCCGCCGCCCTGATCGCGCTGGCCCCGGCCGCCGGGGCGCAGAACGGCCCGCAGCCGCGCCTGCCGACGGTGGACCTGCGCGCGGGCATGCACGTCATCAAGGCCGAGCTCGCCGTCACCCCCGAACAGCAGGCCACCGGCATGATGTTCCGCAAGGAGATGAACGGCAACGAAGGCATGCTCTTCGTCAACGAGGTGAAGAGCCCGCGCTGCTTCTGGATGCGCAACACGCTGGTGCCGCTGACCATCGCCTTCATCGACGACGACGGCAGCATCGTGAACCTCGCCGACATGCAGCCGCTGGACGAGCGTTCGCATTGCTCGGCTCGGCCGGTGCGCTTCGCGCTCGAGATGCCCCAGGGCTGGTTCGGCAAGCGCGGCATCAAGGCCGGCTTCCGGCTCGCCGGGCTGCCGTTCGGCGCCCCGGCGAAATAGCCCCGCCGCGATCAGGCGAAGTTCTTCTCCGCGAAGCTCCAGTTCACGAGCTTGTCGAGGAAGGTCTCGACGAACTTCTGACGCAGGTTGCGATAGTCGATGTAGTAGGCGTGTTCCCACACGTCCACCGTCAGCAGCGCCTTGTCGGCCGTGGTGAGCGGGGTGCCCGCCGGCCCCATGTTGACGATGTCGACGCTGCCGTCGCCCTTCTTCACGAGCCAGGTCCAGCCCGAGCCGAAGTTGCCCACCGCGCTCTTCACGAAGGCCTCGCGGAACTTCGCGTAGCCGTCCCACTTCTTCGTGATCGCCGCGCCGAGCGCGCCGCCCGGTTCGCCGCCGCCGCCCGGCTTCATGCAGTTCCAGAAGAAGGTGTGGTTCCAGATCTGCGCGGCGTTGTTGTAGATGCCGCCCGAGCTCTTCCTGACGATGTCCTCCAGCGACATGCTCTCGAACTCGGTGCCCTTCTGCAGGTTGTTCAGGTTCACCACGTAGGCGTTGTGATGCTTGCCGTGGTGGTACTCGAGCGTCTCCTTGCTGTAGTGCGGCGCGAGCGCGTCGAGCGTGTAGGGCAGCGGCGGCAGGGTGTGTTCCATCTCGTCTCTCCTGGGCAATGTGTGCGGTGGTCTGCGTGGACGGGGTCATTCTAGGCAGCCGGGCCGCGACCCTTGCGCCGTGTGGCTTCGAGCGCCGCATCGCCGGGGACCCCGCGCGGCCCGCGGTGGCGGCCGGTCGCTGCGTCGTCCGCGGGCTCGATGTCGACGACCTCGGCATGCACTGCGCCGTCGGCCCACACGGCGCGCACGCGCTGGTGCGGCACCAGGTTCGCCGCGCTCGTGACGGCGCGCCCGCCCTCGTCCTCCACCCACGCATAGCCGCGCGCCAGCACATGCCGCGGGTCGAGGGCGCGCAGGCGCAGCCCGAGCGACTCGCTCACCCCGCGCGTGGTGCGCAGCTGCATGGCGGCCGCGGCCCGCAGGCGGGCCATCAGCACCTGGGCCTGGTGGCGTCGCCGCTGCAGCAGCGGCTGCGGTGCCCGGGCAAGGCGATGGGCCAACCCATCCAGCCGCTGCCTCTGACCGAGCACGACGCGGGCCGGCTGCCCCAGACGTGCCGCCCGCTGGTCGAGCCCCTGCGCCGCGTGCTGCAGCCGGCGCTGCAGCGCGCGGGCGATGCGCGCGTGCAGCGCCTCCAGAGCGGACGCCAGCTCGTCGCGCTGCGGCGCGGCCAGCTCGGCCGCGGCCGTGGGCGTGGGCGCGCGCAGGTCCGCCGCGAGGTCGGCCAGCGTCACGTCCGTCTCGTGCCCGACGCCGCACACCACCGGCAGCACGCTGCCCGCGACAGCGCGCACGACCCGTTCGTCGTTGAACGCCCACAGGTCCTCGAGCGAGCCGCCGCCGCGCACGAGCAGCAAGGCCTCCACGCCATCCTCGCCACGCCGTGCCGCCGCGGTGGCCAGCGCCCGCACGATGCTCGCCGGCGCCTCGACACCCTGCACCTGGCAGGGGTAGACGACGACCTCGACGTGCGGCGCGCGCCGCGCCAGCGCGGTGAGCACGTCGTGCAGCGCCGCGGCCGCCGGCGACGTGACGATGCCGACGCGGCGCGGGTGCGAGGGCAACGGCCGCTTGCGCGCCGCATCGAACAGGCCGAGTGCCTCGAGCCGTGCGCGCAGCCGCACGAACTCCTCGTACAGCGTGCCGTGGCCGACGCGCGACATGGCCTCGACGACGAGCTGCAGCTCGCCGCGCGCGGCGTAGAGGTCGAGCCGGCCGCGCAGCTCCACCCGCTGCCCGTCCGCCGGATCGAAGTCCAGCAGCACGGCGGCGCGTCTGAACATCGCGCAGCGCAGAAGGGCCGGCGCGCCGCCGTCGTCCTTCAGCGAGAAGTAGCAGTGCCCGCTGGCCGCGCGCGAGAAGCCGGAGAGCTCGCCGCGCACGGCGACCGGACCGAAGCGTGCCCACAACGCGTCGCTGCCGGCCTGGAGCAGCGCCGCCACGCCCCACACGGGCCGCGCCGCAGGTACCGGCGGTGACTCAGCCAAGCCCCGTCCCCGACCATCCCACGGGCGGGTCGACACGAACGGCGAACGGCCGGAACTCCACAGCCTGCGGCCCTCCGGCCCGGCTCGCGTCGCGCCCCGTGGCGTTCGAGGGCCGCTCATGCAAGCCGTTGATCTGCATGGCCTTTGTGGCGCTCAATTTTTGATCAGGCACGCCGGGCCGCTTGCGGATGCGCTCGGGATTGCTGCTCCGCACGACATTGCCCACAGTGTTCTCCACAGCCGCAGCGCACCATCGGAACAAGCTGTGGACAAAGCTCGCGCACGAGGCGCCTCGCGGCGGGGGGCGCGAGCGCATCGGCAATAATCGCGCCCCGCGGCGTGCCCCATTGGCGGCCCACTTGAAACCTTGCTGTCCATCATACAAGCGGCCGGTTGGCCGATCTGGCCCCTGCTGTTGTGTTCGGTCGTCGCGCTGGCGCTCGTCATCGAGCGCATGTACCACCTGCGCGACTCGCTCGTCACGCCGCCGAAGCTGCTGGAGGAGGTGATCTCGGTCACCCGTGCCAGCCTGCCCGGGGCCGACGTGGTGAACAAGCTGGCCGAGAACTCGGTGCTGGGCATGGTGCTCGCTGCCGGCCTGCGCAGCGTCATCGCCGACCCGCGCATCGCCGAAACGGGCCTGCGCCAGGCGTTCGAGAACGCGGGGCGCAAGGCCGTGCACCGGCTGGAACGGTATCTGAACACGCTCGGCACCATCGCCGCCGCGGCGCCGCTGCTCGGCCTGCTGGGCACGGTGATCGGCATGATCGAGATCTTCGGCTCGCAGGCGCCGGGCCCGGGGGCGGGCAACAACCCGCAGCAGCTCGCGCACGGCATCTCCATCGCCCTCTACAACACCGCCTTCGGCCTGATCATCGCGATCCCGGCGCTGATGTTCTATCGCTACTTCCGCGGCAAGGTCGACGCCTTCCAGCTGACGATGGAACTGGCCGCCGAACGCATGGTGCCGCACCTGATGCGCTTCGTCGTGCGCAGCACGGGCTGAGCCCGCACGCGCCGACCGCACCGCCGCGCCATGAGATTCAGCCGCCGCCGCCCTGACGAGCCCGAGATCAACCTGATCCCGTTCATCGACGTGCTGCTCGTCATCCTCATCTTCCTGATGCTCTCGACGAGCTACTCGCGCTTCACCGAACTGCAGATCAACCTGCCGGCCGCCGACGCGGAGCGCCTGCGCGAGCGCCCGCAGGAGGTGGTGGTGGCCGTGGCCGCCGACGGCCGCTACGTCGTGAACAAGAAGCCGGTGGACGGACGCAGCGTCGAGCTGCTCACTGCCGAGCTCGCCGCGGCCGCGAACAACCGGCCGGACACGATGGTCATCATCTCGGCCGACGCCATGGCGGCGCACCAGAGCGTGGTCAACGTGCTCGACGCGGCGCGGCGCGCCGGCCTCGCGCGCTTGACTTTCGCGGCGCAGAACACCGGCAACGGCCGCTGAAGGCCTTGCCAGCGCGCCGCAGCGGCGCCCGGCGCACGCCCATCGCCAGCCCATGACGGCACGCTCCCCCGAGGCGGCCACGCTGCGCGAACGGCTCGAGGCCGGGCTCGCGCGCATCTGGTGGCGCGCCCGGCCGGGCGGGGCGGCCTGGCTGTTGTGGCCGCTGACGTGGCCGTATCGCGCCGGCGCCGCGATCTCGCGACGCCTGGCGGGCTCGCCGGCCGACCTGCCCGTGCCGGTGGTCGTCGTCGGCAACGTCGTCGTCGGCGGCGTGGGCAAGACCCCGATCGTCATCGCGCTGGTGAAGGCGCTGCGTGCGTCGGGGCGCGTGCCGGGTGTCGTCTCGCGTGGGCACGGCCGGCAGGCCGGCGCGGACATCGTGACGGTCGGCGCCTCGTCGAACGCCGCCGAGGTGGGCGACGAGCCCCTGCTCGTCCATCGCCGAACGGCGGCACCGGTGTTCGTCGGCCGCCGCCGCGCAGCCGCCGCCGCCGCGCTGTGCGCAGCGCACCCGGACGTCGACGTGATCGTCTCCGACGACGGCCTGCAGCACCTCGAACTGCCGCGCGCCGCCGAGCTCATCGTCTTCGACGATCGAGGCGTGGGCAACGGGCTGCTCCTGCCCGCCGGGCCGCTGCGCCAGCCGCTGCCGCGCGCGCTCGCCCGCCACACGTTCGTCGTCTACAGCGGCAAGGCGAGCTCGACGCCGCTGCCGGGTCGGCACGCCGCTCGACGCGCCGAGCAGGTCTGGCCGCTGCGGGCGTGGGGCACACGCCCGGGCACGGGCGCGGCGACCCCGCAGCCGCTGGCCGCGCTGCGCGGCCGTCGCCTCGTGGCGCTGGCAGGCATCGGCGCGCCGGCACAGTTCTTCGCCATGCTCGAGGCGGCGGGGCTGGACATCGTGCCGCTCGCCCGGCCCGACCACGCCGACTACCGGCGCGCACCATGGCCCGCCGGCACGCCGGCCGTCATCACGACCGAAAAGGACGCCGTCAAGCTCGCCGCACTGCCCGAGGCCGATGCGGCCGGTGGCACCGAGGTGTGGGTGCTGCCGCTAGACTGCGAGCTGCCGCCGGCGCTGGTGCACGACGTGCTCGCGCTGCTGCCGCGGCGAGAAGCCGCCGCCGGCGAGTTGCCGCCCCACGCGCCCCATCCGCCCCCGTCGCCATGACCGACCATCGCCTCGTGAGCCTGCTCGTCTGCCCGGTCTGCAAGGGCGCGCTGCAGATGCGCCGCGACGAGCTGATGCGCCCGACCGAGCTCGTGTGCCCGGCCGACCGCCTCGGCTTTCCGCTGCGCGACGGCATCCCGGTGATGCTCGAGAACGAGGCGCGCACGCTCACCGCCGAAGAAGCGGCGCAGCGGTGAGCGCGGCGAAGCGCGCCGCGGGCTGCGCCATGACGTTCACGGTGCTCGTCCCTGCACGGCTCGCTTCGACGCGCCTGCCCGACAAGCCGCTGGCCGACATCGCCGGCTTGCCGATGGTCGTGCGCGTGGCCCGGCGCGCCGCGGCCAGCGGCGCGGCCACCGTCGTCGTCGCCGCCGACGACGCCCGCATCGCCCAAGCGTGCCGCGCACACGGCGTGCATTGCGTGCTGACGCGGCCCGACCATGCGAGCGGCAGCGATCGCCTGGCCGAAGCCTGCGGGCAACTGGGGCTCGACGGCGACGACATCGTCGTCAACGTGCAGGGCGACGAGCCGCTCATCGACCCGGCGCTGGTGCAGCGCACAGCCGCGCTCGTCGCGGAGTCCGTCGACTGCGTGATGAGCACCGCGGCGCACGCCATCGACGACGCGGCGGAGTTCACCAACCCGAACGTCGTGAAGGTCGTGCTCGACCGCGCCGGGCGGGCGTTGTACTTCTCGCGCGCGCCGATCCCGTGGTGGCGCGAAGGCAGCAGCACCGGCGACGCGTGGCCCTCGCCGGACATGAAGCCGCTGCGCCACATCGGCCTGTACGGGTACCGCGCCGGCTTCCTGCGCCGCTTCCCGCTGCTCGAGCCGGCGCCGCTGGAGCGCATCGAGGCGCTCGAGCAGCTGCGCGTGCTGTGGCACGGCCATCGCATTGCCGTGCACGTGGCCGACGTGGCGCCCGGGCCGGGCGTCGACACGCCGGCCGACCTGGCGCGCGTGCGGGCGCTGTTCGCGGCGGGCTCGACCTAGCGCCGCGGGGCCGCGTTGCGGCGGCCCGGCCGCGAGCGCCGCGAGGGCGCCCGCGCCGTCAGCTTCGCGCATCCCCTCGCGTGATATTCTCGATCGGCACCTTCGCGGTGCGGGACATGTCGGCGTCGCGTCGCTTCGCGGCTGGGCCTCACCTTCCACGAGAACATCGATGAGACTCATCCTCCTCGGCGCGCCCGGCGCCGGCAAGGGCACGCAGGCGGCCTTCATCTGCCAGCGCTACGGCATCCCGCAGATCTCCACCGGCGACATGCTGCGCGCCGCGGTCAAGGCCGGCACCCCGCTCGGGCTGGCGGCGAAGAAGGTGATGGACAGCGGTGCGCTCGTCAGCGACGACATCATCATCGGGCTCGTGAAGGAGCGGCTCACCCAGCCCGATTGCGCCAACGGCTTTCTCTTCGACGGCTTCCCGCGCACGATCCCGCAGGCCGAGGCGATGACGGCCGCCGGCGTGAAGCTCGACCACGTGCTCGAGATCGACGTGCCCGACGACGTCATCATCGAGCGCATGAGCGGCCGCCGCGTGCACCTGGCCAGCGGCCGCACCTACCACGTCAAGTACAACCCGCCGAAGGTCGAGGGGCGCGACGACGCGACCGGCGAGCCGCTGATCCAGCGCGAGGACGACAAGGAAGAGACGGTGCGCAAGCGGCTCGACATCTACCAGCGGCAGACGCGGCCGCTGGTGGACTACTACTCGCAGTGGGCGGCGCGCGGCGTAGCCGGCGCGCCGCGCTACGCGCGCGTCGCGGGCACCGGCACGGTCGAAGAGATCACGGCGCGCGTGCTCGCGGCCCTCGGGGGCTGAAGCCCCCTCCCTCCACGACAGCACGCAGCAGGGTCAGAGCACCATGGAAATCTCCGGCAAGGTCTTCATCGTCACCGGCGGCGCCTCGGGCCTCGGCGAAGGCGCGGCGCGTGCGCTCGCGGCCCGGGGGGCCAAGGTCGTCGTCGCCGACCTGCAGGCCGACAAGGGCGAGGCGGTCGCCGCGGCCATCGGCGGCGCGTTCGTCAAGTGCGACGTCACGCAGGAAGCCGACGGCCAGGCCGTCGTGGCCAAGGCCACATCGACGGGCAAGCTGATGGGGCTCGTCAACTGCGCCGGCATCGCCATCGCCGTGAAGACCGTCGGCAAGGAAGGCCCGCACCCGCTGGCTCAGTTCGCCCGCGTCATCAACATCAACCTCGTCGGCACGTTCAACATGATCCGCCTCGCGGCCGACGCGATGGCGAAGAACGCGCCCGAGGCGACCGGCGAGCGCGGCGTGTGCATCAACACGGCCAGCGTCGCCGCGTACGACGGCCAGATCGGCCAGGCCGCCTACAGTGCCAGCAAGGGCGGCGTGGTGGGCATGACGCTGCCGATCGCGCGCGACCTGGCGCGCAGCGGCATCCGCGTCATGACCATCGCGCCGGGCATCTTCGGCACGCCGATGCTCTTCGGCATGCCCAAGGAGGTGCAGGACGCCCTGGCCGCGAGCGTGCCCTTCCCCAGCCGCCTCGGCACGCCCGAGGACTACGGCAAGCTCGCCGTGCACATCTGCGAGAACGACATGCTCAACGGCGAGGTGATCCGGCTGGACGGCGCGATCCGCATGGCGCCGAAGTGAGGCGATCCAGCCTGCACGCGCCCTGCCGCGGGCGCGACGCAACACACGGACCTCGGATCGGACCTCGGATCGGACCTCCGGGTATCACGCCACCACCTTGACCGCCTTTCCGTAGCCTTCGAGGGCCGCGTCGACCGACAACAGCGTCAAGCCTTCCTCGATGGCCTGAGCGACCAGCAGGCGATCGAACGGGTCGCGATGAACCCACGGTAGAGCGGCCACGCGGAAGAGGTGCCTGGGCTGGAGTGCGAGCTCCACGAACCCCGCCCCCAGGAGGCCCTCGTGCAGGCTCGCGGGATCGACGGAGAAGTCCGCCCGCTTCAGCGAGGTCTTGATGGCGATCTCCCAGATCGTGGCCAGGCTGAAGGCGATGCTTTCCTTGCGGCTTTCCAGCAGCTTCCTCGCCTTGGAGGACAGACGCTGGGGCTCGAACGAAGCCCAGAGCACGAGGTGCGTGTCCAGCAGGTAGGCCACGTGAGGGCCTCAACGCCCGCGTTCGAACATCGCCTCGATCTCGGTCTTGAAGGCCCGTTTGACGTCGGCGCGGATCACCCCGCGCCCGGAGAGGAAGCCGAGTGAACGCACCGCCCCGGGCGGCTCGATCGGCACCACGCGCACCATTGGTTTGCCGGCCTTCGCGATGATGAACTCCTGCCCGCGGGCCGCCTGTTCGACCAGACGCGACAGGTGCGTCTTGGCCTCGTGGATGTTGACGACGGGATCCATGGGCGCCCCGAGTAGACTAAGTTTGAGTGACTAAGTCTATCACGACCCAGGGCCGTCCCGGGCGGCGCCGCGCTCCGCCCCGAGGCAGGATCGGCTCGGCGGAGGCAGCAGCGCAAGCGTCGCGTTGCCCACTGGCGCGCCCGCTCCGGCCACGAGCAGATCAGACGGCCGGCTTCTGCGCCAGCGCCAGCGCCCAGCCCGGGTTCGTGCCCTCGCCGCTGTAGGCGCCGCGGAAGCGGCTGTCGTAGGCGGCGCCGTTGAAGTCACGGTCCGAGTCGGGGTGTCCGGAGACGGCGCTCATGTCCACCGCCGTGCCGCGCAGCATGCCGGCCTTCGGGAACAGGTCCAGCGCCGGCAGCGCCGCCAGCGGGTTGCCGAGGTAGCCGGGTGCGTTCGCGCGCGCGTCCGTCACGTTGTCGGCGGCGCTGCCGGCGGTGCTCGTCACGGAAAGCGCCGTGCCGCCGGCGAAGACGGCGTTGGCGAACACCCGTTGCGTCGTGCCCGGCGCCCCGCCGCTGACGGCGATGCCGCCCCCGCCGGCGACCACGGTGTTGTGGAAGATGCTCACGTTGCGCACCGCGCCGTTGTGCGTCTGCACGCGCAGCGCCGCGCCACTGGTGGCGAAGACATTGGCATACAGGGCGATGTGCCCCTCACCCTGGAACAGCGCCTCGCTCGGGTTCTGGTGGAAGAAGTTGCCGTAGATGGCGAAGTCGTTCGAGGAGCCGGCGCCGGTCGGCGGACTGTCGCCGACGAGCAGGTTGGGCCGCGCCAGGTCGCCGCCCGAACTGTTGCCCGACTTCGCGAACACGTTGTGCCGGATGATCGTCGTCGACTTGCCGGTGGGCATGCCCGCCGGCACGGCGCCCCAGGGCGCCTGGTGCTTCACCTGCATGCAGTAGCCGATGGTGTCGCGCACGACGTTGTATTCGATCAGGCCGGCAACGAACGGGCTGTCGCCGTTGGAGTTGCCGAAGTACATGCCGGTGCCCGCGCCTTCGATGAGGTTGCGGCGCACGATCCAGCCCCAGGTCGGCTGGCCGGTGGTCGAGATGGCGACGATCTGCTGGTCGCCACCGAAGCCATGGAGGTGGCAGTCCTCGATGGTGATGTGGTGGCAAGGACCCTGCACTGCCACGCCGGCACCGCCGCGGTCGCGGCCGTCGATCTCGAGCCGGCGCACGACGACGTGGCTGGCGTTGCTGAGGCGCACCGTGTTGTGCGTGCTGCGTCCGAGCAGCACCGGCATCGGGCCGGTGTCCGGGCCGGTGATGGTGATCGGCGCAGCGGCCGTGCCGTTGAGGTTGAAGATGGGCAGGCCGGGAACACTCGACGTGTCGGCGCCGCCCGCGGTGACGCCGTAGTTCCCCGGGGCCAGCAGCAACGTGTCGCCGGCCTTCAGGGCGGCAAGGCGCGTGAGGTAGTTGCCTGGGTCGGCGGAGATGACGTTGCCCGGTGCCGGCGGCGGCCCAGGGGGCGGCGCGGGAGTCGGCGCCGGTGTCGGCGCGGGGGTCGGGGATGGGCCAGGCGCCGGCGGGTTCGGCGCAGGGCCCGGGGCCGGTGAGGGCCCGGGCGAAGGGGCGCCAGGGGCGGGGGCAGGGGCCGGCGCGGGCGCCGGCGCCGCAGCCGGCTCTGCCTCGCCGCCGCCGCAAGCCGACAACGCGCTGCCGCCGATGGACAGGAAGGCGGCACGAAGGAAGTGGCGACGGGTCGCCAAGGGGTCCGGCGGCATGGGGCTCGGGAAGTGCGGCGGCGAACCATTCTTGCCGCCGCGTCCGAACACGCTCGCAACGGCATGTTTCGGAGAACCCCTCCCCGCAGCCGCCCGACCGACGAACCTACTTCACCCGCCGCACGCGCGGCGTCTGCGCCACGCCCTCAACGTGCAGGAAGAAGCTGCCGAAGAGACCGCGGCTGACGCGCACCTTCGGACCGTGCAGCTGATAGCTGGCGGTGCTGCCGTCGACAATTTCCCACACTTGGCCGTTGGCCAGCCGGATCCGGGCCGCAGGTGTCCAGCCGTCGAAGGGGCCGTCGATCGACGTCTCGATCGACGAAGGCCCGGCCGGAGCCAGGTCCTGCGGCAGGCCGAAGTTGCGCGCATGCGCGGCGTCGTCGGCCGCCGAGGCTGCAACCGGCGGTCGGGGCTGGGCCGCCGGCGCAGCAGCCGACGATGGGGCGGCCGGTGCCGGTACCGCCGCCGCAGCATCTGCCCGCGGCGCACCAGCCGGCAGCACGATGGCGTCGTAGCAGGCGACGCGCGCTGCGGCTTCGGCGATGCCGCGGCACCGCCGTACCTCAGCCTGGAGCGCCGACACGTCGGCGAGCGGCTGCGCCCCGGCAGGCAGGACGCCCGCCGTCAACACGGCAGCGAGTGCTCTGGGCGGGCGACGTCGCACGGTCGTCATGGCCTCAGCAGCGATTCGATGGCAAGAGCGAGGTCGCGCTCGACGATCGAGGCGATCGCCTGCAGCTTGCCCCGAGCGTCCAGCCAGTGCCAGGGGTCGGCGCCCCGCGCGCCGGTCAGCGAGGCCGTCACCACCTCGCCGTAGGTCACGTCGCGTTGCCCGAGAACCCGGCCCTCCACGAGGTCGATCAGCGCCGCGCGGGCGTAGACGTAGGGCGCCAGGTAGCCCACCGTGACCTCGCTGGTGCCCTCCAGGCGCAGCGGCATGCTGCGGTCGACATAGAAACCGACCCCTTCGAGCCGGCCCGTGCCCAGCGAGACACGGCCCGTGTTCATGCGTGCAGGCGCCCGCAGCTTGCGCACCAGGACCAGGTGCGTCATGCCGGCCCCGCGCAGCGCCTCGGCCAGCTCGGCCGGCAACGCCGCCTTGTCGCCGTCCACCCAATCCGACTGGTCGCGGTAGTAGCGCGGCTCGTTGACGAGCATCGGCATCACCTTGGCCGCCGCGTCCACCCCGGCCACGGCCCGCATCGCCGCGCCGATGACCAGCCGCTCGAGCGCACCATCCGCGATGCGCACGGTCTCACGCCGGTTCTGGTCGAGCTTGGTGCCGGTGGTGCCCTCCTGGCCGACCACGGTGAACTCGTCGGCCAGCAGCGACATCACGCCGATCGTTCGTGCCTTGGCCTGCGCTGCGCCGGCTGCGGGCCAGGCAAGCGCCGCGAAGGCCAGGCCAGCGACAAAGACGCGTCGCCCCGCGTGTCGCTTGGTTCCGGTCCCAGGGCCCATGCCCGGATTCTCTCCCTCGGAAGAAGCTCGGGGAGCGCTGGCGCTCCCCGAGGCCGATCGCCGGTTCAGGCCAGGCGCCTGAACGGCATCACAGCGACAGTCGCATGCCCACGTAGTAGCGCCGGCCGATCGCATCGTAGACGTCGGCCGCCGTGCCGGCACCCGTCGTGCCGCCGGTGATGAGGCCGTTGGTGTCGAACTGCGGCGGCTTGGTCCCCAGCGCGTTGTCGATGCCGAGGTACAGCATCGTCTTGCCGAGCGTGTAGTTGAACTGCAGGTCGAGGTAGGTCTTCGCCGGCACCGACAGCGAGCCCGCCTGCCCTCCGAAACCGCCGACGACCAGTTGGTCGTCGATGTCGGACTTGGCGATATAGGTCAGCGTTCCGGTCACGCCGAACGGGCCCATCGTATAGCCGGTGGTCAGCGCGAACTTGTCCTTCGCGACACCGACTTCGCCCTTGCGGAAGTCCTTCTCCGAGGTGGGCGTCGGGCGGATCCAGTCGTCGAGCAGGTGCGTCCAGGTCAAGCGCGTGTTCAACCGGCCCGGGCCGATGACACCGGCGTAGTTCAGCGTCAGATCGATGCCCTCGCTGAGGAAGCCGCCGGTGTTGGCTTGTTCGTTGTTGACGAACCCGATCGAGCCGGCGCTGTTGCCGCCGACATCGTTGGGCCTGCGCACGACGAAGCGGCAGAAGCTCGCGTCACCCGTGTAGCACTGGTTGAGGATGAACTGGTCTGGGTAGAACTGGATCGCGTCCTGGATGTCGATCTTGTAGTAGTCGACCTCGAGGGAGAAGTTGCGCAGGGACGATGGCGTCCAGACGAAGCCCGCCGTCCATGAGCGCCCCACCTCCTCCGTCAGGTTGGGGTTGCCGCGCTGGAACTGGCTGGTGCCCTGCAGGTCGGCCTGGTTCAGCGTGAATGTGCCGGCATTGGCAGCGATGTTCGCTGCGACGCCGACCGCAGCCAGGCAACGGTCTCCGAGGGTGGTGCCGGCATCTGCCGGTGTGATGCCGTCGCACGGGTCCACGATCTGCGGGAAGTCCTGGCTGGGTGGCGAGTACAGCTCGTTGATGTTCGGGGCACGCGTCGACAGTGCGCGCGTCAGGCGGAAGCGCAGGTCGGAGATCGGCGCCCACTCGAGGCCGGCGTTCCAACTGCTGACGCTGCCCACCGTGCTGTAGTCGGCGCCGCGCAGCGCCGCGTTGAAGGTGAGCGACTTCACCGCCGGCATGTCCTTCAGCAAGGGCACCCGCACCTCGCCGAACAGCTCCTTGACGTTGAAGCTACCCTCGGTGCGGGGAATGGCGTTCCCCGCGTTGAGGCCCGCCTGCGCCAGCGGATCGAACTCGCTGCGCGAGTACTCGGCGCGCGCTTCGTAGCCGGCCGCCATCGCCACCGGGCCCGCCGGCAGCTTCAGCGGTTCGCCTCGGATGACGCCGCCGGTAAGCTTCTGCGAAGTGAACGTCGAAAGCAGCGTAGGCGCGGTGATGTAGCGCAGCGCCGCCGGAGTGATCGAGTTGAAGCCGAAGACATTCACCGGCACGCAGCCTTGAAACCGCGCGATGGGGTCCAGGCAGATGACTTCGCTGGTATCTCCGTCGTTGTCCACGTCGGTGACGTCAGGCACCGCCTCCAGCGCGCTACGGAAGGTGAGCACGTTCACCTGACCGCTGGAGACCTGCGTCTCCTTGGTGGCGCCGTAGGCGACGAAGACCTCGTAGTCCCAGGCATTCAGCAAGGTGCCCTTGAGGCCTCCGAGATACCGGAAGGTGTCGCGGTCGGCGACGTTTCCGCGAGTCCCAACCTCGGCCAGGCGCCGCGTGAAGGTGTAGTCCCTGAGTCCGTCACCGTCGGTGTCGGTCATCAGCGCCAGCAGCGCCGGCGGGATCAGCGGGTTGGCGAGGATCGCACCGCCGACGCGGAACTCGGCCGGGACTCCCTGGCCTGGGTAGATCCCGCTGCCCAGGGTGTCCGCCGAGTCGAGCGGGAACGGCTCGAGCCGCGAGCGTGTTTGTGTCTGCGCGTAGGTACCCTCGAAGAAGATCGAGAGGTTGTCGGCAACTGCCGTTTCTCCCTTGGTGGCGAACAGGAAGCGCTCGACCGGCACGGCAATCGTGCGGAACTCCTGCCGGTTGAAGCCGGTCGCGGCGAAGCCGGGGGCACCGTTCGTCGCCACCGGAATGAGGTTGCCTTGTCTATCGAAGGTGCAACTGGTCTGCACAGCCTGCCCTGGCCGGGTGCACGCCGGCGCGGGACCGACGAAGAAGCGGCCCTGCGGCGCGAAGCTCGAGAAGAACGGCGTGACGAACTCGAACATCTGCGCCGGGTCGCCGGTCAGGAAGGCAGCCGGAATGTTGTCGGTCTCGCCGCCGGGGCGCCGGTTCGAGTACACCGCGTCCTGCCGCGAGTAGCCGAAGTGCGCCATCAGGTGCGAGCGGCCGTCTGCGCTCGTCAGGCCGGCGGTCAGCGAGAGCTTCTGCTTCTTGTCGTCTCGCTCCTCGGACTCACCGACCTGCGCGTCGATGATGGCGCCGGTGAAGTTCTTCTTCAGGATGATGTTGACGACGCCGGCCATGGCGTCCGAGCCGTACGTCGCCGACGCGCCGCCGGTGAAGATCTCGACCCGCTCGATGAAGTCGGTCGGGATCGTGTTCAGGTCGACTGCCGCGCTGCCCGGGATGCCCGCGATGAAGCGGCGGCCGTTCACGAGCACCAACGTGCGGTCCTCGCTAAGGTTGCGCAGGTCGATCGTGGCCACGCCGGCACTCGACGTGAGGAAGTTCGAGTTCGTGCGACTGAGCGTCGGCGTGCCCATTGCCGGCAGCTTGAGCAGCAGTTCCTGCACGTTGGCCACGCCCGACTTGGCGATGTCCTCGCTCGTCAGCACCTGCACCGGCGCCGGCGACTGCGCGCCGATGGACAGGATGCGCGAGCCGGTGATCTCGACGCGCTGGTCGGTGCCCTGCGCCTGAGCGGCGCCGGCGAGCAGGCCGACGCCGCTCACGAGCATGGCGGCGGCCACGCCGACCTTGGTCTTCTTGAACATGGGGAACCTCCTACGATCTGGATGGAATCGATGGCGACGGGCCTGGTCAGGCGGAACAGCCTGTAGGCCTCGCGCTGCGCAACCCCCTTGCAAGGAACGCGCCCGCAACCCGCGCAACCAGCGTGCAACCGATTGTCGGGGTCGGGTTTCGCCGATGTCGCTCGGGGAAAGCGCTAGCGGGCACCCTCGGCTGCGTTCCTCGTTGGGAAAGAGCAACGGCCACGCACGCCGCTCGGGGGCAGGCCCGCTCGTTGGAAGAAACAACAAGGGCAGGCCGTAGCGGCCTGCCCTTCGTGTCGGCAACTCGCTTCTGTCACGCCACGTCGCAGTGACGCAGCGTGCGCGCGCTCAGAACTTCACGTTGACGCCGAAGTTGTAGAAGCGGCCGATCGTGTCGTAGAACTGCGGGAAGGTGTTCCCCGAGTTGCCGCTCGTCGTACCGATCGTGTTGCCCACGAACGGCGGCTGCTTGTCAAACGCGTTGTTGATCGCCAGGCTCAGGCGCACGTTCTTCGTCGCCTGCCAGGCGGCGTTCAGGTCGAAGTAGTCGTAGGCGGGGATCGTCGAGTACTCGGGCCGGAAGTTCGTGCCACCCGGCTCCTCGACGCTCTTGCCCAGGTGCTTCCACACGTAACCCAGCGTGAAGTCGCCGACGTTCCAGGACGTGCGCTGCACCCACTTCTGCTTGTAGTTCACGGCGCCAAAGGCGTTGCCGCAGGCAACGCTGTAGTAGCCGTTGCAGTCGCGGTTGACGGCCGCGGGCGTGGCCTGGAACTCGAGCTTCTCGACCTGGGAGTACGTCAGGCCGAGGTCAAGGCGACCCCACTTGGCGTCGAGCCCGAGGTCACGCAGCGGCAGCCGGTAGCTGATCGCGACGTCGTAACCACTGGTCTTGAACTTGCCCAGGTTGGACAGTGCCGTGAACACACCGCGCGCCTCGGCGCCGTTGAAGCTGCCGTTGAGCGGGTGGCGGAAGATCAGCGCACAGAAGTCGTTGAACGCGAAGGTCGGGTTGCGCGCCGCGTTGTAGCAATTTGTCAGAACGTCGGTGACGCTGGCGCTGGAGATCGCCTTCGTGATCTCGATCTGGTAGTAGTCCAGCGACACGGTCAGGCCCCGGGCGAAGTCGGGCTCCCAGACGATGCCGAACGTGCTGGTGTCGGCATCCTCCGGCTCCAGGGCGGGGTTGCCGCCCGAGAGGTTGTTGATCTGCCCGGCCGAAGGCGCGCCCAGCGAGCCGATGTTGGCCACCGGCACGCCTGTGAGCCGGCACAGGTTGGCCAGGGTTCCGGGCGTGTTCGCCTCGGCCGGGTTGGGTGGGGTGTGGCCGGTTGCCGGAGTCGACTGGCAGGGGTCAATGGCCACGTTCGACAGCCCGGAGACCTGTGGCGCGTACAACTCATTGATGCCAGGCGCACGTGTGGCCGTCTGCACCATGCCGCGGAACTTCAGGCCACGGATCGGCGAGTAGTTGCCGCCGATCTTGTAGGTGTTGTAGGTCGACGTCTGGTTCGACGTGAATGACGTGGCCCGCACCGCGCCTTCGAGGGTCAGCGCGTGCACACCCGGCAGGCCCTCGATGATGGGCGCGGTGATCTCGGCGTAACCTTCCTTCAGCAAGATGCCGCCTGCCCGGTCGGGCGTCGGCGCGCCGGTGCCGAGCACTTCGCCCTGGATCTGCCGCGCGCTGTCGCTCTTGTTGGCGGCGAAGACGTCGCGGCGCTCGACGCCGAAGGCCATGCCGATCGGCGACTTGGCCAGCGGGCTCTTCAGGTCGCCGAGGTCGCCGGTGATCAGCGCCGCAGCGACGTCCTGCTCCACGCGCTGCAGCCGGATCGAGTCGAGGTTGATGAAGGCGAGCATCGCCGGCGTGATCGAGCCCTCGGCGCCGAACACGTTCAGCGGCACGCAGCCGTTGGCCGGGTTGACGCAGGCCGTCGTCGTCAGCGCGTTCAGCGCCTGCCGCACCTTCGACAGCGATCCCCAGTTGCGGTCGATCAGCACCTGATCGGCTTCGCCATGCGAGAAATAGGCGTCGTAGCCCCAGTTGCCGGTCACCGTGCCCTTCGAGCCGAGTGTCCACTGGGTCGTCTTGTTCTCGAACTCGCGGATGCGCGGCCCGAGTTCGGTGATGCGCCGGCCGATCGCCAGGGTGATCGGCGTCGGGTCGCCGGCCACGCAGTTGGCCGGCGCGATGCCGAAGTTCGCGCAGAGCTGCGCGCGCGCCGGATCGGGGATGAACGGGTTGCCGATGGGGAGCGTGAACGCGTTGAGGAAGGTGCCGCTGGAGGCAAGGTTCAGCGTCACGTCGCTGCGCGTGTGCAGCATCTCGCCGTAGAGCTCGACGAAGTCGTTGATGCGGTAGTTGCCGAGCGCCGTGACCTGCTGGCGGTCGTTCGGCGTCTGGTACAGGTTCACCGGCTGGAAGTTGAAGCCCGAGCCAGGGACTGCAAACGCACCCGTCGCGGGGTCGATCTGCGTGAATCCGCCCGTATCCCTGGGGATGCTTGGATCTGTCAGCCCCGAGAACTGCGCCGGCACGTCGGTCTGCGAACCCTGCGGGAGGCCGGAGGTCGAACTGACCGACGTCTGCCCCGAGGGCCGCGCGCCCTGCACGAGCGGATCCGTCTTCGCCTTGCCCAGGCTGAGGATGACGCTGCCCTTGCCGTCGGCCAGCGCGGCGCCGAGCGTCACGTCGGCGCGGTAGCGCTTCGCGTCGCCCTGGTCGGAGATGCCGTAGCTGCCACTGGCCTCGAAACCGCTGAAGCTCTTCCTCAGGATGAAGTTGACGACACCGGCCACGGCATCGGCGCCGTAGACGGCCGAAGCGCCACCGGTGACGATCTCGACGCGATCGATCATGCTCACCGGCACCGTGTTGGTGTCGGAGAAGCCGTTGAGGTCGAATGGCATCAGCCGGCGCCCGTTCACGAGCACGAGCGTACGGTTGGCACCGCTGACGCTGCCGGCGCCCAGCGCGCGCAGGTCGATGACGGCACCGCCGGTGGAGCCGTTGTTCGTGCCCGGGCCGATCGAGGGCACTGCCGCTGGCAGCGACCTCACCACCTCTTCGACGGCCACGGGCTGCGAGCTGGTCAGCTCGACCGCGCTCACCGTCGACACCGGGCTGTTGGAGATCGTGTCGAGCGTGCGGATGCGCGAACCGGTGATCTCGACGCGTTCGGTGGTCTGCGCCCAGCCGGGGGTGGCGACGAGCACACCGCCCATCGCCAGCAGCACGCCGGTGCAGATTTGGGTCCTCTTGAACATGTGGAACAGCTCCTCGGGGAAGGGGTCGAATGAGGTCTGGCGCAACGTTGCTGCCGTACAACGGACCGGCGGCCACGTTGCGCCATGTGAACTGATTGTTGTGGGCATGTATCAGAGGCCACGCCTCGGGGAATCCATGACAGGACCCAGTGCATCCGGACACGCGGCGCGCACCAGCTCGCCTCGCGCACGTCGACGCGGCTGCCCAGGCCCCGACGAATCAAGCACTTAGGCCGCTCTTCGAGACTGGGCCTTCGATTCGGTGCACCGTCCTGCGGCACGACCTAGGGCTAGTCCCTAGCTTCGGACGGGAACTCTCGTTGGGACGGCGCAACAACGCCGCCCTGGCGGCGGCGCGGGGCCGGCGGTTCAGCCGGCCAGGGCCAGGCGCGGCACGGCCGCCAGCAGCTGGCGCGTGTAGGCGTGGGCCGGCCGCTCGAGCACGTCGGCGCAGGCCCCTTGCTCGACGAGGCGCCCGCCCTGCATCACCACCACGCGGTCGGCCATGAACTCGACCACGCCGATGTTGTGCGTGATGAAGAGGTAGGAAACGCCGAGCGAACGCTGCAGCTCGCGCAGCAGGTTCAGGATCTGCGCCTGCACCGAGACGTCGAGCGCCGAGGTCGGCTCGTCGCACACGATCATCTCGGGCTGCACGGCCAACGCCCGCGCGATGGCGATGCGCTGGCGCTGGCCGCCGGAGAACTCGTGCGGGTAGCGCTGCAGCGCGTCGGCGCGCAGCCCGACGCGTTCGCTCAGCTCGGCGATGCGCCGCTCGCGCGCCGCGGCATCGAGCTCCGGGCGCAGCGCGACGAGCCCTTCCTGCAGCAGCTCGGCCACGCGCATGCGCGGGTCGAGCGAGGCGAACGGGTCCTGGAAGATGATCTGCACGCGCCGCCTCGCTTCGCGCAGCGCGCCGGCGCGCAGCGTGAGGAGGTCGCTCCCGTCCAGCAGCGCGCGGCCGCTCACCTCGGCCACGCCGCGCAGCAGCTGCACGATGGCCTTGCCGATGGTCGTCTTGCCGCTGCCGCTTTCGCCCACCAGCGCCAGCGTCTCGCCGCGGCGAATGGCGAACGACGCATCGCGCACGGCATCGAAGTGGCCGACGACCCGTTGCAGCGGCCCGCCGCGCACCGGGAAGCGCACGCTCAGCGCCTGGACGTCGAGCAGCGGCGCGTCGCCCGCCTTTGCGGCCACGGGTGCGGCCTGCGGCGGGGACGATGAGGTGAGAGTCTGGGCAGGCGAGCCGGGCCCGGCTGCGCCCGGCACCGCGGCAGGCTGCGCCTCGAAGGCCCCGGGCCACACGCAGCGCACCTCGTGCGCCG
>JAHCKS010000094.1 GCA_026125665.1 Rubrivivax sp.
GGTGCGCCGAGCGGCGCACGCGGATCTGGTCGCCGTGCAGCAGGCTCGCCAGGTTGTGCATGTCGAAGCTGGCGGACACGTCCTTGCCGGCGACGATGCCGATCTTCACCTCGCCGGCGTCGGGCAGCACGATCGGCCGGTTCGACAGCGTGTGCGAGGCGATGGGCACCACCACCCAGCCGCCGATGGCCGGGTGCAGGATCGGCCCGCCGGCCGAAAGCGCATAGGCGGTGCTGCCCGTGGGCGTGCTGACGATCAGGCCGTCGGCGCGCAGGTTGGCGACGAAGTCGTCGTCGACATCGACGCGCAGCTCCACCATGCCGGCGGTGCCACCGCGGCTGACGACCACGTCGTTCAGCGACAGGCCCTCGAAGATGCGATCGCCATCACGCCAGACGCCGCCTTCGAGCATCGAGCGGCGTTCCTCCTCGTAGTCGCCGTCCAGGATGGGCGCGAGGCTCTCCTTGTAGCGGTCGAGCGGGATGTCGGTGATGAAGCCCAGCCGGCCCGCGTTGATGCCCACCAGCGGCACCTGGAAGTGCGCCATCTCGCGCGCGAACGCGAGCATCGTGCCGTCTCCGCCGACGACGACGGCGATGTCGCAGCGCCGCCCCAGTTCGGCCGCGCCGAGCGCTTCGAAGCCGCCGGGCTCGCCGATGGCACCCACCTTGCCGCCGCGTCGGGCGCCGGGCGTGCCGGTGGCGCCCATGCCCTGCGCCGTCTCGCGCTCGAAGGCGACCTCGAGCCCGCGGCCGGCCAGGAAATCGGCGACCTCCTGCAGCACCGGCTCGATGCCGCGAGCCTGGAACTTGCCCACGATCGCGGCATGTCGAAACGCCTTCGGCATGCGGAGCATTAGACCATACGACCCTCTCTCGGGCCCTCGGGACCGAGGGGAATGCAGCGGCGGGCGCCGCCCGGCGCACGCCGGTGGCGAGGAACTTCCGGCATCCGTCCGGCACCATCAACCAGAGCGACTTCAGCATGCCGGCTTGCTCGTCTCGTTCGTCGGGCGTTTGGTGGGTAGTGGGATCGAACGGGGTTCGATGCCGGACTGTGCGGCCAGCAGATGAAGACCGTGTCGGTGCGTTGTCGTACGGTGAGCAGCCGGCACCGGTGAACACGGCGACGGGCACCCGTCCCGAAGGCGAGAGGCCGTCCGACCCGGCGCTGCGCCGACGCGCCGGGGACGAGAGGCCTTGAGCGCTCCAGCGCACAGACATGCATCGGCATCGGGCTCATGCTGAGCCTTCCACACCGCGTCGCGGTGCGGTCAACTCAAGCAAGGGACGAGATATGAACGAGCTGAAGACACAACCGTGGGCCTGGGCCGTGACGCTGGCGCTGTCGGCCACCTGCACGGTCGGGTACGCCGGGCAGGAGAACGCGAAGAATCCCTCCTCCGCCGGCTTCACGCGGGCGCAGGTCGTGGCCGAGCGCGACGCGACCCGGAGGACCCACCGCTGGGACGAACCCGGCGCGCAGTGGGTGTTCAGGGCGGGGGCCGAGCCGGTGGCAGCGCCGGGCATGACGCGTGGCGAGGTGCGCAGCGAGCGCGAAGCCTTCGCCCGCTCGTACCACTGGGACGAGTCTCGAGGGGGATGGCTGCCCAGAGTCGCGCTGCAGCGTGAGGGCAGTGCGCTGACCCGTGCGCAAGTGACTGCCGAGACCATCCGGTTTCACGCGACGCACGACTGGAACGAAGCGACGCAGCTCTGGACCGAGCACCTGCGCAGGCCGTACGCGCTCTGAGCGTGCACGGCGCCCCGTTGCGGTCCAAGGGCTGCGACGGGGGGGCGAATGCCGGGAGGCCGCCGCGTTTCGTCGCGGCGGCCGGCCCGCTCATCCGCCGTGGCGCGAGGAAGGATGCGCGCGTCGCTCGACCCAGGCCGCCGGCAGCCCGTGCAGCAGCGCGGCCAGTTCGTCGGCGTGCTCCTCCTCGGTGGCGAGGATCGCCTCGAGCAGCCGCCGTGTGGTCGGATCGTCGCCCTGCAGCATCGCGATGAAGCTGCGGTAGCTGTCGATGGCGATGCGCTCGGCCACCAGGTTCTCGCCGATCATGTCGGCCAGCGTCGCGCCTTCCACGTACTGCGCATGGCTGCGCCGCAGCAGGCTGTCGGGCGAAAAGTCCGGCGCGCCGCCGAGCTGGGCAATGCGTTCGGCCAGCCAGTCGGCGTGCTTCTGCTCCTGCACCGAGTGCACGAGGAACTCGTCGGCCACCGCCTTGGCCTGGGCGCCGCGCGCCATGAAGTGGTGCCGGCGGTAGCGCAGCATGCACACCAGCTCGGTGGCGAGCGCCGCATCGAGCAGCGCCAGCACCTGCGGGCGCTTCGCGCCGTAGCCCGCCGTCACCGCGCCGTCGGCGAGGTGTTCGCGCGCCTGCGTGCGCAGGCTGTCGCGCCCTTCGGGCGCCGCCGCATCGACCTCGGGCGATGGTGCAGGTGGGGCCCGGTCGAGGCGGCGTGATGAGGTGATGTTCAAGGAGGGTTCCCCGGTTCGGTGGACCACGTGGGGCGGGCCTGCCGTCAGCGGGCGGGCATCGAGCCGGCCCCGGGCGGGAAGACGATCTCCACCCGGCGGTTCGCCTGCCGCCCGGCGACGGTGTCGTTGGAGGCCGCCGGGTTGCGTGCGCCGTGGCCGAAGGTGCTCAGGCGGTCGGCCGCGACACCCATGTCCACCAGCGCCGCCTTCACCGAACGCGCCCGACGGTCGGACAGCATCTGGTTGCCGGCGTCGTCGCCGAGATCGTCCGTGTAGCCTTCGATCACCGCGCGGCGTTGTGGCCGGCTGCGCATGAACTCGGCCAGCTTCACCAGGCTGTGCGCGCCACCCGCCTGCAGGCGCGACTGCCCGCTGTCGAAGAGCATGTCGCCCAGCGTCACGACCATGCCGCGCTCCGTGCGGCGCGCGTCCATGGCCAGCAGTTGCTGCTCCAGGACGTCGACCCGGGCATCGCTGCGTGCCAGCTCGGCCCTGCCTTGGCTGGCGTCGCGCTCGGCACGGGCCAGTTCGGCGCCCTGCTGCAGGCCAAGCTGCTCGGAGGTGGCCAGCTGGCGGCGGAGGGCCTGCGCTTCCTGTTCCCGGCGCGTGACGAGCAGGCGCTCGCGCTCGGCGCTTGCGCTGGCGGTGATGGCCTGCGCCGCACGGCTGTCCGCGGTCTCGCGGGCGACCGTCACCTGCCGCTCGCCCAGGTACGCGAGGTGGTCGACCTCGTCCCTGGACCGGCCGTCGAGCTGCGCCTGCGCGGCCAGCTGCACCGCCGAGCCGGCACGTGTCAGCTCCTCGCCGGCGTGCAGGGTCACCAGCGGATCGGACTGCGCGGCGTCCAGGCGCGAACGCGCCTGATCGAGCGCGAGGTTGCGTTCGGGCAGCGTGGTGCAGGCCGCGAACGTGAGCGCGGCGAGCGCCACCGGCAGGACGAGGAAAGTGGGGTGTTTCATGGGTGGCTCCTGGTGCGTTTCAGCGGTTGGACTGGCGGGCGACTTCCTCGCGCAGCGCGCGGGCGGCGTCCTCGGACTCCTGCGCGGCCCTGCGCGAACGCACCGCCTGGGCGTGCAGTTCGGCCACCTGGGCATCGACGGTGGCCTGTTCGGCCAGGCGCGCAGCGCGCAGAGGGTCCGCGGCCAGCGCGGCGCGGGCCTCGGCAAGCTTCGAGGTCGCGAGTCGCAACTCGACCGGCGCGGCTTCGCTGGTGCTCAACGTGCTGGCGCGGGCCACGGCCGCCTCGGCCACCGCCATCCGGGTATCGGGCGGCGGCGCCGTGGCGCAGCCGGCGACCGACAGGGCCAGCAGGCCGGCCAGGCCCAGCGCAGCGAACAGGGCGAGCGCGGGCGCGCGCGACGGCGGCAGCCGTCGGCCGGGGCGACGATCCGTGGCACGCGACATGGGAACCTCCAGGGCAGTCCTGCGGGCGCGGTGTGTCGGGTGACACCTTCACGCCCGGGAGAGGCGTCACTTCTACGCCCCGGCAGCATCGGCGGTCTGTCTGCCAACGCACGCAGGCACGCGCGTACGGCGCGCGCCAGGTCGGCGGCTGCACCGGTGCGTTCAGTGCCAACGCGCCACCGTGCCACGCAGCCATGCGGCGCCACGGCTGTGCACGGCGCGATCGGCGCGGGGCGGCCGGCCTCAATGTGCGCTGGCGCACCGACGGGCCGCCGCCGCCGCGCGATGCTCGCTCCGCCGTCGTCCCACAGGGCGAGCCCGCGGCAGGGGCCGCGCATGCTGCACTACAGCGTCGTCTTCCTCGTCATCGCCCTGCTGGCGGCCGTCTTCGGCCTCGGGAACCTTGCCGTGGCCGCCGCCGGCATCGCCGGGTCGATGCTCGTCGTCTTCATCTGCCACGCGGTGGCCAGCCAGCTTGTCGGCCGGCTGCGCCGCCAATGAGCGCTCGAACCCCACCCGGCCACGCCGGAACTGAAAGGACCTTCCATGAACACCCTCACCGCTCGTTCCGCTGGCGACGACGCCTTGGCAGCAAACGACGACGGCGCCGCGCTGCCGGCGCGCAGGCGGCCGACCTGCCGGCTCACCCGATTCGCTCGCACGCGCGTTCGACCATGAACCAGCTCGCAGAAGACGCCGCCTGGGTCGCCCGCGGCAGCGTCGACGGCGCGCGGCGCAAGGCCGTGTCGCTGCGCGATTCCGGCAGCGAGTAGGTCAGCGTGCATCCGCTGCAGTCCGTGCTCGTTGCCGCCGGCGCCGGTGTCCCGCGGGTGCTGCTGGCGAACCTGCTGCGGCGGCGCGGCGGCACACGGGACTGACCCCGGCGCCCCATGCCCCAGGTGCATCCACTGCCGCGCGCCGTGGTGTTGCGGCCGCGGTTGCCGGTCGAGCATGTCCGCCGGATCGCGCCTGGCTGCTGCTGGCGGGCGCGGCCGTTGACGCGCCCGCCGATGCGCGGCCGCGCGCATCGGCCGCCCGGGCCGCATGCCGGCCGGCCGCGATGAGCGCTCGTGCCGCCCCGGGCCCCGAGGCCGCGTGCAAGGACACGGCGTCCTCGTTGCAGGCCGTCGAACTGGTGCGCCATCCGGGCCATGCGGCCCGCGCCGAGGCACGATGGTCCGACCTGCGCGCCGCCGCCGAACGGCTGCATGCCGCGGTGCGGCCGCGCTTCGTGTCCACGGTGCTGCTGCTCGGCGGCCTGATGGCCGCGCTGGCGGCCGGCCTGTCATGGCTGGCGTCCTGAAGCTCGACGCCGAGACCCGGGCCCTGCTCGATCCCGCGCACGGCGGCCTCGCGCCGCCGCTGCGCGGTGCGGCAGCCGCCGCCCAGCTGGCCGCCACGCAGCAGGGTGCGCGCCTGGCGGCGCAGCATGCCGGCGTCGAGCGTGGCCGCAGCGCACCCACCTTCATGCCGCGCCTGCGCGCCAACGTGCAGGTGCTGCACGCCGCACACCGCTGCATCGCCCGCCAGGCCGGGCGTGGCCACCACGTCAGCGCCGCCGGCGAGTGGCTGCTCGACAACGTGCACGTGCTCGAGGCGCAGGCGCGCGAGGTGCAGGCCGGCCTGCCGCGCAGCTACTACCGCGGCCTGCCGGTGCTCGCGGGCGGCACGGCGGCCGGCCTGCCGCGCGTCTTCGCGATCGCCTGGGCCTATGTCGCCGACAACGACAGCGTCTTCGACGCTGCGACGCTGATCGACTTCCTGCGAGGCTACCAGGGCCACCAGGGCGGCCTGGCGCACACGCTGGCGCAGGGCGAGCTGTGGGCGCTGCCGACCACGCTGCGCGTGGTGCTGGTCGAGAACCTGCGCCGCCTGGCCGAGCGCGTGGCCGCCGAGGAGGCGGCGCGCGAGGCGGCCAACGATCTGTGCAACATGGACGGCGGCTGCTGCGACGGCGATGCCGCCGCGCACTTCGATCGCATGCACCGGCGCGGCGTCGGCGCGGCCTTCGCGCTGCAGGTCATGCAGCGGCTGCACGACGACTCCGACTCCGGCCCGCCGCAGGCACGGCGCGGCCGCGAGGCGCTGCGCTCGGCGCTCGCGGCAGCCCTGCCCGACCCCGACGCGGCGCTGCTGCGCCAGCAGGCCGACCTGGCCGCCGACAACCGCAGCGTCGCGCAGGCCGTGCGGGCCCTGCACGGCCTCGGCGGCGCCGACTGGCGCCACATCGTGGGCGAGGTGAGCGCCCTCATGCAGGTGATGCAGCGCTGCCCCGTCTTCGCCGCGGAACGCGCAGACACGCAGGACACGACGCTGCAGGCGCTGGAGCGGCTGGCGCGCCGCAGCGAGCGGGCCGAGGCCGACGTGGCCGGCGCGCTGCTGCAGCTCATGCAGGCCGCACCGTGCCGCGGCGACGCCGACGGCAAGGGCGACGCGGACCCGCCGCTCGAGGCGCCCGGCCACTGGATCGCGGGGCCCGGCCGCGCCGCGCTGCAGGGGGCCCTCGGGCTCGCCGACAACCGCTGGCGCCGGCTCGAAGCGCGTGGGCACGACGCCGCGCGTTGGCGCTCTACCTGGCCGCGCTCGGCACCGGCACGCTGGCGCTGACCGCCGCGTTCGTCGCGGCCGCCGCGGTGCCGGCCGCGCCGGCATGGGGGGCGTGGCTCGCCGCCCTGCTCGCGCTGTGGCCCGCCAGCGAGGTGATCGCCGCCACCGTGCACCGTCTGTGCAGCGAGTGGGTGTCGCCGCGACACGCGCCGCGCCTGGCGCTGGCCGACGGCGTTCCGGCCGAGCACGCCGTGCTGGTCGTGATCCCGGCATTGCTGAGCCCGGCTGACGGCATCGCCGCGCTCGCCGCCCGGCTCGAGCAGCACCATCTGGCCAACCGCGAGGTGCACGCGCAGTTCGCGCTGCTCACCGACTGGGCCGACGCCGATGCGGCGTCGGTCGACGGCGACGCGGCGCGTCTGGACGCGGCGGTGGATGCCATCGAGGCGCTCGAGGCGCGGCATCGCAGCGCCGACCCCTGCGCGTCACGTGCCGCGCCTCGGCGGTTCCTGCTCCTGCACCGCGCGCGCCGCTGGAGCGAGAGCGAGCAGCGCTGGATCGGCTGGGAGCGCAAGCGCGGCAAGCTCGAGCAGCTGATCGCGATGCTGGCCGACCCGGCGTGCGCGTCGCCGTTCATCGACCTGGGGCCCTGCTCGTGCCCGCGGCGCCCGACCACGCACGTGCTGACGCTGGACAGCGACACCACGCTGCCGCCCGGCGCGCTGCGCCAGCTCGTGGGCGTGGCCGCCCATCCATTGAACCGGCCACGCATCGACGGGCTGCGCCGGCGCGTCGTGGCGGGCCACGCGATCCTGCAGCCGCGCGTCGACCTGGCCTGGCCGGCCGCAGGCGAGGCCACGCCCTTCCACCGCCTCTTCGCCGGCAAGGCCGGGCTGGACCCGTACCACGCCGCCAGCTCCGAGGTCTACAGCGACCTCTTCGACGAAGCCACCTTCGGCGGCAAGGGCCTGCTGCACGTGGCCGCGCTGCACGCGGTGCTCGGTGGCCGGCTGCCCGAAGGCCAGGTGCTCAGCCACGACCTGCTCGAAGGTGCCGTCGGGCGCTGCGGCGGCGTCGGCGATGTCTCGCTGCTGGAGCCGGCGCCCTCGCACCCCGACATGGCCGCGGCGCGCCAGCACCGGTGGATGCGCGGCGACTGGCAGCTGCTGCCGCTGCTGGTGCAGCCGCGCCGCTACGGGCTGGCGCCGATCCAGGTGTGGAAGATCGACGACAACCTGCGGCGCTCGCTGGTGCCGCCGATGTCGGCACTGCTGCTCGGCCTGGCCCTGGCAGGCTGGGGCGTCTCGCCGCTGGCCGCGCTGATGCTCGCTGCGGCGGCGTTCGGCACCGGGCCGCTGCTCACCGCCGTGGCGGGGCTGGCACCGAGCCGCGACGACGTTGCACTCGGCCACTTCGCGCGCGTGGCCGGCGGCGAGCTCGCGCGCACGCTGGCCGGGCTCGCCTGGCAGCTCGCGCTGTGGCCGCGGCAGGTGCTGACGAACCTCTCGGCCATCACGCTGGCGCTGTGGCGCAGTGGTGTCAGCCGCCGCCGGCTGCTGCAGTGGACGACGGCCGACACCTCGCGCCGTGCGGCCGGCGGCGGCACGGCCGGCCTGCTGCGGCGGCACGGCGCGGCGACGCCGCTGTTCCTGCTCGCCTGGCCGGCGCTGCTGTGGACCGGCACGCCGGCACCGGCCCTGGCCGGAATGTTGTGCCTGCTGTGGGCCGGCACGCCGCTGTGGATCGCCTGGGCGGGGCAGGCTGCCGCGCCGGTGCGCGCGCCCGTACGCGACGACGATGCCGCCTATCTCCTCGGCGTGGCCCGCGACACCTGGCGCTTCTTCGAGCAGCACGTCGGGGCGGCCAGCCACCACCTGCCGCCGGACAACGTGCAGACCGTGCCGCGCACCATCGTGGCGCAGCGCACCTCGCCCACCAACATCGGGCTGTACCTGCTGTCGGTGGTCACCGCGCGCGCCTTCGGCTGGATCGACACCCAGCAGGCCCTGTCGCGCTGCGAGGCCACGCTGGGCACGCTGGAGCGGCTGCCGCGGCACCGCGGGCACCTGCTGAACTGGATCGACACGCGCACGCTGCAGGCCCTGCCTCCGGCCTACGTGTCCACCGTGGACAGCGGCAACCTGTGCCTGCACCTGCTGGCTGTCGCGGCGGCGCTGGACGAAGCGGTCGCCGCGGTGTCGCCGGACGACGGCGCGACGTGGGCGCCGGCCTCGACGGCGGAGCAGGCGACGCGCCTCGCGCAGGCGGCGCGGCGCTGCCGCGACCTGGCGGTCGCGCCCCAGTTCGGCTTCCTCTACGACGCGCGGCGGCGCCTCTTCCACATCGGCTGGCGCGTCGCCGACGACGAGGCGGACACCGGGCACTACGACCTGCTCGCTTCCGAGGCGCGTTCGGCGAGCCTGTGGGCCATCGCCAAGGGCGACGTGCCCGCCTCGCACTGGTCGGCGCTCGGTCGCCCGTTCCAGGGCGCCGGGCTGCAGGTGGGCCTGCGCTCCTGGTCGGGCTCGATGTTCGAGTACCTGATGCCCTCGCTGGTGCTCGACGAGCCCGAGGGCAGCGCGCTCGCGCGCGCTGGCCGCATGGCCGTGCACGAGCAGCGGGGACTGGGGCAGCGGCAGGGGCTGCCGTGGGGCGTCTCGGAGTGCGCGCGGGCCGAGGTGGATCCGTCGCTGGCCTACCAGTACGGGCCGCAAGGCGTGCCGCGCTTGGCGCTGCGCCGCACGCCGGCCGAGGAGCGTGTCGTCGCGCCCTACGCCAGCGCGCTGGCGGCGATGCTCGACCCGGCGGGCGCGACGGCCAACCTGCAGCGCCTGGAGGCGCTGGGGGCGCGCAGCCGCCGCGGCTTCATCGAGGCGCTGGACTTCACGCCCGAACGGCGGCCCGAGCCGACGCGCGTGGCGCTCGTCGAGACGACGATGGCACACCACCAGGGCATGGTGCTCGTGGCGCTGGCGGTGGCGCTGCTGGACGGCCTGCCGCGCCGCTGGGGCATGGCCGACCGGCGCTTGGCCGCCGTCGCCTGCCTGCTGCAGGAGCGCGTGCCGCGCGAGGTGGCGCGCGTGCCGCGCGCCGACCTCGACGCAGCGCCGCGCGACCACGCCGCCGCGGCGGCCGCTGCAGCCGACGGAGAGTGGCACGCCCCCGGCGGTGTCGCGCTGCCGCCGACGCAACTGCTCTCCAACGGCCGCCACGCGGTGGCGCTGCGGCCGAACGGAGCCGGCTGGAGCCGCTTCGGCGGGGCGGACATCTCGCGCTGGCGCGACGATGCGCTGCGCGACGCCTTCGGCAGCTTCGTCTTCCTGCGGCGCGCCGAGGGCGGCCTGCACTCCATCACCCAGCACCCGGCGGCCGACGCCGCCGCGCACTACGGCGCGCGATTCGGTCGCGAGCACGTGGTGTTCAGCGCCACCTGGCCCGACCTGCGCGTACGGTGCACGGTGTGGGTGGACGCCGCGCAGGACGTCGAGCTCCGGCGCATCGAGCTGTGGAACACCTCGGCCAGGCCACTGGCGCTGGAGGTCCTGTCGGCCTTCGAGGTCTGCCTGAGCACTTCGCGCGCCGACGAGATGCACCCGGCCTTCGCGAACCTCTTCGTCAGCGCCCGCTGGCACGCCGCGCAGCAGGCGCTGTGCTTCGCGCGCAGGCCGCGCCGCGACGACGAGGCGGCGCTGCACGGCGCGCACTTTGTCGCCAGTGCCGATGCCGCCGTGTCGCCGGCGCGCGCACTGGCCGACCGGGCGCGCTGGCGCGGCCGGCTGCGCGGCGCGTGGGAGCCGCTGGCCGATTTCGCCGAAGCCGACGCCGCCGACGGCGAGCGTCCCACCGGGCTCGACCCGGTGGCGGCGCTGGCGCTGCGGCTGACCCTGCCGCCGCACGGCACGGTGCAGTTCGTGCTCGGCACCGCCGCGGCCACCGACGCCAACGTTCGCCTGCAGGCGCTGGTGGCGGCGGTGGCGCGCCGCGGTGCGGTGACGGGCCGCTGTCCGCGGACCCCGGTGCCGCCGTCGGTGCCGACGCCGCCGCGCCTGCCGCCGCACGGGCCCTGCCGCCGCCCCGCCTCGCCGAGCTCATGCTGCGGGCCGAGGAGCTCGCGACGCTGCGCACGCTGGCCACACCGCTGCTGCTGGCGCTGTCGCGGCCGACCTCGGCCGCCGGCCCGGTCGACGGCGACCGGCGCGCGTTGTGGCGCTACGGCGTCTCCGGGGAACGGCCGGTGCTCAGCGTGCACATCAACCATCCGCAGGGGCTCCGCCTGGTGCGCGTGCTGGTGCGGGGCCTGGCGTGGTGGGCGCGCGGCGGGCTCGTGGTCGACCTGGTGGTGGTGAACGCCGAGCCGCGCTCTTACCTGATGGCGCTGCAGCACGACCTGCTTGGGCTGCAGGAGCGGCACCGCGCCGGCATGTCCGCCGCCACGCCGGCCGGTGCCGGCGCGATGCACGTGTGGCCCGCCGGCGAGCTCTCGCCGGCCGAGCGCTCGGGTCTGGCCCTGCTGGCTCGCGTGCGCCTGCACGCCGACGGCCGGCCACTCGCCGAACACGTGGCCGAGCTGGTGGCCTGGCACGAAGCGGCGTTGGTTGAGCGCGACGGGCGGCACGCAGAGCCGCTGGCGGGCGCACGGGCGCCGGCGGGCACCGATCCTGCGCTGCCCTCGCCTGCATCGGTCGAGCCGCCGGCGGCGGGCCACTTCGACGCCGAGGACGGCAGCTATCGCTTCCATACGAGCCTCGCACGGCCGACGCCCAGGCCGTGGGTCAACGTGCTCGCCAACCCGGGTTTCGGCGCGCTCGTCTCCGAGTCCGGCGCCGGCTGCACCTGGGCCGGCAACAGCCGCATGCATCAGCTGAGCGCGTGGGGCAACGACCCGCTGGCGGACATGGACGGCGAGGCGTTCCACCTGCAGGACCTGCGCACGCGCGAGATCTGGCCCATCGGTCGCGCATGCAGCGGCGCGGCCTCGCCCTGGCAGGTCGAGCATCGCCCCGGCTCGAGCCGCATTCGGCAGGTGATCGTCGACCGCGCCGGCGGCCAGCGCCGGGAGAGCCTTGACCGCCGCGAGGGCCGCGAGGGCCGCGAGGTCCTCGAGGGCCATGACGCGCGGGAGCGCCACGACCGCATCATCGCTTGCACCACTTGGTGCGTGGCGTCCCACGGCGCGATCAAGCGGGTGCGCATCGAGCTGCGCAACGAGGGCGCGCGCGACCTCGAGCTGCGCCTGGTGGGCGTCGTCGAGTGGATGATGGGCAGCGTGCGCGCCGACCGCCGCTCGGTGTCGACGGCGATCTCGCGCCTGCGCGACGGCGACGCGCCGCTCGAGGTGCTGCTGGCCACGCAGCACGATGGGCACGAAGGCCACGGCGGTCACACCGCGTTCCTCGCCGCACACCTCGCCGGCGCCCCCGATGCGGCCTTCGACGACTGGACCTGCGACCGCCGCGAGCTGTTCGACGCGACCGGCCGCGCCTGCCTGCCCGACCACCTCGGGCAGCGGGCAGGTGCCGGGCTCGATCCCTGCGCGGCCGCGTCGCTGTCGCTGCGCCTGCCTGCGCGCGGCACGCGGGCGGTGGTGTTCGTGATCGGCCACGCCGACTCGCGCGCGCGTGCCCAGCTGCTCGCGCAGGCCGAGGTGATGCGCGACGCCGCCCAGGCCGAGGGCGCCACGCGCGCGCACCTGCGCTCGCTGCTGGGCGCGGTGACCGTGCACACGCCCGACGCGCTGTTCGACGCCCTCGTCAACCACTGGCTGCCCTGCCAGACGCTCGTTTGCCGCCTGTGGGCCCGCGCGGGCTTCTACCAGGCCGGCGGCGCCTACGGCTTTCGCGACCAGCTGCAGGACGCGATGGGTCTGGTGGTCACGGCGCCCCAGCTGCTGCGCGCCCAGCTGCTGCGCGCCGCAGCGCGCCAGTTCGTCGAAGGCGACGTGCAGCACTGGTGGCATCCACCCCTCGGCGGCGGCGCACGGACGCGATTCAGCGACGACCTGCTTTGGCTGCCGCACGCCACGCTGCACTACCTGCAGGCAACCGGCGAGGTGGCGGTGCTCGACGAGGTGCTGCCCTTCATCGAGGGCGACGCGGTGCCCGACGGAGCCGAGGACGTCTACTTCGTGCCGCGCGCGAGCGCGCAGGCCGCGACGCTCTACGAGCACGGCGCGCGCGCCATCGATCGCAGCCTCGCCGTGGGCGCACACGGGCTGCCGCTGATCGGCGGGGGCGACTGGAACGACGGCATGAACCGCGTCGGCCACCTCGGGCGCGGCGAGTCGGTCTGGCTCGCCTGGTTCCTGTGCCACGTGGTCGCCGGCTATGCGCCACTGGCCGTGGCGCGCGGCGAGCGGGGGCGCGCGGCGCGCTGGCGTCGCGCGTCGCGCGGCTGGCGGCGGGCACTCGCCGGCGAGGCCTGGGACGGCGCGTGGTACCGCCGCGCCTTCTTCGACGACGGCACGCCGCTGGGCACGAAGGCGGGGACCGAGTGCCGCATCGACCTCATCGCGCAGGCCTGGAGCGTGCTGTCGGGCGCCGCACCGGAGGCGCGGCAGCGCCAGGCGATGACCTCGGCCGTTGCGCTGCTGGCCGACGAGGCGCACGGCCTGTGGCGGCTGCTCGACCCGCCGCTGGCCACCGCGGTGCCCGCGGCCGGCTACATCCAGGCCTACCCGCCCGGAGTGCGCGAGAACGGCGGCCAGTACGCGCATGGCGCGGTCTGGGCGGCGATGGCGCTGGCCCGGCTCGGGAATGCCGACGGCGCCTGGCGCACGTGGACCTGGCTGAGCCCGGCGCACCGCACGGCCCATCCGGCATGGGGCGGCGCGTACGGCCTGGAGCCGTACGCGATGGCAGCCGACGTGTACTCGCAGCCCCCGTACGCCGGGCGCGGCGGCTGGAGCTGGTACACGGGCTCGGCGGCCGGCATGTACCGCGCCGCCGTCGAGCTCATCTGCGGCCTCGAGGTGGCCGGCAGCCGCGTGCGCCTGCGGCCCTGCCTGCCGAGCCACTGGCCGGGCGTCACCGTCGACTGGCGCGAGAGCGAGCGCCGCCACACGCTGACGCTGTGCGCCTCGACCGCCAGCGAAGCGGCCGCGAAGGCGCGGGCGAGTGGTGCCGAAGTGCTCGCCGAGGGTGAGTGGCTCGACGGCGCCGAGGCCGGCGACGCCAGCCACCACCTCATCATCTGCGCCGCCCGGCCCGCGCCTTCGGAAACGGGCACCGGTTTGTTCGGCACCGCACAGACGGCCTTCAGCTGAACGCACAGCATGGCTGTGCAGCCGGTCTGTGGCGAGCGAATGTCCCTGCGCCCGCCGCGCCTCGAATGATCGCCACGCAAACAAGCACCGGACCGGACATGACGCTCGCCGAGACCCGCACGGCCGCGGCGGAAGAAGATCGGCTGCTCGAGCAGGCGGCCGCCGAGGTCCGCGAGGCGCGCAGCGACGTGCTGCGCTTGACGGCCGAAGGCGCGCGGCTGTCCGGCGAGCTGGCGCACGCGCGGCGCGAGCTCGATGCGACGCGCGCGCAACTGGCCGAGGCCCGCCTCGCCGCCCGCAGCGACGCGCTGACCGGCCTGCCGAACCGCCGCGCCTTCGACGCGGTGTCGGCGCGCACGCTGGCGGCGCACCGGCCGGGGCCCGGTGTGCTGGCGCTGCTGTTCGTCGACCTCGACGGCTTCAAGGCCATCAACGACCGCCTGGGCCATGCCGTGGGCGACGAGTTGCTGCGCGCCATCGGCGCACGGCTGGCGCATGCCGTGCGCCGCGGCGACCTGATCTGCCGCTATGGTGGCGATGAGTTCCTCTGCCTGCTTCCCGACCTGCTCTCGCGCGCGCGTGCGCTGGCCATCGCCCGCACGCTCGTGCGCGTGATCTGCGCGCCCTGTCAGGTGGGGCCGCATCGCCTGCGCGTGCGTGCCAGCATCGGCGTGGCGCTGCACCCGCGCGACGGCCTGACCGTGGGTGCGCTGCTGCAACGCGCCGACGAGGCGATGTTCCATGCCAAGGCCCGCGGCGGCGGGGTGGCGATGGCGACGGACCCTGCCGCCGGCGAGCCGGCACCGGCCGGGGCGGGACAGGCAGCATGAATGCTCCCGGCTCGACGATCCGCCGCCGGCGTGGCCACGGGGGCGCGGCGTGGCGACGAACGACAACGACCTGATGCGCGGACTCGCGCGGGCCGACCGGTTGCGCCTGTTGTCACTGTGCGAGCCGGTCCACCTCGTGCTTTCGGAGGTGCTGTACGACAGCGACGCCCGCACGCGCTCGGTGATCTTCCCGGTGAGCTCGTTCGTCTCGCTCGTCACCGCCGTGGACGGCGACCAGGGGGTCGAGGTGGGCATGGTCGGCCGCGAGGGCATGCTCGGCGCGCAACTGGCGTTGGGCGTGCGCATGGCGCCCACGCGCGCCATCGTGCAGGGTGCGGGCTCGGCCTGGCGGGTCGGGCAGGCCCCGTTCGTGCGCGAATTGGCGCGCAGTGACGCACTGCGGCGCACGCTGCACCGCTACCTGTACGTGCTGATGGTGCAGCTGGGCACCGCGTCGGCGTGCCGCCAGTACCACGGCCTGGCGCCACGCCTGGCGCGCTGGCTGCTGATGAGCCACGACCGCGCGCAGGCCGACAGCTTCCACGTCACGCACGAGTTCATGGCCCTGATGCTGGGTGTGCGCCGCGTCGGCGTGACGGTAGCGGCGGGCGGGCTGCAGGCGCGTGGGCTCATCCGCTACCACCGTGGCGAGCTCACCGTGCTCGACCGGCCGGCGCTCGAGTTGCAGGCCTGCAGCTGCTACCGGGCCGACCGGCTGGCCTACCGCAGGCACATGCGGCGCTGAGGCCGCGGCGTTGCCCGCCCTCGCGCGCTCTGCGTGCGTCAGCGCACAGACGGCGCCGGCGCGACGGACCAGATTGCAGGCCTGCCTCGTCACGAGGGAAAGGACCTGCCATGAAGCTCCCCATCGAAACCAGGCCGGCGCTGTGGGGTGCGGCCGGCGGTGCGTTGCTCACAGCGATCGTCGGCTTCACCTGGGGCGGCTGGACCACCGGCAGCAAGGCCGAGACGCTGGCGGCGACGCGCGCCGACGACGCCGTCGTGGCCGTGCTGGCGCCCCTGTGCGCCGAGCGCTTCGAGCGCGCCGGCGACGCGACGACCCACCGCGCCGCACTCGTCAAGCTCGACTCCTGGACCCAGGGCGAGTACGTCGAGAAGGGCGGCTGGGCCACCCTGCGAGCCGGCATGCCGGCCGACCAGGTGGCGGCCGTCGCCCGGGCCTGTGCCGTGCTGCTGGTCAAACCCTCCGCATGAACCGGGAGGCTGTCATGTCCAAGGGACGACGGGGCAACAAGGAAGCGAAGAAGGCCAAGAAGAAGGCGCCGGACAAGCCGGTGCCGCCGGCCGGCGCGCCGCCGGCGGCCTGACGGCCAGCCGGTGCGGCCGACGGCCTTCAGGCCTGCCGGGCTTCGGGCCCTGCGCGGCGCACCCGGCTGCGCCGGGGCTCAGCTCGCGAAGGCCGCCGGCAGCAGCCGGTCGTACTCCTTCTTCACCACCGCGTAGCACTCGCAGGTGCGCTTCTCGAGCCCGGGCCGGTCGAGCACGCTGATGCGCCCGCGCGCATAGCGGATCAGCCCGTCCTTCTGCAGCTTGAGCGCCGCCTCGGTGACGCCTTCGCGGCGCACGCCGAGCATGTTGGCGATGAGCTCCTGCGTCATCACGAGCTCGTCGCCCTGCAGGCGGTCCAGGCTCAACAGCAGCCAGCGGCACAGCTGCTGGTCCAGCGAGTGGTGGCGGTTGCATACCGCCGTCTGCGCCATCTGCGTGATGAGCGCCTGCGTGTAGCGCAGCAGCAGGTGCATCACCGGCCCGCTGCGGTTGAACTCCTCCATGATCGTGCCGGCGCGCAGGCGGAAGCCCTCGCCCGCGCTCTGCACGACGCCGCGGCTGGGCGTGGTGCCGCCGCCCATGAACAGCGAGATGCCGACCACCCCTTCGTGCCCGACGACGGCGATCTCCGCCGATGCGCCGCTTTCCAGCACGTACAGCAGCGAGACGATGGCGGTGGTCGGGAAGTAGACGTGCTCGAGGGTGTGCCCGGACTCGTAAAGCACCTGGCCGAGCGGCAGCGACACCCACTCGAGCTGTGGCTGCCAGCGTTGCCACTCGGCCTGCGGCAGGGCGGCCACGAGCCGGTTCTGGCGCGGGTCGGGATTCCTGGTCATCTGGGGCGTTCCTCCTGACACGCGCCCACCCGTCGCACCCGTCGCACCCGCGGGCGCCACGCTGCCCGGGCACAGCCACCGGCACACACGGGCACGTGCGGCAAACCGAGTATGTGCGCGGGCGCACAAGGCCGCCAGCGCCCTTGTCGCCGCAGGGCAACGCCCTGCCGCGCGCCGCCAAGGCCGGGCGCGGCCAAGGAGCGCAGGAGGGACGGCGCAGGGGCCGTCAGCGCAGCACGCCGCGGCGCAACAGGTTGACGACGGCCAGCAGGACCACGGCGCCGATGAAGGAGATGCCGAGCGCCGGCAGGCTGAAGTCGTTCTGGTTGATGGTGCCGGTGCCCACCAGCGGCGAGAGGAACCAGCCGCCGAGCAGGGCCCCGACCAGGCCGACGACCACGTTCAGCACCATGCCCTGCTCGCCATCGGGGCGCATCAGCACGCTGGCCAGCCAGCCGATCAGTCCGCCCACGACGAGCCAGATGACGAGGTTCATGAGTTCCCCATGCAGTGGGGCCGAAGGGGCCGGCCTGCCCTGAATTCCGCAGCGTAGGCGGCGCCCGGGCGGCGGTCTGTCTGGCAGCGCACAGACGGCGTCCAGCGCCGCCCGCGGGTGACGCGCGCGACGGCGGCATGTACGGCGGCGCACAGACCCGGCGACGAAGGCCCGCTAGGCTGCGTCTCTCGAGAAGGGTGCCCGATGGATCCCAACACGCTTCTCGTTGGTGCCGTCCTCGTCGTCCGTCCGACTCTCTGCCTCGCGACGTGGACCTGGTTCGCCCTCGCACGCATCGACGACGACCTGCTGGCGCCGGAGGAGATCCAGGGCAGGGATTTCGAAATCCGACGCCGCCGAGGCGGCGCTCCAACCAGGAGCCGCGACATGTCCAGCAAGCCGATCCTCCCGCACGCCTTGCCCGCTGGCGCGCCTGCCGCGATCGAACACCGCACGCTCGTCGGCCAGCAGGCCGACTTCACGGCGGAAGGATCGCCGCCGCCCGGCCGGGTGGCGCTGTCGACGCCAGCCGTGCCCGACCCGCCCGCGCGCGCCGCGCCGCCGCGAATGAAGGTCAGGCGCCTGTCCCGCGCGCGCTACCCCTGAGCCGGGCACCTGCCGGGTTGCCCGCCCGACGCGGGCGCGCTGGCCGGCACGCGCTGGCCGGCAAGGGGGCCTACGTACAATGAACTGGTCATGCTCGACGACCGCGCCCGCACGCTGCTGAAGACGCTGGTGGAGCGCTACATCGCCGACGGCCAGCCGGTCGGTTCGCGCACCTTGTCGCGCGCCTCGGGCCTCGACCTCTCGCCGGCGACGATCCGCAACGTCATGGCCGACCTCGAGGAGCTCGGCCTCATCGCGAGCCCCCACACCAGCGCCGGCCGCGTGCCCACGGCGCGCGGCTACCGCCTGTTCGTCGACACGATGCTCACCGCGCGCCCGGTGGGCGAGCTGGCTTCGACGAGCCCCGAGCTCGCCGCCGCGCGCGAGCAGCTGCACCCCGACCAGCCGCAGCGCGTCATCGCGCAGGCGGCATCGCTGCTGTCGAGCCTCTCGAGCTACGTCGGCGTCGTCAGCGCGCCGCGCAAGGCCGACGTGTTCCACCACATCGAGTTCCTGCGCCTGGGCGAGCGGCGCGTGCTCGTCATCCTCGTGTCGCCCGACGGCGACGTGCAGAACCGCGTCGTCTTCACGGCGCGCGACTTCGGCGCCGCCGAGCTGGCCGAGGCGACGAGCTACGTCAACGCGCACTACGCCGGCCTCACGCTGGAGGAGATCCGCGAACGGCTCAAGGTGGAGATCGACGCGCTGCGCGGCGAGATCGCCGCGCTGATGCAGGCCGCCGTCGAGGCCGGCAGCGAGGCGATGGGCGGCGGCGCCGAGCAGGTCGTCGTCTCCGGCGAGCGCAACCTGCTCGGCGTGCAGGACTTCGGCCAGGACCTCGGCAGCCTGAGGCGCCTGTTCGACCTCTTCGAGCAGAAGACGCAGCTGATGCGCCTGCTCGACGTCAGCAGCCGCGCCGAGGGCGTGCGCATCTACATCGGCGGCGAGAGCCAGGTCGTGCCGTACGAGCAGCTGTCGGTGGTGACGGCGCCCTACGAGGTCGACGGCCGCGTCGTCGGCACGCTGGGCGTCATCGGGCCGACGCGCATGCCGTACGAGCGCATGATCCAGATCGTCGACATCACGGCGCGGCTCGTCGGGCACGCGCTCAGCCACAAGTAGCGGCCTTCGGTGGCGCGTTTGGTGGCGCGTTTGGTGGCGCGGGCCCCGCCGCTACACTGCGCCGCGCGCGCGGCCGCCGCGTGTTCTCCCCCGGGCCGTTAGCTCAGTGGTTAGAGCAGAGGACTCATAATCCTTTGGTCGTTGGTTCGATCCCAACACGGCCTACCGCCGATGGCCTGATGTCCCCGTCGGTCATCGGTGGCCCGGGCGCCGGCGCGGCGCCTTCGGGGTGGCACCTGGCACGGGCTGCGGACGCCGCGCCATGACCCACTCGTAGAACCCCTGCGCCGCGGCCGAGAGACCACGGTCGCGCCGCCGCACGAGGTAGATGCGGCGCGTCAGCCCCGGCCAGCGCAGCGGCCGCATCACGAGCTCCGGCGTGCGGAACTGATAGAGCGCCAGCGCCGGCACGACGCTGACGCCGAGGCCCGCGCGCACCATGCCGGCCACGGTGGCCAGCTGGTCCACCTCCAGCACCGCGCGCAGCGGCTGCGGGTGTGTGGCCGCGTCGATGTACTGGCGCACGCTCGACGTGCGCGCGAGGTGGATGAACGGCCACGGCGCGAGGTCGCGCAGGCGCGGATCGCGCAGCGCCGCCAGCGCGTGCCCGGCCGGGCAGACGAGGTGGAAGTCGTCGCTGCAGAAGAGCTCGGCGCGCAGCTCGGGTGTCTCGGCGCGCGTGGCGGCCAGCGCGAAGTCGGCCTGGCCGCTGCGCACGCGCTCGATGCAGGGCTCGGAGAGCACATCGGCCACGTCGAGCTCGATGCCCGGGTGGCGGGTGTGGAAGCCGGCCAGCACCTGCGGCAGCCAGTCGGCCGCCAGCGAAGGCAGCAGCGCGATGGCGACGCGGCCGCGCTCGCGCGCCGCGCGCTCGCGCATGCCGCCGAGCGCCGCGTCGAGCTCGGCCAGCACGCGCCGCGCCGAACGCTCGAACTCCTCGCCCTCGGCGGTGAGCGCCACGTGGCGCGTGCTGCGGTCGAAGAGGCGCACGCCCAGCGTCTCCTCGAGCTGGCGGACGAGGGCGCTGAAGGCCGGCTGCGAAAGGTGGCTCGCCGCGGCCGCGCGCGTGAAGTTGCGCTCGGCGGCGAGCGTCATGAAGGCGCGCAGCTGGCGCGACGAGATATTCATCTGTCTGGCAGATCAGTTGATCACGGGTTTCGATTTCACAGATTACCGCAGCGTGCCTACATTCGCCGGCAGACAAAACACGGGTGTGCGCAGGGCGCGTCATCACCCGCAGGAGACGATGGACAAATCCCTGTTGCGCGTCGGCTGCGCGGCCGGCTTCTCCGGCGACCGCACCGACGCGGCCGCGCCGGTGGTCGAGGCGCTGGTCGCCGCCGGCGGCCCGGCGGTGCTGATCTTCGAGACGCTGGCCGAACGCACGCTCGCGCTGGCGCAGCTCGAGCGCCGCGGCCGGCCGGACGCCGGCTACGAGCCGCTGCTCGATGAGCTGCTGCGCCCGGTGCTCGCGCGCTGCCTGGGCGCGGGCGTGCGCATCGTCAGCAACTTCGGCGCCGCCAACCCGGTGGGCGCCGCGCGGCGCATCCTGGCGCTGGCGCGCGAGCTCGGGCTGCCGCCGCCGCGCGTCGCGGTGGTCGAGGGTGACGACCTGAGCGGCGCCGCGCAGCGGCCGCTGTGGCAGCGCGCGGCCGCGGGCCTGGCCGTCGTGTCCGCCAATGCCTACCTCGGTGCGCAGGCGATCGCCGGCGCGCTGCGCGACGGCGCCGACATCGTCGTCTGCGGCCGCGTCGCCGACCCGTCGCTCGTCGTCGGTCCGGCGCTCGCGCACTTCGGCTGGGCCGCCGACGACTGGGACCGCCTGGCCCGCGCGACGATGGCCGGCCACCTGCTTGAGTGCGGCGCGCAGGTGAGCGGCGGCTACTACGCCGACCCGGGCGTGAAGGACGTGCCCGGCCTCGCGCAGCTCGGCTACCCGATCGCCGAGATCGACGCCGACGGCCACTGCGCGATCACCAAGCCGCCCGGCACCGGCGGGCGCATCGACGCGCACACCGTCAAGGAGCAGCTGCTCTACGAGGTGCACGACCCGAGCGCGTACCTGACGCCCGACGTCGTCGCCGACATCGGCGAGGCCGAGGTCGCCGAGCTCGGCCCCGACCGCGTGCGGCTCACCGGCGTGCGCGGGCACCCGCGGCCCGAGACGCTCAAGGTCAACATCTGCCACGAGACCGGCTGGCTCGCCGAAGGCGAGATCTCGTATGCCGGTGCGCGCGCCGAGGCCCGGGCGCGGCTCGCGGCCGACGTGCTGCGCGAGCGCCTGCGCGACCTCGGCCCGCTGCGTGCCGACCTCGTCGGCGTGGCCAGCGTCTTCGGCGACGACGCCGGCCGCTGGCTCGCCGCTGCCGAAGCGCGCGCCGCGGGCGACGTGCGTCTGCGCGTGGCGCTCTCCCACGCCGAGAAGGCCTGCGCCGAGCGGCTGCCGCGCGAGGTGACGGCGCTGTACACCTGCGGCCCGGCCGGCGGCGGCGGCGTGCGCACCGCGCTGCGCGCGCGGCTGGGCACCGTGTCGTGCCTCGTGCCGCGCGAGCAGGTGCCGGCTCCTTCGAGATGCTCGATTGATGGCTGCCCCGGCATCCACCACGATCACGGTGCCGCTGTGGCGCGCAGCGCACGGCCGCACCGGCGACAAGGGCAACCGATCGAACATCAGCGTCATCGCCTGGCATCCGGCGCTGTGGCCGCTGCTCGTCGAGCAGGTCACAGAAGCCGCCGTGACGCGCCGCTTCGCGCACCGCCGGCCGTCCGCGGTGACACGCCACCTGCTGCCGAAGCTGCACGCGATGAACTTCGTCATCGACGACGTGCTCGACGGCGGCGTCAACGACTCCCTCAACCTCGACAGCCACGGCAAGGCGCTGTCCTACCTGCTGCTCGACCTGCCGCTTCGGGTGCCGGCTGCCCTGCTGCCGCTGCTGCGCGGACCGGACACGCCACTTTCGACAAACCAAGGAGACCACCGATGACCTCTCTCGCCCGTCGCATGCTGCTGTGCGCCGCTGCGCTCGCGCTCGGACCCGCCGCATCGGCCCAGCCGTATCCGGCCAGGCCGATCACCTTCGTGGTGCCCTTCGCTGCCGGCAGCGCCACCGACCAGCTCGCCCGCGCGCTCGGCCAGTCGGTCACCGAGCAGACGAAGCAGGCCGTCGTCGTCGACAACAAGGCCGGCGCCAGCGGCATGCTCGCCGCGCAGCAGGCGGCGCGCGCCGCGGCCGACGGCTACACGGTGCTCATCACCACCAACACCACGCACGCCGCCAACGAGCACCTGTACAAGAAGCTGCCGTACCACCCGGTGAAGGACTTCGCGCCGGTCACCGGCCTCGGCAAGGGCGGACAGGTGCTTGTCGTCAACACCACTTCGCCGTACAAGAGCGTGGCCGACGTGCTGGCGGCGGCGCGCAAGTCGCCGGGCAAGCTCAGCTTCGGCAGCGGCAGCTCCTCCAGCCGCGTGGCCGGCGAGATGCTCAAGCAGCTGGCCGGCGTCGACCTCCTGCACGTGCCGTACAAGAGCAACCCGCTGGCCATCACCGACCTGCTCGGCGGCCAGATCGACCTGATGATCACCGACACCGCCACCGGCGTGCCGCAGGTCAAGGCCGGCAAGCTGCGTGCGCTGGGCGTGTCGACATCCAAGCGCCTGCCGATGCT
>JAHCKS010000095.1 GCA_026125665.1 Rubrivivax sp.
ATGCGCAAACACTGCAGCTTGCGGCGCTGCGCTGCGAGTCCCCCGGCCGGTGCGCCACCCACGTAGGTCGAGGGCCGATGCCGTGGTCGAGGCACGCCTATGGCTTCTTCGACGAACGCCGGGCGAGGTCACGCGCTTGGCATGCCCAGAAGCTGCGAATGAATCGGCCACGCCCGAGCGGCGCGTCAGGGAAGGGGTCCGATCCAGGCGCAAGACGCAGACAACTCGCGCGATGTGGCGAGCATCTGCAACGACGAGCCGGCGCCTTCTGGCGTGCCGAGCGGGCGTGGGAGATTCGTTCCCGGCCCTTCAGTCGCTGCTGCCCAGCTGCACCGCCTGGCGGCGCGTCTGCCCGTCGCGCCACAGCGTCAGCGTCACCGTGTCGCCCGGCTGGCGGCGCTCCAGCAGCGCCAGCATGTCGTCGAAGTCCTTCACCGGCTCGCCATCGACGGCGGTGATGACGTCGCCGCCGATGATCTCGCCGCGCTGCGCGCCGCGGCGGAAGGGTTGCAGGCCGGCGCGCATCGCCGGGCCGTTGCGGCGCACCTCGACGATGGCCACGCCCGGTGGCAGCCGCAGCGCGCGGTGCACGCCGGGCGAGGCGACCGAGATGCCGAGCGTGGGCCGCGCGAAGCGGCCGTCGCGGATGAGCCGCGGCACGACGCGGTTCACCTCGTCCACCGGGATCGAGAAGCCGATGCCGGCGCTGGCGCCGCTCGGGCTCGCGATCTGCGTGTTCACGCCGATCAGCCGCCCGGCCGAGTCGAGCAGCGGCCCGCCGCTGTTGCCCGGGTTGATCGCCGCGTCCGTCTGGATGACGCCGCGGATGGTGCGCTGGTTGAAGCTCTCGATCTCGCGGTTCAGCGCGCTGACGATGCCGGTGGTGAGCGTCTGGTCCAGGCCGAACGGGTTGCCGATGGCGAGCACGCGCTGCCCGACCTGCAGGTCGCGGCTGGTGCCGATGGCGATCGGCGGCAGCTTGTCCTTCGGCGCCTCGATGCGCAGCACGGCCAGGTCGCGGTCGGGGAAGGTGCCGACGAGCTGCGCGCTCCAGCTCGACTGGTCGGCGAGCGTCACGCGCGCGCCGCTGGCGCCTTCGATGACGTGGAAGTTGGTGACGATGTGGCCGCGGTCGTCCCAGACGAAGCCGGTGCCGGTGCCGCGCGGCACCTGGCCGGCGGTGCGGCCGAAGAAGTCCTGTTGTGCCGCCAGTGACGTGATGTGCACCACCGAAGGCGAGGCCTTGCGGAACAGCTCGATCAGCGCGCGCTCGTCGGGCTCGAGCGGGCCGCGCGGCGTGACGGCGCGTGGTGCGGCGTCGTTGCGGCCGTTGACGAGCTGCGGCGCGAGCAGGAAGGCGGTGGCGGCGAGCGCGGCGCCGGCAAGCAGCCACGCGGCGAGGCGAAGCGGGTGGCGGTGGTTCATGGCGGCCGCGATGGTGCCAGAAGGCAAGGCCGGCGGGTGCCGGCGCGAGGGGCTCGCTCGCGCGCGGCTCGGCGCCGGTTCATCGCCGTGCCGCGGGCACGAGTGCGAGCGACAGCCGCCGCGTGCCACGCAGCAGCTGCACCTGCACGCGCTCGCCGATGCGCTCGCCGCCGAGCAGGCGGTGCAGCGCGTCGACGTCGGGCGTGGCGTGCCCGTCGATGGCGACGATGCGGTCGCCGTCGGCGAGGCCGGCCTCGGCGGCGGGCCCGCCGCGCTGCACGTCGCTCACGGCCACGGCGCTCGGCGCGGCCAGGCCGTGCTGCAGCACCGTGCGCCGCGGCAGCGGCACCGTGTGCGCGGCGATGCCGAGCCAGGCACGCCGCACGTGCCCGTGCCGCAGCAGCTCGGCCAGCACCCAGCGCGCGGTGTCGGCCGGCACCGCGAAGCACAGCGCCATCGCGCCGGCGACGATGGCGGTGTTGACGCCGACGACGCGGGCCTGCGTGTCCAGCAGCGGCCCGCCGGAGTTGCCGGGGTTCAGCGCCGCGTCGGTCTGGATCACGCCGTCGATGAGGCGGCCGCTGCGCGCGCGCAGCGTGCGCCCGAGCGCCGAGACGACCCCGGTGGTCACCGTGTGGCCGAGGCCATGCGGGTTGCCGATGGCCACGACGACCTGGCCGACGCGCAGCTCGGCGCTGCGCCCGAGCTCCAGGTGCGGCAGCGGTGCGGGCCGCGCCAGCGGCGCCAGACGCAGCAGCGCGAGATCGGTGTCGGCATCGGCGCCGACGAGTGCAGCGTCGTGCTCGCTGCCGTCGTCGAGCGTGGCGCGCACGCGTGTCGCCGCGGCGGCGACATGGTGGTTGGTGAGCAGGTAGCCGTCGGGCGTGACGAGGAAGCCCGAGCCGACGCCATGCGATGCGGCAGCCACGCGGCCACGCACCGCGTGCACGGCGAGTGACACCACGGCGCCCCGGGCCCGCGCGAGCGTGGCGATGACGGCGCGCGAGTAGGCATCGAGCAGGTCGGCATCGCGCAGATCGGCATCACGCGGCGCGCCGCTGCCCGTCCCGGCGGTACCGATGTCGGTGCTTCGCGTCGCGTCGTCGCCCGGTGCAAGATGGCCGTCGCGGCCATCGCCGGCCGGTTCGCGCACGCCGTCCATCGTCACAGCCCGATGAGGCCCAGGCGCAACCCGAGCGCCACCGCCTCGGCGCGCGTGGCGGCGCCCACCTTGGCGAGGATCTGCGCGACGTGGAACTTGGCCGTGTGCGCGGAGATGCCGAGCACGCCGGCGATGTCGCGGTTGGACAGGCCCTTGGCGAGCAGCTCGAAGACCTCGAGCTCGCGCGCCGTCAGCGCCTCGGCCGCGTCGGCCGGCCAGCCGGCGGCCGGAGCAGAGGGCGGCCAGGCATCGGCGGCCGGCCGCACGGACAGCCCGGCCAGCACCGCGGCGAGCGCCGCGCGCAACTGCGCCGCGCCGGCATCGGTGCCGAGGTGCGCGGTCGCGGCCTGCTGCGGTGTCGTGGGCGCCGCGCCGACCCACACCCGCGGCAGCGCCGGTGGCAGCAGTGGCAGCCAGGCCTCGGCCTCGCCGGCCTCCTGCGGTTGCAGCACGCAGGCGTCGAACATCTCGCCGCGCAGGCGCTCAGTGCCCAGCATCACCAGCTCCCAGCGCGCCGCGTCGGCCAATGCCGCGGCCAGGCCCTGCGCCTGCCACGGCGCAGCGCCGACGATGCCGATGCGGGGCCGGTCGGTGGGTTGCATCTGCGGCTTCGCTCTCCTGTCCTCGCGCTGGTGTGTCGAGCCCCGGCGTCAGTGGCACCGGCCGGCGGGCTGTTCGGCCACCTCGAGCGACAGCGTCACGCGCTGCCCGGCCCGGGACACGACGAGCGCCAGCGTGCTGCCCGGTGCCGCTGCGGCGATGGCGGCGCGCAGTCCTTCGGCATCGCGCGCAGGGTGGCCGCCCGCCTCGACGATGACGTCGCCCACGAGCAGGCCGCCGCGCGCGGCGGGGCCGCCTTCGGCCACCGAGCTGACGAGCAGGCCCTCGACGGCGGCGCCTTCGAGCGTGGCGCGCACCGGCTGCACGGCGATGCCGACGTGCGAGCGCGGCACGCGGCCATGGGCGAGCAGCGAGGCGACGACGCGGGCGATGGTGCCGGCCGGCACGACGACGCCATGGTGGCGGCTGAACGCCGGACTGGCCAGGCCGAGCAGCGGGCCGTCGATGCCGGACACCGCGCCACCGGCCAGGCCGGGATAGAGACCGCCGTCGAGGCGGATCAGCGTGTCGAAGCTGCCGCCGCGCCAGCTGCGCCACGCCCCCCCCACCGCACCGACGTGGCCGAAGCTGGCGTGCACGCCGCCTTCGGGCTCGCGGCCGACCGCGAAGACGAAGTCGCCGACGCGGGCCGGCGACGCGGCCGGTTCATCCGCATCGCCGGCGCCCCGGCCCGGCGCAGCACCGGAGGCGCTGAACTGGAGCAGCGCGAGATCGGTGCCGGCGTCCGTGCCGCGCAACGTGCCGGTCACCGCCTCGCCGCCCGGCAGCACGATCTGCACGCGCGGCGCGCGCCACAGCATCGCCGCGCTGGTGACGACGAGGCCGGGGCTCCAGACGATGCCCGAGGCGGCGTGGCGGCGCGTCACCACGGCCGCCACGGTCGCGGCAACACGTGCCACGGCATCGGGCAGGCGGGGGTCGGCGGTGGGCAGGGGCGAGGTGGTCATGGGTGGTGCGCGAGCGGGCGGGCTGGCGGCGATGTAATCGACAGGCGGGCATCGTGCGCCGGTGTGCCGGCGTGCGCATCGGCCGGGCGGGCAGGTGCAGCACACGCCGAGGCTGGCCGATCGGGCAGGGCGCGGGCAACGGGCCCGGCCGGCCGTCGGGGCGTGGCCTGCCGGAGCACATGGCGCTTTCCGGTGACCGAGATGGCGGCGCACGCCCGCGCCGCAAGGGCCCGGCGGACGACGAGGGCGGCGGCGCCGTCAGCCGCCCCGTTCGAGCTCGGCCGGCTGCTGGCGGCTCGGTGTTTCGTCGGGCAGGTGGTACCAGGCGCGGTGCAGCGAGACCGTCTCGCACGCCGGGCACTGCGTCGTCTTCCACTGCCGTGCGCAGCCCGGGCACACGCCGCCGGTCCAGAAGGTGTGCCAGACGGTGCCGCACTCGGGCACGCAGGTCCAGCGGTCCTCGGCACGCGGCCGGTAGGCGCACGCCGGGCAGCGGATGACGGGCTGGCGGACCATGCGGGCCAGGCGCGGGCAGCGGGCCGCGCAACCTCAGGGCCGCGGCGGCCCGGCGTCGACGAGGTCGGGGCCGTGGAACAGGCGCCCGACGCCCGCCCGGGCGGCGGCGGCCTGGCACGCCGCGCAGGCCGGCGACGTGCCGACGAGCACCGAACCGGCGAGATCGCTTCGGCCCAGGCGCCGCTGGGCATCGCGCAGCGCCACGCGCTCGGCGTGTGCGTCCGGGTCGCCGTCGACAACGACCCGGCTCGGGCCCAGTCCGACGATCACGCCCCCCGCGACGAGCACCGCGCCGTAGGGCTGGTCGCCCCACGCCAGGGCGAGCTGCCGCAACGCCGCGGCAGCATCGTGGAAGCGCGCTGCCGGCCTGCCTCGGGTGGCGTCGGGGAAAGGCGACTGCATCGCCCGTCGCGCGCGTGCCGCGGCGCTGGCGCTCTCAGCGCTGGGCCGGATCCTGGCCGGGCGCCGGCGTGTCGGCCGAGGGCTCCGGTGCCGGCGGCGCGCCGCCTTCAGGAGCGGGGGCGCCGTCGGCACGCGACTGCTTGCGCTGGGCCTTCTCTTCCTTCTTGCGCTTCTTCTCGAGCTCGCGTTGGCGCTTCTCGAAGGCGTAGTTGGGCTTGGGCACGGCAGGATCCTCGCGTCGCGGCGGCAGGTGGCGGCAGAAGGCACAGCATACGCGAGTGGCGCCGCGGCGCGAACGCGCAGCGCCCGGGCGCCGCCCCGGCGCGTCAGCGCATCAGCGAGACGACGCGGCAGCCGACGGCGTCGGCGATGCGCGCCGCGGCCACCGAGGCCTCGCCGTCGTCGTACGTCCGGCCCACGGTGATGCGGTCGAACATGCTGCGAAAGAGCGTGATCGACCAGCTGCGCTCGCCACGCCCGCCGGGGAAGGCGGTGACGTCGACGGTCTGGATGCTGTCGAACGTGGCCAGCTGCTGCCCGCCCTCGCTGACGACGCGCTGCCGGCGGTCGAAGACGAAGCGGCCGTGCGACGAGGCGATGACCAGCTGGTCCTCGTCGAAGGCCTCGATCTCGACGAAGGGCTCGACGAGCGGCTCGCCGCGTGCCGCCTCGACGAGCGGCGAGAGCTTGAGCGCCAGGCGGTGCGGGATCTTCATGGAAAGGAGCGGCGGCCGCATGCATGCAGCGCATGCACCGCCGCGCAGGGCAGCCACGGCGCGGGATGCTAGGGGGCGGCGGCTGACGCGTCAAAGCATGCCGCGCCGGCGCCTGCGGCTCGCGGCGCTGGCCCGGGCGCCGGCGATGGCGCATCATCGGCCGCGCATTGCCGCGTTGCCCACCACGCCTCGCCCGCGCCGCCCCGCGCCCGACACGATGCAGGACCGCTCCCACCGGGCCGACGAGACGGCGGCCGCCGCGCCGCCGCTGGCGCGTGCGCGTGCGCCGCTGCCGATCGACGCGGTGCGCGGCCAGCACCTGCTGCTCGTCGAGGCCCGGCCGATGGACGAGCTGGTCGCCACCGAGTTGCTGCAGGGCGAGGGTGGCGCGATGTTGAGCGTGGCGGGCGGCCTCGCCCAGGCGCTGGCGCAGCTCGAGGCCGGCGCGGGCCGCGCCGGTGGGCGTGGTGGCGGCTGGCGCAGGCTGCACCGGTGGCGCGCTGCGCCCGGCGCTGACACCGACGGCGACCCGGCCCTGCGTGCGCGCCTGCGCGCCTGGGGCGCACGGCACCGCTGCGGCCTCGTGGCGCTGGGCGCGGCCGGCGGTGCAGCGGGGCCGGCCGCACCGGAGCCAGGGTTCCACGCGTGGGTGGCGAAGCCGCTCGAGCCGCAGGCGCTCTTCGCGGCGCTGGCCGGCGTGCTTGCGCCGCCGCCGGCGGTGTCCTTCGAGCTCGGGCTCGCCCGCTGCCTCGGCCGCCCGCAGTTGTACGAACGCGTGGCCCGTCGTTTTCTCGAGCAGGGCCGTGCGTCGCTGCAGGACCTCGAACGGAACTGGCGGCAGGGTGACCGGGTTGCCGCCGCGCGGGGCGCGCACTCCCTCGTCTCCACCGCCGGCACGCTGGGGGCGACGGCGCTGTCGGACGCGGCGCGGGCGCTCTACGCCGTGCTGGCCGCCGGCCGGCCACCCGGCGTGCCGGGTGCACCGAGTGCGGCAGGCGATCCCGGTGCGGCAGCGGACTCCGGCTCCGCAGCAACGCGCGCCGAACAGGCCGCGATGTCGGTGCTTCACGCCGAGTCGGCGCGGGTGCGCAGGGAACTGGAGCGATACCTTGCCGCACGTGGGGCGGACGCCGGCGAGGCTCCGGCCTAGCCGACCACGGCGGCGCGCTTGCCCCCACCGGTACACTGATCCGCATGGCCGAGCTGCCTCCCCGAGCCGGTGCGGAGTCGTTCTCCACCGCCGAGGTGGCACGGCGCCTGGGCGTGTCGATCCCGACCGTGCAGCGGTGGGTGGACCAGGGCCACCTGAAGGCCTGGAAGACGGTGGGCGGCCACCGCCGCATCGACGCGCAGAGCGTGCTGGCGCTCGAGGCGGGGCAGGGCCCGGCGGTGCTGGCTGCCGCCGCCGAGGGCCCTGAAGGCGCCGCCGGCGCGCCGCGCCCGCTGCGTGTGCTGGTGGTGGACGACAACCCGGACGACCGCGACCTGCTGTCGGCGGTGGTCGCCGAGGCGCTGCCCGAGGCGCGCCTGACGCTCGCCGAGAACGGGTTCGAGGCGCTGCTGCAGATCGGCCAGGAGCGCCCCGACGTCCTCGTCACCGACATCTTCATGCCGCACATGGACGGGCTGGAGATGCTGCGCCATCTCACCTCCGGCACCACGCCCAGGCCGGCGCTGATCTTCGCCACCTCCAGCCACACGCTGCAGGAGCTGGCGCGCCTGGGGCCGCTGCCGCCGGACGTGCAGTTCGTGCCCAAGCCGATCGACACGCCCCGGCTGGTGGCGCTGTTGCGCGGCGCCGCGGCGCCCGCCGCGACCTGACAAGCGCCCGCGGCGGCGCTCCATTCGCCCACCCCGCCGCAGGCGGCCATCGGCGCGCCCGTCTTGGGGCGGCCCGGGCAGGCCGTCCTGGGCCGGCCTCGGGCATGCCACCCGCGAACTGCTTCACGGTTCCGTGGCGGGTGGCCAGCACATCTCGGTTGTTTGTTTTGTTTATTTTGAACAAAATGATCACTACTGAGCTGCCCGCCGGTTGCCGATAGCTGCTGCAAGACCGCAGCTGCCCGGCGACAGGAGACGGGCAGCGGGTTCGCAGCCACCGGGCATCGCGCTTCAGGCTGCAGGCGCGGGAAGGCCTTCCCGCATCGCATCACCCCTCGATGGAGTCGAGCCCATGGGCTTTCTCGGCAACCTCCGGCTCGGGCCGCGCATCGGCGCCGGCTTCGGCCTTTGCATCCTGCTGCTGCTGGCCGTGGCCGGCGTCGGCCTGGCGAACATGCAGCGCCTCAATGGCGAGCTGCAGGGCATCGTGAGCTCGGACTGGACGAAGGCCAAGCTGGTGACGATCGCCTTGGACAACACGCGCGGCAGCATCGCCCGCCTGTTCCAGATGGTGAACGACGGGCAGTCGGAGCAGGCGGCGAAGGCGCGCGAGCGCTTCGAGGCCAACCGCAAGGCCGCGGTCGACGCGCTGGCCCGGCTCGAGCCGATGATCAACAGCGAGCGCGGCCGCGCCCTCGTCGCCAAGGCCGCGGGCACGCGCGATGCTTACTTCAAGGCCGCTGCCGAGACCATGAGCTTCGTCGAGCAAGGCCGCGGCGGCGACGCGACGCGGCTGGCCTACGGCGGTGCCTACGCGGCGCTGCAGGCCTTCGCCAGCGACCTGCGCGAGCTGAACGACTATCAACAGCATCTGCTGGAGGAACACGGCGAGCGCAGCGCCGCCGCGTTCAGGAGCGCGCTGTGGCTCATCGTGCTGCTCAGCGCCGGCGCCGTGGCGCTGGCCGCGGTGGCGGCGTGGCTCGTGACGCGCTCGGTGACGCGCCCGGTGGACGAGGCGGTGCGCCTGGCCGAGGCGGTGGCCGCGGGCGACCTGACGACACACGTCTCGCCGCAGGGCCGCGACGAGGTGGCGCAGCTGCTGCGCGCGCTGGCCCGCATGAACGAGAGCCTCGGGCGCATCGTCGCCGACGTGCGTGCCGCGTCCGACTCCATCGCCACCGGCTCGTCGCAGATCGCCACCGGCAATGCCGACCTCTCGCAGCGCACCGAGGAACAGGCGAGCAACCTGCAGCAGACCGCGGCATCGATGGAGCAGCTCACCGGCACCGTGCGCAACAACGCCGACACGGCGCGCCAGGCGACGCAGCTGGCGGCCGGCGCCTCCACGGTGGCGGCGCAGGGCGGCGAGGTCGTGGCCCGCGTCGTCGAGACGATGGACGCGATCCAGGGCAGCTCGCGCCGCATCGCCGACATCATCGGCGTCATCGACGGCATCGCCTTCCAGACCAACATCCTGGCGCTCAACGCCGCCGTCGAGGCGGCGCGGGCCGGCGAGCAGGGCCGCGGCTTCGCCGTCGTCGCCGGCGAGGTCCGCACGCTGGCGCAGCGCAGCGCGCAGGCGGCGCGCGAGATCAAGTCGCTCATCGGCGAAAGCGTCGCCAAGGTCGAGACCGGCGGCGAGCTCGTCGGCGACGCCGGCCGCACGATGAACGACATCGTCGCCAGCGTGAAGCGCGTCAGCGACCTCATCGGCGAGATCAGCGCCGCCAGCGGCGAGCAGACGGCCGGCATCTCGCAGATCGGCGACGCCGTCGCGCAGCTCGACCAGGTGACGCAGCAGAACGCCGCGCTCGTCGAGGAGAGCGCCGCCGCCTCCGAGAGCCTGCGCCACCAGGCCGCGCGCCTGGCGCAGGCGGTGTCGGTGTTCCGCGTGCGCGAAGGCACCGAGTCGCACGCGGCGGCGACGGTGGCCGTCGCCGCCGCCGCGGCACCAGCCGCACCGGCACCCGCCACCGCCTCCGCGCTCGCCGCGAGGACGCCGCCGCGCCGGCCCCAGGTCGCCGCCGAGGCCCCGCAGGACGACTGGGTGACGCACTGACGAGGCAGGCGGCGCGCCGGCACGCCCTCGCGCACCCCCACCGATCTCCATCTACCCCCTGCCATGTCCTCGCTCATCGTCTCGCCGGCGCCGACGGCGCGGATCCTGCTCGTCGAGCTGGCCGACACCGATGCCGCCGCGGTGGCGGCACGCGGCACGCTGGCGCACCGGCTGCAGCGCCTGGGCTGCACGCTCGCCGGCGTGGCCGCCTCGGCGACGCAGGCGCTGGCGCAGGCCGCCGACGGGCCGTGCGACCTCGCGGTGGTCGACCTGCGCCGCGGCCCGGGCGACGGCGCGGCGGCGATCGCCGCGGCGACGCAGCTGCAGCGCGAGGCGGGCGTCGCCGTGCTCTTCTTCGGCGGCGCGCCGGACGGGGCGGCGCTGGATCGTGCGCTGGCCAGCGAGCCGCTCGGCTGGCTGCCGCACCCTTGCGGCGACGCCGAGCTGCACGCGGCGCTGCGCATCGCGCTGAAACGTGCCACGGTCGAACGCGAGCTGCGCGAGTCGCGGACCGCGCATCACACCATCCTCGCCGGCATCCGAGAGGGCGTGATCGCCGTCGATACCTCGCTCGCCGTGCGCTACATCAACGCCCGTGCCGAGGCGCTGACCGGCTGGACCAGCGCCGAGGCCTGCGGCCGCCCGCTGCACGAGGTGCTCGAGCTGCGCGACGAGGCCGACGGCAGCGCGCTGCCCGTGCAGGCGCTGGCCACGGAAGGCGAGCTGCCGGCGGAGTGGAACGGGCGCACCTGCGTCGTGCAGGACCGGGCGGGCCGAGGCAGCCCGGTCGACGTGTCCACGGCCCGCATCGCCGCGCCCGGCCAGGCCATCGGCTGGGCCATCACGCTGCACGGCCTGGCGGAGCGCCGGCGCGCCGACGGGCGCTTCCGCGCGCTGCTCGAGTCCGCGCCCGACGCCATGGTCATCGTCGACGCCGAAGCGCGCATCGTGCTCGTCAATTCGCAGGCCGAGCAGGTGTTCGGCCACGCGCGCGCGGCGATGCTCGGGCAGCCGGTGGAGATGCTGCTGCCCGAGCGGCTGCGCACGGCGCATGCCGGGCATCGCGCCGGCTTCTTCCGCGCCGCGCACGTTCGCAGCATGGGCGCCGGCATCGAGCTGCTCGGGCGGCGCGCCGACGGCAGCGAGTTCCCGGTCGAGATCAGCCTGAGCCCGCTCGAGACCGACGAAGGCACCTTCGTCTCCGCCGCGATCCGCGACGCCACCGAGCGCACCGAGGCGCGCCGGCAGCTGCGCGAGAGCGAGGAGCGCTTCCGCAGCCTGTCGGCGCTGTCGTCGGACTGGTACTGGGAGCAGGACGCCGAGCTCCGCTTCGTCGCCTTCTCAGGCGGCCACAGCGACACCACCGGCGCGCGGGCCCGCGCGCTGATCGGCAAGCGGCGCTGGGACCTGCCGGCGCTGAACCTGGGCGAGGCGCGGTGGGCGGCGCACCGCGCGCAGCTCGCGGCGCGGCAGCCCTTCCGCGACTTCGTCATCCAGCGCGGCAACGCCGACGGCAGCTCGCACTGGGTGTCGATCAGCGGCGAACCGATGTTCGACGCCGCCGGGCGCTTCACCGGCTACCGCGGCGTCGGCCGCGACATCACCGAGCGCATGCAGGCGGCGCGGGCGATCGAGGGTTCGCTCGCGACGATGCAGGCGACGCTCGAGTCGACCACCGACGGCATCGTCGTCGTCGACACGCGGCGCGGCGTCGCGCACGCGAACCGGCGCTTCCTCGAGATCTGGGGGCTCGACGAGCTTCGCCTCGACCAGCGCGCGGCACAGCGGGAGCACATGCTGTCGCTGGCGAAAGACCCGCAACGCATGCTCATGTCGCTGCGCCGGCTGGACGAGCATCCCGGTGAAGAGAGCACGAGCCTGCTGGAGCTGAAGGACGGCCGCGTGTTCGAGGCCAGCACGCGTGCGCTCGTCACGGCCGAGGGTATCAGCGGCCGGGTCTGGAGCCTGCGCGACGTCACCGAGCAGCGGCAGGCCGCCGCCGCGCTCGCCGAGAGCGAGGCGCGCCTGAAGCTCTTCATCGAGCGGGCGCCGGCCGCGCTGGCGGTGTTCGACCGCGACATGCGCTACATCGTCGCCAGCCGCCGCTGGCTGGACGACTACGGCCTGGGCGAGCAGGCGCTCGCCGGCCGCTCGCACTACGAGGTGTTCCCGGAGGTGCCCGAGCGGTGGAAGGTGATCCACCGCCGGGCGCTGGCCGGCGAGCTGTGCCGTGCCGAAGAGGACCCGTTCGAGCGCGCCGACGGCCGCGTGCAGTGGCTGCGCTGGGAGGTGCTGCCCTGGCACACCGGCGACGGCGAGGTCGGCGGCATCGTCATGGTCACCGAGGACATCACGGCCGGCAAGCTGGCCGCCGAACAGATCCGCAGCCTCAATGCCGGCCTCGAGCAGCGCGTGGCCGAGCGCACGGCCGAGCTGGCCGCGGCGCGCGACGAGGCCGAGCGGCTGGCGCGCGTGAAGAGCGAGTTCCTCGCCAACATGAGCCACGAGATCCGCACGCCGCTGCACGCCGTGCTCGGGCTCGCCGGCATCGGCCTGCGCGAGAGCGAAGGCCGCCCGCTGCACGCCACCTTCCAGCGCATCCTCGACTCGGGCGAGCACCTGCTGGGCGTCATCAACACGGTGCTCGACATCTCCAAGGTCGAGGCCGGCAAGCAGCAGGCCGAGCTGCGTCCGTTCCGCCTGGCCGACGTCGTGAGCCAGGCCGAGGAGTTCGTGGCGCTGGCGGCGCGGCGCAAGCGGCTCGAGTGCCACGTCACGCTCGACCCGGCGCTGCCTGCCCGCGTGCGCGGCGACGCGCTGCGGCTGCAGCAGGTCCTCGTCAACCTGCTCGGCAACGCCGTGAAGTTCACCGACCGCGGCAGTGTGCGCCTCGACGTGCGCGGCGACGGCGGGTTCACGCGCTTCGAGGTGTCCGACACCGGCATCGGCATCGAGCCGGCGCAGCTCGGCAAGCTGTTCACGCCGTTCGAGCAGCTCGACAAGTCGACCACCCGCCGCTTCGGCGGCACCGGCCTCGGCCTGATGCTCAGCCGCAGCCTCGCGGCGCTGATGGGCGGCACCATCACCGTCCGGAGCGTGCCGGGCGAGGGCAGCACCTTCGCGCTCGTGCTGCGCTTGCCCGAGGCGCCGGCCGACGCGGCCGACGAAGGCGCGCCGCGCGCGTGCGAGGCGGCCGGCGACCTGCCGCCCGAGGGCCAGCGCCTGCGCGGCCTGCGCGTGCTCGCCGCCGACGACGTGGACATCAACCGCATCATCCTCGAGGACCTGCTGGCGCACGAAGGGGCGCGCGCGCGCATCGTCGACGGCGCCGCCGCGGCGCTGCAGAGCCTGGCCGAGGCCGGGCCGCAGGGCTTCGACGTCGTGCTGATGGACATCCAGATGCCGCACATGGACGGCTACGAGGCGGCGCGGCGCATCCGCGAGATGGCACCACGGCTGCCGGTCATCGGCCTGACGGCCCATGCGCTGGCCGAGGAGCGCGACCGCTGCCTCGCCGCCGGCATGGTGGAGCACGTGACGAAGCCGGTGGATGCGCTGGCGCTCGTGCGCACCATCCGCCACCACGCGCGGCGCGACGGCGTGGCCGCCAACGACACCGTCGCGGCAGGCGGGCCCGGACCAAGGTCGGCCGGTCAGGCCGAGGCCCGCGCCGCGGGCGACGCCGAAGCCCAAGCCGCCGGCCGCGCCGAGGCCCACGCCGACGTCCGGGTCGCACCGGCGCAGGCCCTCGTCGACTGGGCGACGCTCGGCGCGCGCTATGCGTCGCTGCCCGGCTTCGTGGACAAGCTCGCCGCCAAGGCGCTGGCCTCGCAAGGCCGGCTGCCGGGGCAGCTGCGGCTGGCCGCCAAGGCGGGCGACCTGGCGGCGATGCGCGCGCTGGCGCACGACGTCGCCAGCCTCTCGGGCCACCTGGAGGCGCCGGCGCTGCTGGGCCTGGCGCGCGAGGCCGAACAGGCCTTCGTCGAGTGGCGGGGGCCGGAACACGCGCTGGAGCTGGCCGGCCGGCTGGCTGACGGCGTCGACGCGCTGATGCGCGAGCTGCAGGAGCGCGAGGCGGCGTGACGCCGCACCGGCGCCGCCGGGCGACGGCGCGGGCCTGAAGGGTCACGCGGGCGCCGTCCGATTGAACTGAACGCCGCCGTCGAGGCGGTCGTCGGCCCGCAACGGCGCACGGGGCGCTACTCGTGCTGCTCGCCGTTGAGGTAGACGGTGCCGGTGAAGCTCGACACCACGCGACCGTCTTCGCGCGTGACGTCCACCCGATATACGGCCAGCCTGCGGCTGCGCGACACCTCGCGGGCCTGGGCGGATAGCGTCTCGCCGGCCCCCACGGCCTGCTGGTAGGTGATGTGGGCATCGATGCCCGCGGCCACGGCGCCGTGCGAGTTGGCGGCCAGGCCGAAGGCCGTGTCGGCGAGCGTGAAGATGGCGCCGCCGTGGCAGGTGCCGTTGAAGTTCAGGTGGTCCGGGCGCAGCGTCATCCGCACCTCGGCCTGGCCGGGGCCGCCGCGCACGCAGGTGATGCCGTTGGCAGCGACGAAGGGGTCGCTGGCGGCCAGCCGCAGCACGCGCGCGCTGGCGGCGGCCGTCCGCGCGTCGGCATGCAGGCGGCGGCCGTGGCCGGCATGGCGTGCGTGCTCCAGCGTCGCTTCCACGAGGGCGGCCAGGCCCTGATGGGCCGCCCGGCCGGGCGCGGCGCCGGCGCTCACGCTCAGCACTGGCACCTTCCAGGCGCCGGCCGGAGGCTTGGTGCGCAGCTGCAGCATCTCGCGCAGGTCGCGCGCCGTGGCCTCGGCGCCGGGCAGGTCGGCCTTGCTCACCACCAGCAGGTCGGCGATCTCCAGGATGCCGGCCTTGCTGGCCTGCACCTCGTCGCCCAGCCCGGGCGGGCAGACGACGATGCGCGTGTCGGCCACGCGCAGGATCTCCACTTCGGACTGGCCGGCGCCCACGGTCTCGACGATGACGGTGTCGAAGCCGGCGGCGTCGAGCACGTCGACGATGGCGCGCGTGGTTGGCGACAGGCCGCCCGGGTGGCCGCGCGAAGCCACGGAACGGATGAAGACCTGCGGGTGCGCACCGTGCTCGCCCATGCGCACGCGGTCGCCGAGCACGGCGCCACCGGTGACGGGGCTGGACGGGTCGACCGCGACGACGCCGATGCGCTGGCCGCGCGCCAGCAGCTCGCCCAGCAGCGCGTGCACGAGCGTCGACTTGCCGGCGCCCGGCGCGCCGGTGATGCCGATGACGTGCGCACGCCCCAGGTGCGGCACGAGCGCGGCCGTCAGCGCCGCGGCGTCGGGCGCGCCCTGCTCGATGCGGCTGATGGCGCGCGCCACGGCGCGCCGCTCGCCGCGCAGCAGGCCCGCAGGCGGCAGCGCGTCGGTGGCGGGCCCGTGCCCGCTCACACGAACGCCTGCACGTGGCCGAAGCCGAGCTCGCGCCGCAGCGTGGCGCAGATCTCGCCGTGCGTGCAGCCGGCTTCGGCGGCTTCGACGACGCGGCCGAAGACGTTGTCGCGCGGGTCGTGCGCCGCGCGGACCAGCGCGTCCAGCGCGCGCTGCACCTCGGCCTGCGGGCGCGCCGCCTTGTAGGCGCGGAAGTCGTCCAGGTGCGCGATCATCGTCGCGCGGTCGGGCCGCGTGTTGACCGGCCGCGCGCTGCGGTCTTCGTCCACCTGGTAGGCGTTGACGCCCACCACCGTCTGCTCGCCGCTATCGACGCGCGCCTGGAAGCGGCGTGCCGACTCGCCGATCATCCGCTGCACGAGGCCGCTCTCCACGGCCTTGTACATGCCGCCGGCCTGCTGCACGAGGCCCATGATGCGCTCGATCTCGGCCTCCATCCGGTCGGTGAGCGCCTCCACGTAGTGGCTGCCGCCGAGCGGGTCGATGACGTCGGTGAGGTGCGCCTCCTCGCGCAGGATGTTCTGCGTGGCCACGGCAATGCGCGCGCCGAACTCGCTGGGGCAGGAGAGCGCCTCGTCGTAGGCGTCGGTGTGCAGCGACTGCAGGCCGCCGAAGATGCCGGCCATTGCCTGCACCGCCACGCGCGCCACGTTGTTCAGCGGCTGCTGGCGCGTGAGGTCCACGCCCGAGGTCTGGCCGTGGAACTTGAAGCGCCAGCTGCGCGGGTCCTTCGCGCCCAGGCGCTCCTTCGTCACCTTGGCCCAGATGCGGCGCGCGGCGCGGAACTTGGCGATCTCCTCGAAGAAGCTGATCGAGATGTCGAAGAAGAACGTGAAGCGCGGCAGGAAGGCGTCGGGGTCCATGCCGCGGGCGATGCAGTCCTCGGCGTTCTGGATGGCCGAGCTCAGCGTGAAGGCCACCGCCTCGGCCGGCGTGGCGCCGGCCTGCTGCATGTGCTGGCCCACCACCGACATCGGGTTCCACCTTGGCACGAAGCGGTTGCAGAACTGAATGTGGTCGCCGAGGATGCGCCGAGCGCCGGGCAGCGCGATGCGGAAGAACATGTGGTTGGCGACGTAGTGGCTGAGGTAGTCGCTCTGGTTGCTGGTGCCCGAGACGAGCCGCCAGTCGGTGCCGCGCTTCTTCGCCGCCGCGAGCATGAAGGCCAGCAGCGTGAACGGGCTCGGGTCGTTCATCGCGCACGAGGTGGCGGCGAGGTCCACGCCCTGCAGCGCCGTGTCCATGTGCACGGCGGTGTTGACCACCGTGCCGCAGGTGCCGAGCAGCTCGACGTGCGACTCGTCCATGTCGACGCCGCGGAACACCGAGTTGCAGGGGATCAGCGACACCGCGGTGGCGCCCGCGGCGAGCACCTCCAGCAGCCGCGCGTTGTACTCGGCGGGGGTGCCGAGGCCGATGAGCTGCCGCTGCGTCCACGTGCGCCCGCGGTGCATGGTGGCGTAGATGCCGCGCGTGTACGGCGCCTGGCCGGGCAGGCCCTGTTCGGCTTCGCGCTCGGGGTGCCAGTCGGCGGCGGTGTAGAGCGCCTTGATCGGCACGCCCGAGCGGTTGTGCACCGGACGCTGCGCGCCGATCTGCTCGGCGTACTCCTGCTGCCAGCGGGCGAGCGCCGCGCCGGCGTCGGCGGCGTGGGGGGCGGCGGCCGTTTCCGGCGGCACGGCCACGGCCGAGAGCGGAGCGTCGATGGGCTTGTTCATGCGGGGCTCCGAAGGGCGGCGAGGCGGGGCGGGGCGCCGGTGAGGCGGTGGCGCGGCGCGGGTCAGACGGTTGCGCGCCGCGGGTCAGACGGTGGCGCGGCGCGCCCGGACCTCGGCGGCCAGGGCGCGCACGGCGGTGGCGATGTCGGGCAAGGCCGTGCCCGGGTGGAACACGCGGGCCACGCCGGCCGCCAGCAGCGCCTGCTCGTCCTCGTCGGGCACGATGCCGCCGACGACGACGGCCACGTCGCCGAGCTCGGCGGCGCGCAGCGCCTGCATCAGCTTGGGCACGATCAGGTGGTCGGTGGCCAGCGAGCTGATGCCGATCACGTCGACGTCTTCCTCGGTGGCCAGCTTCACCACGGTGGCGATCTCCTGCCACGGCGGGGTGTAGATGACCTCCATGCCCGCGTCGCGCAGCGCCGCGGCGACGACGCGGCTGCCGCGGTCGTGGCCGTCGAAGCCGATCTTGGTGACGAGGACCTTGGGGATGAAGGCGGGGGCTTCGGTCATGAGGCGGCGGTCTCCAGGCTCTGCTTCAGCAACGCGGTGAACTGGCGCGCCAGCCCGCGCGGCGACGAGGCGCCATCGGCGCGGTACCAGTTCTGCGCCCAGTTGAGCGCGCCCAGCAGCATCAGCCGCAAGGCGCGCCGGTCGGTGCGGCGGGGCAGGGGCAGGGCGGCGACGAGCGCGCGCCACAGCGCCTCGTAGCGGTCGCGCGGCGCCACCAGGCGGCCGGCGGCGCCGGGCACGTCGGCCGGGCGCACGCGCACCACCACGCGCGCGTAGTCGTCGTCGCGCAGGATGGCCTCGAGGTGGGCCACGCAGGCGGCCTCCAGTCTTTCCCACGGGTCGGCGAGCGGCCGCACGGCGGCATCGACGGCGGCGCAGATCTGTTCCACGCCGCGCAGGTACACAGCCACCAGCAGGTCTTCCTTGGTGGCGAAGTGGCAGTACAGCGACCCGGGCAGCATGCCCGCCGCGCCGGCGATGTCACGCACCGTGGTGCCTTCGAAGCCCTGGCGGCAGAACAGGCGCGCCGCCGCGTCCAGCACCAGCGGAGCGCGGCTGTCGGCATGGACCTGGCGGGCGGTGGCGCGGCGCGGTCCCGGTGGCGTGGCCGCCGGGCGTGGGCGGCGGTCCGCCGTGCGGGGCAGGGCAGGGGCGGTGCGTGCGGTGGCGGGCATGGGTGGAAGGGGCGTGCGCAGCGGAGAGCCCAAGGCCGACCGGGAAGGCTGGCCTCGACCGCGGCACGCCAATGTACCAAACAACCGCTTGTTAAAAGACCGGAGCGACCCTGATGCATAGCAAATGCGATACATTCGGCCCATGAAGACCGCCCAACTGCCTCCCGTCCGGGTCGAAGAGTCCGTACGCAGCGAGATCGAGGCCGTGCTCCACGACGGTGAGAGCTTGTCCCAGTTCGTCGAAAAAGCCGCGCTTGAAGCTGCCCGGCGTCGCAAGGCGCAGGCGGAGTTCCTGGCCCGAGGGCGCGCGTCGCTGGCCAGGGCCAAGCAGACCGGTGAGTTCTACCCCGCCGACCGCGTGTTGGCAGACATGCGGGAGCGACTGGAGACGCGCATGCGGACACAGCGCAAGGGCAAAGGGAAGACCGGACCTGCTCGGTGAGCTTCTCGGTTCGGCTCACCCGAGAGGCACTCGAGGATCTCCGGCGCCTGGAGGAGTTCCTCATCGAGATCGCGCTCGAACATGGCGACTTCGACCTACCGCTCCGCGCCGTCGATGCGATCCGTCGCGAGATGCGCATCCTCGAGACCAACCCCTACACCTGCCGCAAGGTGGGCAGCAGCCCGCTGGAGCGTGAACTGATCATTCCGTTCGGCCGCTCGGGGTATGTTGCGCTGTTCGAGATCATCAGCGAGAGCGAGGTCGCCGTTTCGGCGATCCGGCATCAGCGCGAAGACGACTATCACTGAGGATTCGGCACGTCCTCGACCGTTCACGGCGTCGCTGGCGGCCACGTCCTGCGGATTGGCCCTGGCTTGGGCAGCGCCACGCTGCCACGGCGCGCAGCGCCGCCCCGGCTGCGGTTCGGCGCCGCAACGTGTTGCGTTGTGCCTGCGACGCCTGGCGCAGCTCAACGTGTTCGAAGGCCGAGGCGGCAAAGGTGCGCCCGGGCCGGTGCCGGCGCGCAGATCGGGCGGCCGCCGCCTTCGGCGACGGCTGCCCTGCGGTGCTCGGAAGTCGAGGCAAGCGGGCAAACTCGGCCCTGGGTTTGGTACAGGGCTTCAGACATGCCCGCTTGGCCGCTGGCGCGGCCGACCTCGAGTTCCTGCGCTCCTCGGCGCCCTCAATGCGCGCCGCCACCGGCCCGGGCGCACCTTTGCCGCCTCGGCCTTCGAACACGAGGGCGACTTTCGGACCCAACGCCTCAACCGCGATGGCAAGCCGCATCGGGCCCGCCGAGGCTCCAATCGGGTCAGGACGAGATCAAGACACCACGAACGCCGCCGCCCCGGTGGCGATGAGCTCGCCGCTGTCGCTGTGCAGCGCCATCTGCGTGGAGCCGATGCGCCCGCCCAGGCGCGTGACCTGGGCGCTGGCGTCGAAGTGCTTGCCGATGCCCTGGCGCAGGAAGTCGATGCGCAGGTCGATGGTGCCCATGCGCGCGAAGCGGTGCATCACCTGCATGGCGCCTTCGTGCGGGTGGCGCTCGGCAATCGCCACCATCAGCGCCAGCCCGCCCATCGCGTCCAGCACCGACGAGATCACGCCGCCGTGCAGGCGGCCATAGGCGAAGTGGCCGACGAGCTCGGGCCGCATCCCGAAGCGCCCGCGCACGTCGCCCGGCTGCATCGCCAGGATCTGCAGGCCCAGCAGCTGGTTGAAGCTGATGTGCTGCTCGAACATCTCGCGCAGCGCGTGCTCGAAGCGCGCCTGCTCCTCGGCGCTGCGCGGCGGGCCGGCGGGCGTGGTCACGGGGTGGTGGGCGTGCGAGCCACGGCCGTTGCGGGGTGCTTCGAGGTCCATGCGGGCTCAGGCCGCGACCGGCGCGCCTTTCAGCCCCAGCCGCGCGCGCGCCTCGGCGGGGCTGGCGATCTCGCGCCCGCACTCGCGCGCCACGCGCGCGAGCGTCTCGATGAGCTGGCCGTTGCCGCGGGCGCGCTCGCCGCCCGGCAGGTAGAAGGTGTCCTCGAGGCCTGTGCGCAGCATGCCGCCGAGCTCGGCCGTCTTGCGATGCACGGGCCACACCTCGGCGCGGCCGATGAGCGTGGTCTGCCACACCGCGTCCTTCGGCGCATAACGCGGCAGCAGCGCCAGCAGCTCGGCGTCGGCGGGCATGCCGCTGGCCACGCCCATGACGAAGTTGACCTCGGGCACGCCGCTGAACATGCCGGCCTTCAGGTACATGCCCACGCTGCGCACGATGCCGACGTCGAAGCACTCGAACTCCGGGTGCGTGCCCGTCTCGCGCATCGCGTCCAGCATCTGCTGGATCTTGGCCACCGGGTTGTCGAACACCATCGGTGGCCAGGCCCAAGTGCCGTCTTCCTTGATCTTCAGGTAGTTCAGGCTGCCGGCGTTGCACGCGGCGGCCTCGGGCTTCACGCGCTTCAGGCAGGCGATGGGGCCGGAGACGTCCTTGCCGACGACGCCGGTGGTGAGGTTGATGATCACCCCCGGGCAGGCGGCGCGGATGGCCTCCACCACGGCCTCGGCGACGTCGGGGTCCCAGCTCGGCAGGTGGCCCATGCCCGGCTCCTGCGCGCGCAGGTGCACGTGCATGATGCTGGCGCCGGCGTTGAAGGCGTCGCGCGCCTCGGCGGCCATCTGCGCCGGCGTCACGGGCACCGGGTGCTGCTTCGGGTCGGTGAGCACGCCGGTCAGCGCGCAGGTGAGGATGGCCCGGTCGTCGTTGCGGCCGGCCGTCGGCGTGGATGCGGTTGTGGCAGCGTTCATTCGGCGATCTCCAGTTCCACGAGCACGGCGCCGGCTGCGACCGGCGCCTTCGCTTGCGTGTGCACCGCCTTCACGGTGCCGGCCGCGGTGGCGGTGAGCCACATCTCCATCTTCATCGCTTCCACGCAGACCAGCGGCTGCCCGGCCTGCACCGCCTGCCCGACCGCGACGCTGACCTGCGCCACGATGCCGGCCACCGGCGCGCGCGCGCGGCGCGGGTCGGCGGTGCTCTCGGCGGCCGGGAAGGGCGAGACCTCGGTGAAGCGGAACACGGCGCCGTCGAGCGCCAGCTGCAGCGAGCCGTCGGCGCCGAGGACGGCAAGCAGCTGGCGCTGCACGCCGTCGACGACGCAGCGCAGCCGCTGTTCTTCGAATGCGACGCCCTCGACGCCTTCCGGCGGCACGCGCAGCGTGCGCCGCTCGTTGCCGCAGGCCAGCGTGAGGTCGAAGCGCGCGACGCTGGCCGGGCGCAGCGCCGCACGCGGCCG
>JAHCKS010000096.1 GCA_026125665.1 Rubrivivax sp.
CGGCCACCGCCAAGGCGAAGGCACCGCGCCGCACGGACTGCTGCATCTCCCGCCGCGCCGCCGCGTCGTCGAGCGCCGGGCGATGCGCGCGCGCCGAACGCATGCCGACCCAGGCGTCGGCCGCGGCGATGATCTGCGCGGGCAGCGGCAGCGCCGCCGCGCCGGGCCGGCGGTGGTACCCGCTGCCGTCCAGGCGTTCGTGCGCCGCACCGGCCCAGTCGGCCAGCTCACGCAGCGCGTCGCACTGCGCCAGCACGCGTTCGGTCTGGTAGCTGTGCAGCCGCACGCGCTCTCGCTCCGCCGGGCCGAAGCGGCGCGGCGCGTCCCACAGCCCGTTGGGCAGCGCCACGCGGCCGAGGTCGTGCAGCAGCGCGGCGATCTCCAGCCGTGCCACCGTGCGCTCGTCCAGCGCCAGCCGGCGTGCCGCCGACACCGCCACGCGCGCCACCTCGAACGAATGGCCGATCGTGAACGGCGACTTCACGTCGGCGTACGCGGCGAAGGCGCAGGCGACGCGGCGCGGCGCCTCGAACCCGGTCTCGTCGTCACCGGGCGCGGCAGCGAAGCCGCGATGCGGCAGCGGCTCCTCGGCCAGCAGCAATGCCGCCATGGCCGCAGGCTCGAAGCCGGCCCACAGCGCCGCGCCCTGCGCCGCCGCGGCGTCGGCGACGGCGGGGTCGAAGTGCCGACCGCGCCGGCGCGCTGCCTCGGCCAGCGCCGCCGGCACGCCGTGCATGCGCGAGAACACCTCGAGCACGTGCGCTAGGTGCAGCACGCGCGCGGCCGGGGCCAGCGCGGTGCCGGCCAGGCCGTGCGGCTGGCCACGCCCGTCCCAGCGTTCGTACATCTGCGCCAGCGCTTCGCACACCGGCGCAGGCATCGCCAGGTCGCGAGCCAGCTGCTCGCCGAGCGCGCAATGCGCCGCCGAGACCTTGGCGCCGGCCTGCGGGTCGGCGAGGAACGCGACGAGCGCGCGCAGGCGGTTCAGCGTGCCGGTGCCGGCGGCCAGCGACGCGAGGGCGCGCCGCAGCATCGCCGGCTTGGAGGCCAGGTCGACGTCGGCGAAGGTCTGCAGGAAGCCGAGGTCGTCGCCGCCGACGAGCAGCGCCTCCTCGTGGGCGTAGGCCGTGCAGCCGAGGAAGCGCAGCACGCCGGCCCACAGCGCGTGCGCCTGCACCGCCGCGTCGAAGTCGGCCGCCGCCGCCACGCGCCGCGCCAGCACGGCGGTGCGCAGGGCCGCCTCGTCGCCGAAACCGCCGCCGAGGTCGGTGGCCAGCGACAGCGCCGCCAGCACCGGGGCCAGACGGTCCAGACGGGGCGGCGGGGCGGGTGCCGGGCGCATGGCACGGACTCGGGGACGGTCGGCGGATTCGGGCCGGGCAGCAGCGCGTCAGTACAACGGCGGCGCCCCCGGCGGCCGCGTCTTGAACCGCTTGTGCACCCACAGGTACTGGGCCGGGTTGCGGCGGATCTCGCCTTCGATCCAGCGGTTCATGCGCGCTGCGTCGGCCTCGGCGTCGTCGGTGGGCCAGTCGGTCCACGGGTCGAGGAAGCGCACGCGCCAGCCCTGGCCGCCGGGCAGCAGCTCGGCCACCACCGGCTGCACGACCATGCCGAGCGAACGCGCCAGGCGCGAAGGCGCCAGCAGCGTCGCCGCCGGGTGGCCGAAGAAGGGCACGAAGGCGGCGTCGCGCAGGCCGAAGTCCATGTCGGGCAGGTTGAAGAAGGCCTGGCCACGCTTGATGGCGCGCACGAGCGGCAGCGCGCTCTCCTGGCGAGAGAAGATCTCGGCGTTGCCGAAGCGGATGCGGCCGCGCTTCATCGCCGCGTCGAGCACCGCGTTGCTCTGCGCCGAGTAGATGCTGCACACGCGCCGGCCCTGGAAGAGCTGGGTCGCGACGCCGGCCACGTCCAGCGCCAGGAAGTGCGGCACGAGCCACATCACGGGGCGCTCGCTGCGGTCCGCCAGGCCGACGTCGCCTTCGACGTGCACCAGGCGTTCGAGCCGCCGCCGTGGCGCATACCACAGCAGCGCGCGTTCGATGATGCTGCGGCCGAGCCAGCGGAAGTGCTCGCGCACGAGCGCGGCACGCGCCGCCGCGTCGAGCTCGGGCAGGCACAGCGCCACGTTCGCGACGGCGACGCGGCGGCGGCTGCGCCCCACGCGATGCAGCAACGCCCCGAGGGCGCGCCCGAGCGCGGCCAGCACCGGCAGCGGCAGCCACTGCAGCAGCCACAGGAAGGCGAGCAGTGCGCGCGCGCCGAGCGCTGCCGGCGTGAACGCGGTGCGGTTCATTGCGGCGTGTTCACCGGCTGCGCCCCGGCACCGGGCGCCTCGCCCTGGCGCGGCTGCTTGTAGCGGTGGTAGCCCCACAGGTACTGCGACGGCAGCGTGCGGATCACCGCTTCCATGCTGCGGTTGATGGCGATGGCGTCGGCGAGCACCGCGTCTTCGGCACCTGCCGGCAGGGCGTCGGGCGAGGCCAGCGGCACGGGCAATGCCGAAAGCCGCACGACGAAGCCGCCGCCGCGTGGCAGCCGCTCGCCCCAGATGGCCAGCACCGCGGCGCCGCTTTGCCGCACGAGCCTGGCCGCCAGCGTCATCGTGTAGGCGGGCTGGCCGAAGAAGGGCGCCCACACGCCCATGCCGTCCGGCGGCACCTGGTCGGGCAGCAGGCCGATCGTCTCGCCGCGCTTGAGCGCGCGCATCAGCAGCCGCACGCCGGCCAGCGTGGCCGGCGCCGTGTGCAGGTGCGGCCGCGCCCGTGCACGCTCCTGCAGCTCGCGCAGCGCCGCCTGGCGCGCCGGGCGGTACAGCACGGTGATCGGCTGGCGCGCGCCGAAGCGTTCGGCGTAGGCCTGCGCGCAGACCTCGAAGCTGCCCATGTGCGGCGTCAGCAGCACGAGGCCCCGCCCGGCGGCCAGCGCCTCGTCGACCAGCCCGGCGCCTTCCCAACGCACGGGGTCGGCGATCGGCGCGTCGTGCGGCCGCAGCCACAGGCGCGGTGTCTCCAGCGACATCTGCCCGGCGGCGGCCACCGCGCGGCGGCGATCGGTGGTGTCGACGCCGGCCAGCGCCGCGTTGGCGTCGAGCCGCCGCCGGTAGCTCGGCGACAGCACGTAGGCCGCCCAGCCGGCCCCCGTTCCGAGGGCGTGCAAAAGGCGCAGCGGGCAGCGCGCCAGACCGCGCAGCAGCCAGAGCAGCAAGGGCATGGTTGTTATGATTCGCCACACGGCCGCCGAGTTAACAGGACAACTTGCGGGGCGGCCGGCGGGTGCGAAGCTTAAGCGAGCGGCTGGCCACGGCCGGCGGGCGAAGAGCACAGCAGCCGCGGAGCCACCGGCTCCATCTACCCCCTCCGCTAAAGCGTTCGCCGCGGCTCCAGCAACACTGACCGGCGCGCGACGCGAGTCAGTGCAACCCGTGAATGGAGCCCCAAGTGGCGAACGACTTCCTCTTCACCAGCGAATCGGTTTCCGAAGGCCATCCCGACAAGGTGGCCGACCAGATCTCCGACGCCATCCTCGACGCGATCTTCAAGCAGGACCCGCGCTCGCGCGTCGCCGCCGAGACGCTGACCAACACCGGCCTCGTCGTGCTGGCCGGCGAGATCACCACCAACGCGGTGGTCGACTACATCCAGGTCGCGCGCGACACCGTCAAGCGCATCGGCTACGACAACACCGAGTACGGCATCGACTACAAGGGCTGCGCCGTGCTCGTGGCCTACGACAAGCAGAGCAACGACATCGCGCAGGGCGTGGACCACGCCAGCGACGACCACCTGAACACCGGCGCCGGCGACCAGGGCCTGATGTTCGGCTACGCCTGCGACGAGACGCCGGTGCTGATGCCCGCGCCGATCTACTACGCGCATCGCCTCGTCGAGCGCCAGGCGATGCTGCGCAAGAACGGCAAGCTGCCCTTCCTGCGCCCCGACGCCAAGAGCCAGGTGACGATGCGCTACGTGGACGGCAAGCCGGCGAGCGTCGACACCGTGGTGCTCAGCAGCCAGCACGCGCCCGAGATGAGCCTGGGCACGAAGATGAAGCCCGAGTTCTACGAGGCGGTGATCGAGGAGATCATCAAGCCGGTGCTGCCCAGGGAGTGGCTGAAGGACACGAAGTACCTGATCAACCCCACCGGCCGCTTCGTCATCGGCGGCCCGCAGGGCGACTGCGGCCTCACGGGCCGCAAGATCATCGTCGACACCTACGGCGGCGCCTGCCCGCACGGCGGCGGCGCCTTCAGCGGCAAGGACCCGAGCAAGGTCGACCGTTCGGCGGCGTACGCCGCGCGCTACGTGGCGAAGAACGTCGTCGCCGCCGGCCTGGCGCGCCAGTGCCAGGTGCAGGTGGCCTACGCCATCGGCGTGGCGCGGCCGATGAACGTCACCGTCTACACCGAAGGCACGGGCAAGATCTCCGACGACAGGATCGCCGCGCTCGTCAACGAGCACTTCGACCTGCGCCCGAAGGGCATCATCCAGATGCTCGACCTGCTGCGCCCGATCTACGAGAAGACGGCGGCGTACGGGCACTTCGGGCGCGAGGAGCCCGAGTTCTCCTGGGAGCGGACCGACAAGGCCGCGGCATTGAAGGCGGCGGCCGGGCTCTAGGGGACGGCTGCCGGTCCTGCGCACGCCTCGCGCGCCGATGGCCGGACGGGCACCGTGAGGTGCCCGTCGTTCTTCATGCGCCTGCCGGTGGCGTGCTAGCCTCGTCGCCCAGGAGGTGACCGATGAGCGAAGCCCCCACCCCCCGCTGGCGCCTGGACGGCGTGCGTGTCGTGCACGCCGACGAGCTCGACATCCACACGCCGCAGACGCCCGGCATGAACCGTGCCGCGGCCATCACGCACGCGCGCGCCGGCGCCGAGAAGCTGTGGGCCGGCACGGTCGTCATCCACCCGAAGGCGAAGACGGGCGCGCACCACCACGGCCCGGTCGAGAGCGTCATCTACGTCGTCAGCGGCCGCGCGCGCATGCGCTGGGGCGAGCAGCTCGAGTTCGTCGCCGAGGCAGGCCCCGGCGACTTCATCTACGTGCCGCCCTACGTGCCGCACCAGGAGATCAACGCCAGCGACGACGAGCCGCTGTCGTGCGTGCTCGTGCGCAGCGGGCAGGAACCGGTGGTGGTGAACCTGGACATCCCGATGGTCGAGAAGCCCGAGGAAGTGCGCTGGGTCGACTCGATCCATCCGGCCCCCAAGGGCTGAGCGCACCGCCCGCGGCACCCGGGGCGCGCGACGCCATGGCACGCAGCTCGCTGCAGCTCGACGAGGCGCTGCAGGCCTACCTGCGCGAACACTCGCTGCGCGAGCATGCGGCGCAGGCGGCATTGCGCGCGGCCACCGCCGCGCACCCGCACGCCGGCATGCAGATCTCGCCCGAGCAGGGCCAGTTCATGGCGCTGCTCGTCAAGCTGATCGGCGCGCGCCGCGCCATCGAAGTCGGTGTCTTCACCGGCTACAGCGCGTTGACCGTGGCCCTGGCGCTGCCCGACGACGGCCGCCTCATCGCCTGCGACATCAGCGACGAGTACACGCGCGTGGGCCGGCCGTTCTGGCAGCAGGCGGGCGTGGCGCACAAGATCGACCTGCGCCTGGCCCCGGCGCTGCAGACGCTGCGCGCCGAGCTGGCCGCCGGCGCCGCGGCCAGCTACGACTTCGCCTTCATCGACGCCGACAAGGCCGGCTACGACGCCTACTACGAGTGCTGCCTGCCGCTCGTGCGACCGGGCGGCCTGATCACGATCGACAACACCTTGTGGGGCGGCAGCGTGGCGCGACCGGCGAAGAGCGAGGACACGGCGGCGCTGCAGCGGTTGAACGCCAAGCTGCACGCCGACGAGCGCATCGATCTCTCGCTGCTGCCGATCGGCGACGGGTTGACGCTGGCGCGGCGGCGCTGAAGCCGACGGGCGGTCAGCGAGCGGCGACGAACGGTTCTAACGGGCCATCTACTCATCGACCTGCGCGGCAGCGACGGCCCGCCGACCGAGGGGGCCCGCTCGGACGAACGGTGCGCGAGCCGCGACGAGCGGCGAAGGTGCCCGGTGCAGTTGATATCGCGAAGTAACCGCGCGGCGCGCGATGCGTCATCGTTCTCGCCGTCGACCCACGAACCGGGGAGCGACGGACATCGTGCGGCACGCTGCAATGTCGGAACATCGCGACCACGCCCATCGCCCGAGCCAGGGAAGATACAACCCGTTACCGGGCCGCCGCCTCCTGATCACACGCTGTTGCACGGACATGCAGAGCCACCCCCGAGAAGACACCGCCGCCGCACCATGTTTGCAGCGGTATCCGGCGCCCCGCACGTGCACATGAAGCCCCCTGCCGTTGAAGTCGAATCGATGAACCTCGTTGCCCGCCCGATCTCCCGCCCGGTGGCCCGCGACCGCGGCTTCACGCTGATCGAGCTGATGATCACCGTGGCGATCGTCGCCATCCTGTCGATGGTGGCCTATCCGAGCTACCGCGACTACGTCATCCGCGGCCACATCACCGACGGCATCAACGGGCTCTCGGCGGTGCGCGCGAACATGGAGCGCCACTTCCAGGACAACCGGACCTACGCCACGGTCGGGGCGTTCACCACGCCGTGCGGCACGGCGACGACGCATGGCTCGTTCACCGTCAGCTGTTCGGGCACGCCGGACGGCACCACGTTCACGGTGCAGGCGGTGGGCAGCGGGCCGACCAACGGCTTCACCTTCACGATCAACCAGCTCGACGTGCGCGCCACGACGGCGGCACCCGCCGGCTGGGCCACCTGCGCCAACAAGTGGATCACGAAGAAGGGGCAGGCATGCTGAGCAGCGGCCCGGTGCGACAGGTGCGTCGCGGTGCGCGCCGCGGCTTCTCGGTCATCGAGCTCATGATCACCGTCGTGCTGGCGGCGCTGCTGCTGGCCCTGGCCGCGCCTTCCCTGTCGACGTGGGTGCGCAACTCGCAGGTGCGCACCGTCGCCGACAGCCTGCAGAACGGCCTGAGGCTGGCGCAGACCGAGGCCGTGCGCCGGCAGCGCCAGGTCGTCTTCTTCCTCACCGACAGCGCCGCGTGCACGACGGCCAACACGGCTTCCGCCAACGGGCGCTTCTGGGTCGTTCGCACCGTGCCGCTGCTGGACGGCGAGGCCGCCGAGGTCGTCCAGTGCGGCACGCTGGCCGACGTGGCCGCCGGCACCACGATCACCGGGCCCACCGCGCTGTGCTTCAACTCCACCGGCCGCGTGGTGGCCAATGCCTCCCCCGGCGGCGGTGCCGCCTGCGTGCCCGACGCCAGCGGCCTGCACAGCTACGACGTGGCACGCAGCGGCGCCGACCGCTCGCTGCGGGTCACCGTCGCGCTGGGCGGGCAGACCCGCCTGTGCGACCCCGCCCGCACCCTCTCCGACACCCATCCCGACGGTTGCCCGACATGAAGCCGATGTCCCCTCGCCGCGCGCTGCGACGCGGCGTGTCCCTGCTCGAGGTGCTGGTCTCGACGGTGCTCATCTCGGTCGGGTTGATCGGCGTCGTCTCGCTGCAGGCGCAGGCGGTGCAGATCTCGGTGTCGGCCGAGGACCAGCTGCGCGCCTCGCTGCTGGCCAACGAACTGGCCTCGGAGATGTGGGCCTCGCGCACCGTCAATCTGCCCGCGGCGGTGACCGATGCGTGGGCCCTGCGGGTGGCCGACACCACCGCCGGCGGCCTGCCCAACGCGCTGGGCAGCGTCACGGTGAACGGGAACACCGCACGCATCACGGTGGCGTGGCGCCCGGTCACGGCGCCGGCCGCGCAGGAGCGCCACCGCTTCGTCACCGACGTGATGCTGCCGTGAAACGCGCCGCCTTCCCGGGGCGTGGCCTCACGCTCATCGAACTGCTGGTCGCCGTCACGCTCGGCATGCTGCTGACGATCGCCGTCAGCGCCATTCTCGTGCGGCAGGAGGGCGCCCGGCGCACGCTGACCTCGAGCAACGACGTCGTCCTCAACGCCGCGCACGTCACGCACCTGGTCGACCGCATGATGCGCAGTGCCGGCTCCGGCTTCAGCCAGGCGTGGCAGTCCACCTACGGCTGTCGCATCATGGCGGCGCGCGGCGGCACGCAGCTGCTGCCGCGCGGCTCGGACTGGCCCGCGCCGTTCGCGGCCGTCAGCCGCAGCCCGCGCATGGCACCCGTGCTCGTGCACGCCGGCGCGGGGGCGGGCGGCAGCGACGTGCTGGCCCTGGTCGGTGGCAACTCGGGCCTGGGCGAGGCGCCGCTGCGCATGCTGGCCGGTTCGGTCACGGCCAACGGGGTGCGCGTGCCCGCCACCGTGGGGCTGCGCCAGCGCGACCTCATCCTGATGGCCGAGCAGGGGCGGGCCGACTGCATGCTGCAACAGACCGCGGCAGGCTTCGCCGGTGGCGCCAGCCAGCAGATCGACTTCGGCGCCGACTACGCAGCCGCCACCATCGGCACGCTGAACCTCGTGGACTTCGGCACCGTGGGCGAAGTCAGCGTGATCCCGCTGGGCAACGCCGCCGGGAACACGCCGTCATTGCTGCTGCTGGGCCTGTCGGCCGACCGCACGCTGGTGTCGCTCGACATGCTGCGGCTGGCCGGCGGCGCGAGCGACACGGTCACGCCGCTGGCCGACGGCGTGATCGAGCTGCGGGCGCGCTACGGCATCGACACCAATGACGACCGCATCGTCGACCAGTGGGTGGATCCGGCGACGAGCCCGTGGACGGCGGCCGCGCTGATGGACGGCAGCGCCACGGCGCAGACCAACCTCTACCGCATCCTGGCGGTGCGCGTCGGCATGATCCTGCGCAACGCCACGCCGGACCGCACGGCCGTCACCGGCGCCAGCCTGCAGCTCTTCCCGGACCTCGCCGCTGCGCTGCGCCACACGCGCGCGCTCAGCGCCGACGAGCAGCGGTACCGCTACCGCCTGCTGGAGTTCACGGTGCCGCTTCGCAACGTCATGCTCATCTGACCCGCCATGCCTGCCCAGCCCATGCGACCCCCGACGGCTCGACCGGCCCGCCGTGGCGCCACGCTGATCGTGGCCCTGATGGCCCTGACCCTCCTGCTCATCGGTGCCACGGCCATCGTGCGCTCGATGAACACGGCGATGCTGAACACCGGCAACCTGTCGTTCAAGCGCGACCTGACGAACCAGGCCGAGCGCGCCGCCGCCACGGTGATGACGGCGCTGCAAAGCGGCGCGCTCGCGGCCGAGGCGGCACGGCAGAACAACCTGCAGGCGAGCAACTACAGCGCCACGATCCTGCCCACCAACGCGCAGGGCATTCCCACCGCGCTGCTGGCCACCGACTCCAACTTCAACGCGGCGTGGAGCACGGCCAACGACATCACGGTGGCCGGCCAGGCCATCGCGCTGCGCTGGGTGCTCGACCGGCTGTGCGCCAACGCCGGCGTGGCCGACGAGACGCACTGCACGATGTCCGATGCCGGCACCACCAGCAGCGACAGCGCCAGCCAGCGCAACAGCGCGCAGAACGCCTCGGCCACCGGGCTGGGTGCGTTGCAGCGGCGCGTCGTGTACCGCCTGAGCATCCGTGCCACCGGGCCGCGCAACACGCAGTCCTTCCTCCAAACCACGTTCACGCTCTGAAGGGCGGGAGCCGCACCATGACCACCCCCGCCTCCACCCGCCGCCGCGTCGCCAGGCGCCCGCTCCCGCCGGCCCTCGCCCTCGCGCTGCTCGGTGGTGTGTGCTTCAACACCGCGTGGGCCACCACGCCGCTGTCGGACCGTCCGGTGCTCAGCGGCATCACGCCACCGGGCAACGTGGTGCTGGCGCTGTCGGTGGAGTACCCCACGGTGGTGAGCGTCGCGCACCTGGACACCGAGTACGACCCCACCAAGGTCTACGTCGGCTACTTCGACCCCAACAAGTGCTACGTCTACAACCACGACGCCAACGAGGCGCTGCGCCACTTCGCGCCCGCCGGACAGGCCACGTCCCGCACCTGCACCGGGACCCATGCCGCCAAGTGGAGCGGCAACTTCATGAACTGGGCCACGATGCAGACCATCGACCCGTTCCGCATGGTGCTCACCGGTGGTTACCGCGTGCGCGACAACGCCACCGAGACCTGGCTCGAGAAGGCCTACGCGTCGGGCCAGGGCGGCACCTCCAACTTCCCCGACCGCAGCTTCACCGGCGGCTCGAAGATCGCCGAGGCCACGCCGATGGACACCTGGTCGCGGCTGACGCTGCGCGTGCAGGGCATCGGCAACAAGCTGCGCTTCACCAACAGCGCAAGCACGAGCGACCTCTACTCCGACGCGCTGCGACTCGACTACAACCCCGCGGTTCCGCTGACCACGACCAACGTCTACGAGCTCAGCGTGCGCGTCAAGGTGTGCGACAGCGGCGCGGCCGCGGGCGGCCTGGAGCCCAACTGCACCGCCTACCCCGGCGGCACGCACAAGCCCACCGGGCTGCTGCATCAGTACGCCGAGCGCATGCGCTTCTCGTCCTTCGGCTACCTGAACGACCAGACGTGGAGCCGCGACGGCGCAGTGCTGCGTGCCCGCCAGAAGTACGTCGGCCCGACCTACCGGCTGACGCCGACGGCCAACCCGCTGGCCAACGCCGCCGCCGAGTGGGACGCGAACACGGGCGTCTTCGTGACCAACCCCGACGCGGCCGATGCCGCCGCATCCACTACCGAGTTTGGTGTCACCATCAGCGACAGCGGGGTCATCAACTACCTCAACAAGTTCGGCCAGGTGCCGCTGGCCGGGGGCGTCTCGCGCACCACCAGCAGCTGGTACAAGTCGCTCGACCCGGCGGGCGAGCTCTACTATGCGGCGCTGCGCTACCTGAAGAACCAGGGCAACGTGCCCGAGTGGTCGGCGATGGGCGCCGCGGCGACGAACACGAAGACGGTCTGGATGGACGGCTTCCCCGTCATCACGACCTGGGGCGACCCGTTGCAGTACTCGTGCCAGCGCAGCGTCGTGCTCGGCATCGGCGACGTGAACACGCACCGCGACAAGAACCTGCCGGGTGTCAGCGTGACCACCGGCGAGCCGACGAAGCCGACGGCGGTGTCCGGTGACACGATGGCGGTGGGCACGGCCACGGACAAGGTCGGGGCGCTGCACGGCGGCCCGAAGGCCAACCTCGGCTCTGCGCTCAACGACGGCAGCGGCCAGTACTCCGGCTACCACATCGCCGGCATGGCCTACCTGGCCAACACCACGGACATCCGGCCCGACGACCCCAACGCGCCGAAGACGCGCGGCAAGCAGACCGTGCAGACCTTCTGGCTCGACGTGCTCGAGTACAGCACGTACCGCATCGACAACCAGTACTACCTCGCCACGAAGTTCGGCGGCTTCACCGTGCCGGACGACTTCGACCCCTGGGCGCGCACCACCGACCTGCCGCAGGCCTGGTGGAGCACCAGCGGCGAAACGGCCCACACCAGCACGCAGCCGCGGCCGGACAACTACTTCGTCGCCTCGCGCCCGGACACCGTCGTCAGTGGCCTGACGCGCGCCTTCGCCCGCATCAACGAGGGCTTCCGGCAGTTCACGACCGCCTTCTCGACTTCGGCGCCGCAGGTGGCGCAGACCGGCGTGGCCAGCTACAGCGCCAAGTACGAGCCCTCGGACTGGTCCGGCGACGTCACCGCCTCCACCACCTCGTTCAACGCCGTCACGGGCCAGCCTTCGCAGACGGTGGCATGGACCTTCGCCACGCGCCTGGATGCACAGGCCGCCGGCGCGGGCTGGGACACGGGCCGCCGCATCGTCACCTGGAACACCGCCACCAGCCAGGCCGTGGCGTTCAGGCACGCCAGCCTCGCCACCGCGCAACGCACGGCGCTGGACACCTCCTACCGCACCGGCGACGACAGCGCCGACTACGTCAACTACCTGCGTGGCGACCGGCAGCACGAAACCGCGTCCACCACCACGGGCAGCGCGCGTGCCTACCGCACGCGCGCGCGCCTGATGGGCGACATCGTCAACTCACGCCCCCGCGTGGTGGGCGCACCCAACGAGCCCTGGTCCTCGGCCACCAACCCGGGATATGCCGCCTTCAAGACGGCCCATGCCGGGCGCACGCCGGTGGTCTACGTGGGCACCAATGCGGGCATGCTGCACGCGATCAACGGCAACCTGTCGGGCACCGGCGCGGGCACCGAGCTGTTCGCCTACGTGCCCGGCTCGCTCGCCCAAGGCCCCACCGGCAGCCCCGGCACCACGGGCCTGGCGGCGCGCGGTGATCCGAACTTCCAGCACAAGTTCTTCGTCGACGCGTCGCCGACGGTCATCGACATCGACTTCAGCCGCACCGCCGGCTCCGGTTCCACGACGCCGGACTGGCGCACGCTGCTCGTCAGCGGCCTGGGCAAGGGCGGCAAGAGCTACTTCGCCATCGACGTGACGGATCCCGGCAGCTGGACCAGCGAGAGCGCCGTGGCCGGGAAGGTGCTGTGGGAGTTCACCGACCCCGACCTCGGCTACACCTATGGCGAGCCGCAGGTCGTGAAGACCGCGCAGCACGGCTGGGTGGTGGTGTTCGGCTCGGGCTACAACAACACCGACGGCGTGGGCTACATCTACATCGTCAACCCGCGCACCGGCGCGCTGATCCAGAAGATCAGCACCGGCGCGGGCGCCCCCGCCTCGCAGGCCGGGCTGGCGCACGTGCAGGCCTTCCTGCTCGACCGCACCGACGGCACGGCCGACAGCCTGTACGCCGGCGACCTGCTCGGCAACCTGTGGCGGCTCGACCTCAAGCCGCCCACCGGCGCCTACGCCGCCCCGACGCGCATCGCCACGCTGGCCGACAGCAGCGGCACCGCGCAGCCGGTGACGACGCGGCCGCTGGTGGTGGTGCAGCCCGACAACCAGCGCCGCTGGGTGACGGTGGGCACCGGCAAGCTGCTCGACACGACCGACCTGACCACCACGCAGCAGCAGACGATGTACGCCATCGTCGACGGCACGGCGCGCAACTTCAGCGCCACCGCGCCCACGGGCTTCACCTACCCGCTCGCGCGCAACCGCCTGCGCGCGCTGACCAACCTCCAGAACCCGATCGTGCTCAACCTGTCCAACGAGATGGGGTGGTACCTGGACCTGGACACCGTCGCGGGCGGGCCGTCGTACCGGGTGAACACCGAGTCGACCTCGTTCTTCGGCGTGCTCGAGTTCCTGGCCATGAGCCCGGCCAGCAGCGACCCGTGCCGGGCCGGCCAGAGCCGCGCCTACGCCATCGACCTCGGTACGGGGCAGAGCAACCTCGTGGCCAACGACGGCACGACGCTCGCGTACTTCACGGTGACCGAAGGCGTGGCCACCGAACAGCGTTCGCTCAGTGTCTCGGAGGCCAACCAGCTCGGCCGCCGGCGGCTCGTGGTCTGCACCGACCAGGGCGGCTGCCAGGCGCTGAACACGCGCACGCCGCCGGGCGTGGGGCTGCGGCGGCTGAACTGGCGCGAGCTGATCCTGGCGGATTGACGTGCGCTGACGGCGCGGCCGCGTGAGTTGCGGCCGCGGCCCGTGCGGGCCGCGGGTGGTGGCATGAAGTGCGCCTGCGCGCTGGCGCGCTCGTTCAGCTCGTGCGCCGGCGGCGTGGCACAGTTGTGCTACGCCGCCTCGCAATCGGCGAACAGCCGCGCCGCCAGCGCCCGCTCGCGCTGCTCGATCGTGCGCAGGAAGGCCTCGGCGCCGCCCATGCCGCCGAAGGCGTCGAAGCCGGTTTCCAGGAAGTGCTGCAACGCCTCCAGGCCGGCAGCGCGCGCCGGGGCACGCATCATGTGCAGGCCCGTGCGCAGCAGGCGGCTGCGCGTGTGGCGGTCGAGCGCGCGGCCCACATGCAGCATCAGCGTGATCTGCCGTTCGCGGTCGGCGGCGCGGCCGACGGCGCGCCAGGCGCGGCCGTAGGCCGCGGCGTCGATGGCGGGCTCGCCGGTGTCGTCCACCGGGACCGCGCGCGTGTCGGCACGGTCGCGCAGCCAGGCTTCGCCCATCGCCGTGTCCAGCTGTTCCGACAGCGCGTGCAGCTGCGCCAGCGCCAGCACCGTGCGCACCACCTCGGCAGGGAAGAGGCGCACGAGCGCGGGCACGACGCGCACGAACTGGGTGTCGCGCTGCACGAAGTCCTCGGGGCCGTACAGCTCTTCGAAGAAGAACGTGGCGGCCGCGCGGTAGCGGGGGCTGGCCAGCAGGTCGGCGTGCGTCTCGCGCAGCCGCTGCTGCTGGAACCGCTTCAGGGCCTGCACGCTGCGGCCGAGCGCCGGCGCGGCGGCGCGGCGCGTGCGCTCGGCCGCCACCTCGTGCAGGTGGGCGAGGATGCGCTCGGCGTCTTCCGTCATCGGCGGTGAAGGACGCCGCGGCGGCGCTCAGCGCTCGACGTCGGCGTCGTCGTCGGCTCCGGCGGCCTGCTCGCCGCCGGGCGGCTGCGCCCGCACCACGGTCACCGGCACGGGGCTCGACTCGAGCAGCGCCAGCGCCACCGGCCCCAGGCCGCCGGCGCCGGGCTCGCTGCCGATGCCGCACGCGCCCATGACGATGGCATCGCAGCCATAGGCCTCGGCCAGCTCGGCGAGGCGGTGCTCCGGCCGGCCCGCGGCGACCTCGCTCTCGTACTGCGCGCCGGCGGCGTCCAGGAGGGCCTCGGCGGGCGCCAGGAGGTCGGCGCCGGCGTCGCGCTTCACCGCGGCGATGCGCTCGGCGTCGTGCGCAACGACCACCTCGTACAGCGAGGCCGGCTCCTGCACGTTGACGAGCACGAAGGTGCTGCCGGCCTGCGCGCCGGCCATGCGCAGCGCGTTGCGCACCGCGGCCAGCGCGTCGGGCGAGCCGTCCACCGGCAGCAGGATCCTCCAGGGGGTCGGGTTCATGCAGGTTCTCCTCGTGAGCGGATGGGTGGATGCGGCATCGGGTCGAGCGGGGCGGGGGTGACCTGCCGGCGGGGCGTGACGATCGTGCGGGCCCGGCTTCAGCGGTCGACCACGTCGCCGCCTTCCAGTGCCAGCGCACCGTGGCCGGCGAGCTCGCGCACGAAGCCCTCGACCCAATGCTCGATCGTGCGCTCCGCGCCGGCCGCCGCGTCGCCGAAGCGCCGCCACGTCTGCTGCATCAGCGGCGCCGCGGCGGCCCAGCGAACGAGCTCGGCGCGCGGCAGCCGCCGCTCCTCCATCACGTGGTACTTCACCAGCACCTTGGCGGCGTGGCGCGCATGCCGCACCGGGTCGGCGCGGAACGCCTGCAGCCGCGCGCGAGCGCGTGCCAGCGCGCCGGCCACGTCGGTGAACGGCGCGCCGTGGCCCGGCACCACCACGCGCACCGGCAGTCGCTCGATGAGATCGAGGGTCGCGCCGACCTCGTCGAAGCCGCCCTCGCCGACGAGCTCGGGGAAGACGACACCGAAGCCCGCGCTCTCCCACAGCGCATCGGCCGACAGCAGCACACCGGCACCGGCGTCGAAGAGGACCAGCGAGTGCGGGTCGTGCCCCGGCGCCGCGTGCGCCTGCCAGCGCCGGGCGCCGGCGACGAAGCTCTCGCCGGGCGCCAGCGTGCCGGCGATGTGGAACCGCTCGCGCCGGCCGAAGTCGTCGTGCGACAGGCGCGCGAGGTCCCACGCGCGCACGGCGTCCGCCAGCCCCGGCGGGATGACGATCGGTGCGCCGAGCTCGCGCTGCAGCAGCGCGTTGCCGCCGCAGTGGTCGGAGTGCAGGTGCGTGTTGACGATGCGCGCGAGCGCCGGCACGTGCGGCGCGCCGGCGAGCGCGTGGCGCACCAACGCCAGCGTCTGCTCGCGGTGCACGACGTGGCCGGTGTCGACGAGCACGGCGCCCGCCTCGCCCGGGGCGGCGTGGATGAGGATGTTGTTGGACGACAGCCAGCCGCGTTCCAGCACGACGATGCCCTGCAACGCCGGATGACCCACGGCCCGCGCGGCAGCGGGCCTGGTCGGGTGGGGCGCAGCGGCCGGAAGCATGGGCCGGGATTCTCCGCGCATCCGCGGGCGGGTCCGGCACGGCGGGCCACCCGCTGCGGCGCACGCGGCGTGGGGCGTGGAGCGCGGCGGCGGCGTCGCATCCGGCATCATCACGTGGCCATGCCGGTCGCCGTCACCCTCGAGCACCTGCGCGCCCATGCGCTGGCGCGCAGCCTCTTCGCGCCGACGACGCTGCCGCGCGCCATCGAGCGGCTGGGTTTCGTCCAGGCCGACCCGATCCGCGCACCGGCGCGCGCGCAGGACCTGACGCTGCGCCAGCGCGTGGCCGGCTACCGCGCCGGCGACCTCGAGCGGCGCTACCCGCGCCTGGCCGTCGAGGAGGACTTCTTCGTCAACTACGGCTTCCTGCCGTGCGCCACGCAACGGCTGATGCACCCGCGCAGCGGCACCGCGCCGTGGACGGCGGCGCGGCGCGCGCGCGCCGAGGCCGTGCTCGAGTTCGTGCGCGCGCGCGGCACCGTCCACCCGCGCGACGTCGATGCGCAGTTCGGGCACGGCAAGGCGCGCAACTGGTTCGGTGGCTCCGGCAACGCCAGCACGCAATTGCTGGACGCCATGCACTACCGCGGCTGGCTGCGCGTCGCCGGGCGCGAGGGCGGCGTGCGGCTGTACGCGGCGCGGCCCGGCGACACCGCGGCCGCCGAGGCGGACGTCACCTACGACCGGCTCGTCGACGTGGTCGTCGCCAAGTACGCGCCGTTGCCCGAGCGCACGCTCGGCGAGCTCGTGCTCAGGCTGCGCGCGGCGGTGCCGCAATGGGCCGGGCGCCGGCAGGCGGCGCTCGCGCGCACGAAGGCCCGCCTGCCCGGCGCGCGCATCGACGGCGTCACCTGGTACTGGCCGGCCGGCGAGAACCCGGCCAGCCCCCGGCACCAGCGGGTGCGCGACGAGGCGCGCGTGCGCCTGCTCGCGCCGTTCGACCCGGTGGTGTGGGACCGCCGCCGCTTCGAGCACTTCTGGGGCTGGGCCTACCGCTTCGAGGCGTACACGCCCGCCGCCAGGCGCGAACGCGGCTACTACGCGCTGCCGCTGTTGTGGCGCGACCGGGTCATCGGCTGGGGCAACCTGTCGTGGCGCGATGGCCGACTCGACGCGGATCTCGGCTACGTCTGCGGCCGCGCTCCGCGCGACACCACCTTCCGTCGTGCGCTCGACGAAGAGCTTGCACGCATCGCCGCCTTCCTGGTGCCGCGCCGGGCGGCAGCGAACGCGTCGGAGGCTTGATGGCCGGCGGCGCCACCACCGACGCGGGTCGGGCCATGCTGCCGCTGTGGCCGCTGGCGCTGCTGGCGGGGCTGCTGCCGATCGTCGCCACGCTGGCGGCCTGGGCGCTGTCGACCGCCGAGGGTCAGATCCCGGCCTGCCTGCCGTTCGTCGACGGCTGCGTTTCCGTCAGTCGCGCGGCCCGGCACGGCCTGGCCAATCACCTGTTCCGCGCCATGATGCTGCCCGCTGCCGCGCTGCAGGGGCTGTGCTGGGTGCTGGCGGCACGGTGGCTGGGTTCGCTGCTGCCGCCGTACCGCCTGCTCGGTGCGCTGGCGCCCCTGGGCATCGTGGCGTCGGCCGCGCTGGTGCTCTACGGCGCGTTCCTCGGCACCGAAGGGGCGGCGTATCGATGGCTGCGCCAGTACGGCACGGTCGTCTACTTCGGCGGCACCTGCATCTGCCTGCTGATCGCCGGCGGCGGCGTGCAGCGGGCCGTGGCGGCGGGGCGCCTCGTGCTCGCGCGCTGGGTCGAGCACGCGATGGTGGCCCTGGCCCTGGCGCTGGTCACGCTCGGCCTGGGCAACGCCCTGCTGGCCTGGCTGTTCGAAGAGGAGCTCAAGGGCCGCGTGGAGAACGTCACCGAGTGGTGGGCCGCGCTCATCTTCATGCTCGGCTTCTTCGCGCTCGCGCTCGCGTGGCGTCGCGTGGGGCTGGTCGCGAGGCTGGACGCCCGGCCCCCGGCGGGTTGAACGGCCTTGCGCCTTCCCCATCCGCCGCGATTGCACGGTGGCCGGGGAAGGTCCTGCCGCGCGGCGCGTGCGGAAGTGGCGTGCCCCCTCGCGCAGCGGAGGTGCCGCTGCCTATAATCCGTGCCGTCCGAGGAGCGTTGCAACCCCGTCCGCCGGGGCCAGGCTCGGATCCACGCATTGCAACCGCGCTCACCTGCACGACGGGACGTCGAGGGTGAGGACCCGCATTCCACGCTCCGCGCCCCCGAGGTGCAGGCACATCGCCAATCCAACGCCTGGAGCCCAGACACCATGAGTGCCGTCCTCAAGCCATTGCACAACGACCAGTACGCCGTCGCCGACCTCAGCCTTGCCGAATGGGGCCGCAAGGAGATCCGCATCGCCGAGAGCGAGATGCCGGCGCTGATGGCCATCCGCGAGGAGTACGCCGCGAAGCAGCCGCTCAAGGGTGCGCGCATCACCGGCAGCCTGCACATGACGATCCAGACCGCCGTGCTCGTGGAGACGCTGCAGGCGCTGGGTGCCGAGGTGCGCTGGGCCAGCTGCAACATCTTCAGCACGCAGGACCACGCCGCCGCGGCGCTGGTGGCCGCCGGCACGCCGGTGTTCGCCTACAAGGGCGAGAGCCTGAAGGACTACTGGGACTACACGCACCGCATCTTCGAGTTCGCCGGCAAGGGAACGAAGGGCGAAGGCCCGAACATGATCCTCGACGACGGCGGCGACGCGACCTTGCTGATGCACCTGGGCAAGCGCGCCGAGAAGGACGCGAGCGTCATCGCCAGCCCCGGCAGCGAGGAAGAGCGCGACCTCTTCGCCGCCATCAAGGCCAGGCTGGCGACGGACCCCACGTGGTACAGCCGCAAGAGCGCCGAGATCATCGGCGTGACCGAGGAGACCACCACCGGCGTGCACCGCCTGAAGGAGATGAGCGCCAAGGGCACGCTGATGTTCCGCGCCATCAACGTCAACGACAGCGTCACGAAGAGCAAGTTCGACAACCTCTACGGCTGCCGCGAGAGCCTGGTGGACGGCATCAAGCGCGCCACCGACGTGATGATCGCCGGCAAGATCGCCGTCGTCGCCGGCTACGGCGACGTGGGCAAGGGCAGCGCGCAGGCGCTGCGCTCGCTGTCGGCGCAGGTGTGGGTGACGGAGATCGACCCGATCAACGCGCTGCAGGCGGCGATGGAAGGCTTCCGCGTCGTGACCATGGACTGGGCCGCCGACAAGGCCGACATCTTCGTCACCGCCACCGGCAACAAGAGCGTCATCACCTTCGAGCACATGCAGGCGATGAAGTCCAACGCCATCGTCTGCAACATCGGCCACTTCGACAACGAGATCGACGTCGCGTCGCTCGAGGCGAAGTGCCAGTGGGAGGAGATCAAGCCGCAGGTCGACCACGTCATCTTCGAAGGCGGCAAGCGCATCATCCTGCTGGCCAAGGGGCGCCTCGTGAACCTCGGCTGCGCCACCGGGCACCCGAGCTACGTCATGAGCAGCTCGTTCGCCAACCAGACGATCGCGCAGATCGAGCTTTTCACGCACGCCGACTACTACGAGCAGGGCAAGGTGTACGTGCTGCCCAAGCACCTGGACGAGAAGGTGGCGCGGCTGCAGCTGAAGACGCTGAATGCGCAGCTCACCGAGCTCAGCGAGGAGCAGGCAGCGTACATCGGCGTGCCCAGGCAGGGCCCGTACAAGCCCGACAGCTATCGATACTGATCCCGGGGACTTCGCCATGAGCACCCTGGAGCCGACACGCCACAGGGTCCCGATCAGCTTCGAGTTCTTTCCGCCGAACACGCCGGTGGGCAGCGAGAAGCTGAAGTCCGTGGTGAGCGAGCTCGCCACGGTCGGGCCCGAGTTCTTCAGCGTCACCTACGGCGCCGGCGGCAGCACGCGCGAGAAGACGCTGGCCACCGTGCAGGCCATCGCCGCCGCCGGGCACGAGGCGGCGCCGCACCTCAGCTGCATCGGCAGCACGCGCGAGAACATCGCCGAGATCCTTGCCACCTACCGCGCGCAGAGCATCCGGCGGCTCGTGGCGCTGCGCGGCGACCTGCCGAGCGGCACCGCCAGCGCCGGCGAGTTCCGCTATGCGAGCGAGCTCATCGCCTTCATCCGCGAGACACAGGGCCCGGACTGGCGCATCGAGGTCGCGGCCTACCCCGAGTACCACCCGCAGCAGCGCTACGCCCGGCGCGACCTCGAGCACTTCGCGGCCAAGGTGAAGGCCGGCGCCGACGCGGCGATCACGCAGTTCTTCTTCAACCCCGACGCCTACTTCCACTTCGTCGACGAGGTGCGCAAGCTCGGCGTCACGGTGCCCATCGTCGCCGGCATCATGCCGTTCCACAACTACGCCAAGGTGGCGCAGTTCGCCGCGCGCGACGGCATCGAGATCCCGCGCTGGGTGGCGCTGAAGATGGAAGGCTTCATGGACGACGCCGCGTCGATCCGGGCGTTCGGCCTGGACGTGGTGACGAGGCTTTGCGAGCGGCTCATCGTGGGCGGCGTGCCCGGCATCCACTTCTACACGCTCAACCAGAGCGCGCTGGCCCTGGAGATCTGCCGCAGGCTGCACGCGGCACCGGCCGGCCGGGGCTAAAGAATCGGCGCGCGGAGCCGATCCCCCCGGTGAGCACGAGAGGGCGGCTCCCGCCCGGTTTGCGCTGCTCGCCGGGAGTCAAGCCGCATGCACAAGAGAACCGCCGTCGTGGGCATCGCGCTGGCCGCCGCCTTCGCGCTGCCGGCCGCGGCGCAGCAACGCGTGCACCGCTGGGTCGACGAGGCCGGCCGCGTGCACTACGGCGACCGCCCGCTCGCCACGAGCGGCACGACGATGCGCATCCGCGCCGAGTCGGCCACGGCGCCCG
>JAHCKS010000097.1 GCA_026125665.1 Rubrivivax sp.
GTGCGCGAAGGCGTTGGCGCCCACGACCGCCTTGTTCGGCTGCACGACGAAGCCGGTGGTCTGGCTGACCATGCGCGACGCGGGCACGATCTGCGTCGTGTCGATGCCGACCTCGAGCTTGAAGTGGTCGCGCCGCGTCTTCACGGCCATGACCACCTCTTCGAGCGAGCAGTTGCCGGCGCGCTCCCCCAGGCCGTTGATCGTGCACTCGACCTGTCGCGCGCCACCGAGCTTGACGCCGGCCAGCGAGTTGGCCACCGCCATGCCGAGGTCGTTGTGGCAGTGCACGCTCCACACCGCCTTGTCGCTGTTGGGGATGCGCTCGCGCAGCTGGCGGATGAACTGGCCGTACAGCTCGGGGATCGCGTAGCCCACGGTGTCGGGGATGTTGATCGTCGTCGCGCCCTCGGCGATGGCGGCCTCGAGCACGCGGCACAGGAAGTCGGGCTCGCTGCGGTAGCCGTCCTCGGGCGAGAACTCGACGTCGGCGCACAGGTTGCGCGCGAAGCGCACCGAGAGCTTCGCCTGCTCGAACACCTGCTCGGGCGTCATGCGCAGCTTCTTTTCCATGTGCAGCGGCGACGTGGCGATGAAGGTGTGGATGCGCGCACGCGCCGCCGGCTTCAGCGCCTCGGCGGCGCGGCTGATGTCGCGGTCGTTGGCGCGCGCCAGCGAGCACACCACCGACTCCTTGATGTGCCCGGCGATCGACTTCACGCACTCGAAGTCACCGTTGCTGCTGGCGGCGAAGCCGGCCTCGATCACGTCCACCCGCAGCCGCTCGAGCTGGCGCGCGATGCGCAGCTTCTCGTCACGCGTCATCGAGGCGCCGGGCGACTGCTCGCCGTCGCGCAACGTGGTGTCGAAGATGATCAGCTTGTCGGTCATGGTCGTGCCCCTTGGCTTTCTGGGTGGGTCGCAAGCAGCATCTGCAAAGAACAACGGCCCGCTGCATTGCGCTGGCGGGCCGTTGATCGATGGGTGAGGGATTGTCGTGGACGCGCGCGATCAGCGAACCCGCAGGGCTCGTAGCAGTAGCAGGGCGATCAGCGAGGTGATCGGGCGGCCGGCGTTCGACATGGCCGCGAATGTACCACGGGCCGGCGGCCGCGCCTGGCCGGCCTGCCCGCTCAGGGGTGCAGCCCCTGCTCCTCCGGCTCGTCGGTCGACGTGGCGATGACGCTCGTGCGCTGGCCCTTGGCCTTGCGCCAGGCGTAGATGACGTAGCCCGACAGCCCGTACAGGCAGAACATCGCGAACAGCACGATCGGCGGGTGCACGTTGACGAGCGCGATGACGAGCGCGATGGCGACGATCACCGCGAAGGGCACCGTGCGCCGCCCGCCCCACACCTTGAAGCTGTAGAAGGGCGCGTTCGTCACCATCGTCAGGCCGGCGTAGAGCGTCACGCCGAAGGCCGACCAGGCGAGCCAGGGCTCCGGCGACACGTCCTTGTAGCCGGCGTCGACCATGACCCAGATCAGGCCCACGACGAGCGCCGCCGCCGCCGGGCTGGGCAGGCCCTGGAAGTAGCGCTTGTCGACGACGCCGATGTTGGTGTTGAAGCGCGCCAGCCGCAGCGCCGCCCCGGCGCAGTAGACGAAGGCGGCGATCAGCCCGGCTTTGCCCAGGCCCTTGAGCGCCCACTCGTAGACGATGAGCGCCGGCGCGGCGCCGAAGCCGACCATGTCGCACAGGCTGTCCATCTGCTCGCCGAAGGCGCTTTGCGTGTGCGTCATGCGCGCCACGCGGCCATCGAGGCTGTCGAGCACCGCGGCGGCGAACACCGAAAGGCAGGCCACCTCGAAGCGGCCGTTCATCGCCATCACCACCGCGTAGAAGCCGGCAAACAGCGCGGCCAGCGTGATGGCGTTGGGCAGCACGTAGATGCCGCGCCGCTTCGGGCGCGGCAACTCGACGACCTCGGCCGCTTCGCCGGAGGCGAACGCGCCGGGCTCGGTGGCACGCGCTGGGTCGTTCATGGCCACGAGGATACGCCTCGGCGGCGAAGGCGCCTGGCGGGCATCAGTTCCGCGAGCGGTCGACGAGCTTGTTGGCCTTGATCCACGGCATCATGGCGCGCAGCTTCTCGCCCACGGTTTCGATGCTGTGCTCGGCCATCAGGCGGCGGCGCGCCATCAGCGTGGGCGCACCGGCGCGGTTCTCGAGGATGAAGCTCTTCGCGTACTCGCCGGTCTGGATCTCGGCCAGCATCTTCTTCATCGCCGCCTTCGTCTCGGCGGTGATGATCTTCGGGCCGCTGACGTACTCGCCGTACTCGGCGTTGTTGCTGATCGAGTAGTTCATGTTGGCGATGCCGCCCTCGTAGATGAGGTCGACGATCAGCTTGAGCTCGTGCAGGCACTCGAAGTACGCCATCTCGGGCGCGTAGCCGGCTTCCACCAGCGTCTCGTAGCCGGCCTTGATGAGCTCGACGGTGCCGCCGCACAGCACCGCCTGCTCGCCGAAGAGGTCGGTCTCGGTCTCCTCGCGGAAGTTGGTCTCGATGATGCCGGCCTTGCCGCCGCCGTTGGCCGCGGCGTAGCTGAGCGCCAGGTCGCGTGCCTTGCCGCTCTTGTCGGCGTGCACGGCGATGAGCATCGGCACGCCGCCGCCGCGCGCGTAGGTGTCGCGCACGGTGTGGCCCGGCGCCTTCGGTGCCACCATCCACACGTCGAGGTCGTCCCTGGGCACCACCTGCCCGAAGTGCACGTTGAAGCCGTGCGCGAAGGCGAGCGAGGCGCCCTTCTTCATGTGCGGCTCGACGTCGTTCTTGTAGACGGCAGCGATCTGCTCGTCGGGCAACAGGATCATCACGACATCGGCGTCCTTCACCGCGTCCTTGACCTCGGCCACGCGCAGGCCGGCCTTCTCGACCTTCGCCCAGCTGGCACCCCCCTTGCGCAGGCCGACGGTGACCTTGACGCCACTGTCGTTGAGGTTCTGTGCGTGCGCGTGGCCCTGCGAGCCGTAGCCGACGATCGTGACCTGCTTGCCCTTGATGAGGCTCAGGTCGGCGTCCTTGTCGTAGTAGACCTTCATGGCTTTCTCCGGTGTGGTCGGTGTGGGGCGCGCAAGGGCGCGCGGATGCTAGACGCGCAGGATGCGTTCGCCGCGGCCCACGCCGCTGGCACCCGTGCGCACGGTCTCGAGGATCGCCGCCCGGTCGATGGCGACGAGGAAGGCGTCGAGCTTGGGCGAGTCGCCCGTCAGCTCGATCGTGTAGCTCTTCTCGGTGACATCGATGACGCGGCCGCGGAAGATGTCGGCCATGCGCTTCATCTCCTCACGCTCCTTGCCCACCGCGCGCACCTTCACGAGCATCAGCTCGCGCTCGATGAAGGCGCCTTCGGTCAGGTCGACCACCTTCACGACCTCGATCAGGCGGTTCAGGTGCTTGGTGATCTGCTCGATGATGTCGTCGCTGCCCGTGGTGACGATGGTCATGCGCGAAAGCGACGGGTCCTCGGTCGGCGCGACCGTCAGGCTCTCGATGTTGTAGCCGCGCGCCGAGAACAGCGCGACGACACGCGACAGGGCACCGGGCTCGTTCTCGAGCAGCACGGCGATGATGTGCTTCATGGTCGGTTCGTCCTTCGCGGCTCTTCGGCGGGCGGGGCGGTAACCCCGGCGCCTTGGCCACGGATTTCGAGGTGGAAGAAGGAGGAATCGGGCTCGTCGAAGCGCTTCGGCCGGATGCCGCCGGGCTGCCGGGGCCGGCGCGGTAACGCCGCCCCCCCGCCCCGCGGCCCGGGCCGTCACAGGTCTTCGCTGCCCAGCAGCATCTCCGTGATGCCCTTGCCCGCCTGAACCATCGGCCAGACGTTCTCGGTGGGGTCGGTGCGCACGTCGACGAAGACGGTGCGGTCCTTCAGGCGGATGGCCTCGCGCAGCGCCGGCTCGACGTCGGCCGGCTTCTCGATCAGCAGGCCGACGTGGCCGTAGGCCTCGGCGAGCTTCACGAAGTCGGGCAGCGCGTCCATGTAGCTGTGCGAGTAGCGCCCGCCGTAGTCGAGCTCCTGCCACTGCCGCACCATGCCGAGGTAGCGGTTGTTCAGCGAGACGATCTTCACCGGCGTGCCGTACTGCTTGCAGGTCGAGAGCTCCTGCAGGCACATCTGGATGCTGCCTTCGCCGGTGATGCAGAAGACATCCGCCTCGGGCTTCGCGAGCTTGATGCCCATCGCGTACGGCAGGCCCACGCCCATCGTGCCGAGGCCGCCGGAGTTGATCCAGCGCCGCGGCTCCTCGAAGCGGTAGAACTGCGCCGCCCACATCTGGTGCTGGCCGACGTCGCTGGTGACGTAGCAGTCGGTGCCCTTCGTCAGCTCCCAGAGCTTCTCGACCACGAGCTGCGGCTTGATGACCTCGCTGCTCTTGCGGTAGGCCAGGCACTCGCGCTTGCGCCACTCGTTGATCTGCGACCACCAGGCCGAGAGCGCCTGCGCGTCGGGGCGCGCATTCGCCTCCTGCAGCTGCGCGATCAGCTCGGTCAGCACCTCCTTCACGTCGCCGACGATCGGGATGTCGACCTTGACGCGCTTGCTGATGCTCGACGGATCGATGTCGACGTGGATGATCTTGCGCTCGACCTGCGCGAAGTGCTTCGGGTTGCCGATGACGCGGTCGTCGAAGCGCGCACCGACGGCGAGCAGCACGTCGCAGTGCTGCATCGTCATGTTCGCCTCGTAGGTGCCATGCATCCCGAGCATGCCGAGGAACTTGGGGTCGCTGGCGGCGATGGCGCCCAGGCCCATCAGCGTGTTCGTGCACGGGAAACCGAGCAGGTCCGCCAGGCGCCGCAGCTCCGGCGCGGCGTTGCCGATGACGACACCGCCGCCCGTGTAGATGTACGGGCGCCTGGCCGCCAGCAGCAGCTGCACCGCCTTGCGGATCTGCCCCCCGTGGCCCTTGCGCACGGGGTTGTAGGAGCGCATCTCCACCCGCTCCGGGTAGTGGAACGGCGCCGTCTTCAGCGACACGTCCTTCGGGATGTCCACCACCACCGGCCCAGGGCGGCCCGTACGCGCGATGTGGAAGGCCTTCTTCAGCGTCAGCGCGAGGTCGCGCACATCCTTGACGAGGAAGTTGTGCTTGACGATCGGGCGCGTGATGCCCACGGTGTCGCACTCCTGGAAGGCATCCAGGCCGATGGCCGGCGTCGGCACCTGGCCGGTGACGATGACCATCGGGATCGAGTCCATGTACGCGGTGGCGATGCCGGTCACGGCGTTGGTGACGCCGGGGCCCGAGGTGACGAGCGCCACGCCCACCTCGCCGGTGGCACGCGCATAACCGTCGGCGGCGTGCACCGCGGCCTGCTCGTGACGCACGAGCACGTGCTGGATGCTGTCCTGCTTGTACAGCGCGTCGTAGATGTAGAGCACCGCCCCGCCCGGGTATCCCCAGAGGTACTTCACTCCCTCGGCCTGCAGGCACCGAACGAGGATCTCGGAGCCGTTCGGCTCCGCGGCGGCATCGTGGGGGGAGGAAGGCCGTGCCTGGGCAGCACGCTTGACTTCCGCGGCAGACATGTCCATTCGAACCTCTGAGAATTTCTCTGACGAAAAACCATCGGTGCACCTGCAGCGCGCCCTCGTGAGGCGGCCTCGGTACCTGCGCGGTCAACACGGATCGCCGCCCGGGTCGGGCGGCCGACGGGAGACCCAAAGAGCGTTGTGCGAAGCAGCATTATGGCATCGCGCGAGCGGGGCACGCGCGGACCTGGGCGGTGCACGGCCCGCGCAGCCGCCCCGACAGGGGGCGATGAGATAATTCGCGAGCCCGAACCGGGCCGCCACGCTGCACGAAGCGCGTTGTCCTCCGACAAAGAACTGTCCGACTTCCTCAAGAGCGTCGAGAAGCGCGCCTTCAAGCGCGCGGTCTACGCCGTCCGCAGCGACGACGCGGCGCTGGACATCGTGCAGGAGGCGATGATCAAGCTGGCCGAGAAGTACGCCGACCGCCCCGCGGCGGAGTGGCCGCTCCTGTTCCAGCGGATCCTGACCAACGCCACGATGGACTGGTTCCGCCGCGAGAAGGTGCGCGGGGCGGTGATGCAGAACCTGTCCGAGTTCGAGGGCGCCGACGAGGACGGCGACTTCGATCTGCTGGAGATGCTGCACACCCTGGACGGGTCGCTCGGCACGGAAAGTGCACTGGACGCCGTCGCTCGCGGCCAGGTGCTGGCCGCCGTCGAGGCCGAGGTGGCCGGGCTTCCCAACCGTCAACGCGAGGCTTTCCTCCTTCGTTACTGGGAGGAATTCGATGTGGCCGAGACGGCGGCGGTGATGGGCTGCTCCGAGGGAAGCGTGAAGACGCACTGCTCGCGGGCGGTGCACGCGCTGGCCAAGGCACTTCGAGCCCGAGGAATCACTCCATGACTGCCGCCCGCCATCCGACCGATCGCCAGACCCTGCAGGCCTTGCAGGCGCGCCTGGCGGCCCGGCTGGCCGCGGGTCTCACCGAGCGCGCGAGCCAGTTGCCGCACGACATCGGCGAGCGCCTGCGCGTCGCCCGCGATCAGGCGGTGGCGCGGGCGGTGGCCGCACGCAAGGCCACGCCGCGCGAGCCGGTGGTCGCCGAGGCGCAGGTGGTCGGCGTCACGGCCGGCGGCACGGCAGTGCTCGGTGGCGGAAGCGCACCTTGGTGGCAGCGCCTTGCGGCGCTTTTGCCGCTGGTGCTCCTGCTGAGCGGCCTGCTGCTGATCCAGCGCCAGGCCGAACTCGAACAGGTTTCTGCGGCGGCCGAGGTGGATGCGCAGTTGCTCGCAGACGACCTGCCGCCCGACGCGTATTCCGATCCCGGCTTCGCACAGTTCCTGCGGGAGCCCCCGCCGTGAAGGCGGCGAGCGCGCGCGCCGTCGCCCGGGCAGTCGTCTGCTGCGCGTTCGCGGCCGCCCTGCCTGCGGCGGCGCAGCCAGCGGGGCAGGGGTCCCCGCCGACGGCTGCCCAGCGGCCGTCGGCCCCGAGCCCCGGCACGCGCCCGGCCTGGGAGGAGCTGAATCCCGCGCGGCGGCAGGCGCTGGCGCCACTGGCTGGGGCGTGGGACCAGATGGACGTCCCGCGCAAGCTGAAGTGGATCGAGGTGGCCGACCGGTTCCCCCACATGCCGGCCGACGAGCGCCAGCGCATACAGCAGCGCATGGCTGCCTGGGCGGCGATGACGCCCAGCCAGAGAGCGCGCGCACGCCTGCAGTTCCAGGAGACGCGTCGCATCACGGCGGAAGAGCGGCGGGCCCGCTGGCAGGCCTACCAGGCGCTGCCCGAAGCCGAGCGGGCGCGGCTCGCCCAGGCCGCACGCAAGGCGGCCCCCGCGGCCGTGCCCACCGCGGTCGGCGGCCGCGCCGGTGACGACAGCGCCAAGCGCAACGTCGTCAGCACCACACCGGGCACGACGCCGCGCAGCGTCGCACCCACGATGGTCCAGGCCAGGCCGGGCGCCAGCACGACCACGGTCGCCACGCCCGCGAAGCCGCCACTGCACCATCAGCACGGCCTGCCCAAAATCGTTGCGACGCCGGGCTTCGTCGACCCCAACACCCTGCTGCCCAAGCGAGGCCCGCAGGCGGCGGCCATGCGCGCGCCCGCGTCGAACGACCCGACGAAGCAGCCGTGACGTCCGCCACTTCGCCGGCGGCACCGGCACCACCGCATTCAGCCGGCGGCCGCCGCAGCGCCTCTCCCGGCGTGGCGCGCCGCCTTGCGGCATTCACCTACGAAGGGGTCTTGCTGTTCGGCGTGGTCTGGGCAGCGGGCCTCGTCTACGGCATCGCCACGAACCAACGCCACGCGCTGGCCGGGTCCGCGGGCCTGCAAGTCACGCTCTTCGTCGTGCTCGGTGCGTACTTCGTCTACTTCTGGTCGCGCCACGGACAGACGCTGGCCATGCGCACCTGGCGCCTGCGCCTGGTCGGCAGCGATGGCGCCCCGCCCGGCCCGGGGCGTGCCTGCGTCCGTTACCTGCTCGCATGGTTGTGGTTCCTGCCGGCACTTGCGACAGTCGCGATGTCGGGGCTGAAGGGCGGCGGCGAGGTCGCAGCCGTCGTCGTCGCGGGCGTGCTCGCCTATGCGGCGCTGGCCCGCCTGCGCGGCGACGGCCAGTTCCTGCACGATGTCGTCAGTGGCACGCGCATCATCGACGCGTCGGTGCCGCCCGCGCCATCATCCCCTGCCGGTGTCGCAACGCCGAGCGTGTCCACGCCGCCCCCATCGTGAAGGGGCCACCGATTCGCGTCTGCGTCTACTGCGGCTCTCGTCACGGCCGCCTGCCGGCATATGCCGACGCGGCACGCCGGCTCGGCACCGCCATCGGCCGGCGCGGCTGGCAGCTCGTCTACGGCGGCGGGCACGTCGGCCTGATGGGCGAGCTGGCCGACGCCACGCTGGCCGCAGGCGGCACGGTCGTCGGCGTCATCACCGAGGCGCTGATGCAGCGCGAGGTGGGGCATCGCGGCCTCACCGAGCTGCATGTCGTGCGCACGATGCACGAGCGCAAGCAGCGGATGGCCGAGCGCGCCGACCTGTTCATGGCGCTGCCGGGCGGCATCGGCACGATGGAGGAGCTGTTCGAGGTGTGGACCTGGCGGCAGCTCGGGTACCACGACCAGCCGATCGGGCTGCTCGACGTGGCCGGTTTCTATCAGCGCTTCGCCGGCCTCGTCGCCCAGATGGTCGCCGAGGGTTTCCTCGCCGAGGAGCAGCGGGCCGCGCTCGTCACCGGCAACGATCCCGAAGCCCTCCTCGAGCTGCTCGCCGGGCAGGCACGGCGCTCCTCGGCTGCGCCGGACGACTACTCGCGGATCTGAGCGGGGCTCGCGGCCGGCGCCACCGAGGCGGCACCGGGCCGGCCTCAGGCATCAGACGGCCGCTTCGTCGACCTCGCCGGTGCGGATGCGCACCACCTGCTCGACGGTCGTGACGAAGATCTTGCCGTCGCCGATCTTGCCCGTCTTGGCCGCCTTGATGACGGCGTCGATGCAGCGCTCGACATCCTCGTCCTTCACCACCACCTCGACCTTCACCTTCGGCAGGAAGTCGACGACGTACTCGGCGCCGCGATAGAGCTCGGTGTGCCCCTTCTGGCGACCGAAGCCCTTCACCTCGGTGACGGTGAGACCCGAGACGCCGATCTCGCCCAGCGCCTCGCGCACTTCCTCGAGCTTGAAGGGCTTGATGATGGCGGTGATCTGCTTCATGGCGGGCTCCGGCGCACGGGTGGACTGCTCAGAGCCGATTTAAGCACGGAACTTCGACGTGATGGGATAGCGCCAGTCCCGCCCGAACGCGCGGTGCGTGATGCGGATGCCCACCGGTGCCTGCCTGCGCTTGTACTCGTTCACCTTGATGAGGCGTGTCACGCGCTCGACATCGGTGCGTGCGTAGCCGGCCGCCACGATCTCCTCGATGCCCTGGTCTTCCTCCATGTAGCGCGCCAGGATCGCGTCGAGCACGTCGTAGGGAGGCAGGCTGTCCTGGTCGGTCTGGTTCGCGCGCAGCTCGGCCGACGGCGGGCGCGTGATGATGCGCTCGGGGATCACCGGGCCCGTGCTGCCGTCGGCGCGCCGCGTCGGCTGGCGGTTCTTCCACTCTGCGAGCCGGTACACGAGCGTCTTCGCCACGTCCTTGATGACGGCGAAACCCCCGGCCATGTCGCCATACAGCGTGCAGTAGCCGGTGGCCATCTCGCTCTTGTTGCCAGTGGTGAGCACGATGGCGCCGGTCTTGTTCGACAGTGCCATCAGCAGCGTGCCGCGGATACGCGCCTGCAGGTTCTCCTCGGTCGCATCTTCCGGCAGGCCGGCGAACTGCGGCGCCAAGCTGGTGCGAAACGCATCGAACATGGGCGCGATGCCGATCTCGTCGTAGCGCACGCCCAGGCGCGCCGCCATGTCGCGCGCGTCGAGCCAGGAGATGTCGGCGGTGTAGGGCGACGGCATCATCACCGCGCGCACCTTGTCGGCGCCGAGCGCGTCGACGGCGATGGCGAGCACCAGCGCCGAGTCGATCCCGCCCGACAGGCCGATGATGGCGCCGGGGAAACCGTTCTTGCCGAGATAGTCGCGCACGCCGGTGACGAGCGCCGCCCAGGCCTGCGCCTCGATCGGCGGCACGGCCGCGATGGCGCCGCGCGGCGTGCCGTCGGCGCCGACGTCGACCAGCAGGAGGTCCTCGGCGAAGGATGCGGCCCGCGCCGCGACCCGGCCCTGCGCGTCGAGCGCGAACGACGCTCCGTCGAACACGACCTCGTCCTGCCCGCCGACGAGGTGCGAGTAGAGCAACGCGCAGCCGCTGGCCCGGGCGCGCTCGGCCATGCGCTCTTCGCGCTCCTCGGCCTTGTCGACATGGAACGGCGACGCGTTGAGCACGCACAGCACCTGTGCACCGGCTTGCACGGCCAGCCGCGCCGGCTCGTCGAACCAGGCGTCCTCGCAGATCAGCACGCCGAAGCGCAAGCCACCGCATTCGAAGACCATCGGCGGCTGGTCGGCGTCACGGCCGGAGGCGAAATAGCGCCGCTCGTCGAACACCTGGTAGTTCGGCAGCTCGCGCTTCACGTACGTGCCGAGCACGCGCCCGCCGGCCAGCAGCGAGGCGGCGTTGAACCGCTTCTGCACGGCATGGGACTTCGACCTAACATCGCCGCGCTCGCCGAACTGGTGCGGGTGCCCGACGAGCAGATGCAAGCCTTCGCAGTCCGCCAGCGCCGAAGCCAGCTCCACCACCGTGAGTGCGCACGCGGCCATGAACGCCGGGCGCAGCAGCAGGTCCTCGGGCGGGTAACCGGTGATCGCGAGCTCCGGCGCGATCACCAGGCGCGCACCCTGCGCATGTGCCTTGCGCGCCGCCGCCGCGACGAGCGCCGCGTTGCCCTGCAGGTCGCCGACGGTCGGGTTGATCTGGGCGATGGCGACCTTCACGCTTGGGGACCCTGATGGCAGACGCAGCGGCGGGTGCGATCGATTATCACACCCGGGTCCATGACGACCCGCGTGCGGTCGCGCGCGAGGCGTGGAACGCGCTGCTCGCGCGCCAGGCCGAGCCGACGCTCTTCATGCGGCACGAGTACCTCGTGGCCCTGCACGAATCGGGCAGCGCGGTGCCGCGCACCGGCTGGGCACCACGATTCGTGACGCTGCACGATGACCGGGGCACGCTGCGCGCTGCCGCGGCGCTGTACCTGAAGGCGCACTCGTACGGCGAGTACGTGTTCGACTGGGCGTGGGCCGAGGCCTACCACCGGCACGGCCTGCGCTACTACCCCAAGCTGCTGGGTGCGGTGCCGTTCACGCCGGTGCCGGGCACCCGGCTGCTGGCCGACAGCGCGCCATGGCGCGACCGGCTCGTCGCCGCCATCCACGCGCAGGCGCTCGACGCCGGCCTGTCGTCGGCGCACGTGATCTTCACTGACGACGAAGACACGCGAGCGCTGGCACGCGCCGGCTGGATGGTGCGTCACGGCGTGCAGTTCCACTGGCGGGCGCCAGAGGATGCCGCGCCCGGCGACTTCACGGCCTTCCTCGCGACGCTGCAACGCGACAAGCGCAAGAAGATCGCGCAGGAACGGCGGCGCGTCGCCGAGCAGGGCATCACGTTCACGACGCACGCCGGCGAGCAGATCGACGAGCCGCTGTGGGACTTCTTCCACCGCTGCTACACGCTGACCTACCGCGCGCATCACAGCACGCCGTACCTGACGCGCGCCTTCTTCGCGGCGATGGCACGCACGCTGGCCGGGCACTGGGTGCTGTTCGTCGCGCGCCGCGGCGGCGCACCGATCGGCGGCTCGCTGATCGCCGTGGACCCCGCCCGGCGCATCGCCTACGGCCGCTACTGGGGCGCCACCGAGTACGTGCCGTGCCTGCACTTCGAGGCCTGCTACTACCAGCCGCTCGCCTGGTGCCTGGCGCACGGCTACCGTCGCTTCGAGGGCGGCGCGCAGGGCGAGCACAAGATGGCGCGCGGCCTGCTGCCGGTGCGCACGAACTCCGTGCACTGGCTGCGCGACGAGCGTTTCGCGGCGGCGGTGGCGGACTTCCTCGCCGCCGAGGGCGAGCATGTCGACGGCTACGTCGACGAGCTGCGGGAGCGCAATCCGTTCAAGGCCGTCGCGGCCGGTGACGACGGCGCCGGCTGAACCGGTGCGCCGGCTCGCCTCAGCGACCGTGCGCCTTGCGCCAGGCGGCGATCCCTTCGGTCACTTCGGCGCGCGCGCTGCCCGGCCCTTCCCAGCCGAGCACCTTCACCCACTTGCCTTCCTCCAGGTCCTTGTAGTGCTCGAAGAAGTGCTGGATGGTCTTCAGCCGCATCGGGTTCAGGTCCTCGGGCTTCTGCCACTGCGTGTAGATCGACAGGATCTTGTCCACCGGCACGGCCAGCAGCTTGTTGTCGCCGCCCGCCTCGTCCTGCATCTTCAACACCCCGAGCGGCCGGCAGCGCACGACCACCCCGGAGATCAGCGGCACCGGCGTCATCACCAGCACGTCCACCGGATCGCCGTCGTCGGCCAGCGTCTGCGGGATGTAGCCGTAGTTGCACGGATAGTGCATCGAGGTCGCCATGAAGCGGTCGACGAACAGCGCACCGGACTCCTCGTCCACCTCGTACTTGATGGGGTCGGCGTTCATCGGGATCTCGATGATCACGTTGAACTCGTCCGGCGCCTTCGGGCCGGGCGTCACGTTGTGCAGGCTCATGGTCGGGCGGGATGAGGGAGACCCGGCATTCTAGGGAGCGTGCTTGCGCCCCCCTGACTCCCGCGACACCTGCCCGGGCACCTCCGAAACCGGGCCGGCGCGCGGCGAGCGGTTAACATTCCGCGGTTTGCCCGGCGCCATCGGTCACCCCCGGCCGGCGCGCCCACGAGAACACGAGCCCCCACGAGAGTCCGCGAGAGTCCGCGAAGAGGAGAACCCCCGATGTCCACCACCACGGCGCTGTACCTGGCGCTGGCATGCGGCCTGGCCGCCGTCATCTACGGCTTCGTGCAGCGAAGCTGGATCCTGGCGCAGGACGCCGGCAACGCACGCATGCAGGAGATCGCCGGCGCCGTGCAGCAAGGCGCCGCCGCCTACCTGGCGCGGCAGTACCGCACCATCGCCATCGTCGGCGTCGTGCTGGCGGTGCTGATCGCCGTCTTCCTCGACCTCAAGACGGCCGCCGGCTTCGTGCTCGGCGCCGTGCTCTCGGGCGCCTGCGGCTTCATCGGCATGAACGTCTCGGTGCGCGCCAACGTGCGCACGGCACAGGCGGCCACGCAAGGCATCGGCCCGGCGCTGAACATCGCGTTCAAGGGCGGCGCCATCACCGGCATGCTCGTCGTCGGCCTCGGCCTGCTGGGCGTGGGCATCTTCTTCCTCGCCATCGGCGGCGTTGCCAAGCCCGACGCGGCGACGCTGAAGCCGCTGCTGGGCCTCGCCTTCGGCTCCTCGCTCATCTCCATCTTCGCGCGCCTGGGCGGGGGCATCTTCACCAAGGGCGCCGACGTCGGCGCCGACCTCGTGGGCAAGGTCGAGGCCGGCATCCCCGAGGACGACCCGCGCAACCCGGCGGTGATCGCCGACAACGTCGGCGACAACGTCGGCGACTGCGCCGGCATGGCCGCCGACCTGTTCGAGACCTACGCCGTGACGCTGATCGCCACGATGGCGCTCGGCGCGCTGATGGTCGTGGGCGGCGGTGGCGGCGCGGCCGTCATCTACCCGCTGCTGCTGGGCGGCGTGTCGATCATCGCGTCGATCATCGGCTGCTTCTTCGTCAAGGCCAGCCCGGGCATGAAGAACGTGATGCCGGCGCTGTACCGCGGCCTCATCGTCTCGGGTCTCATCTCGGTGGCCGCGTTCTACCTCGTCACGACCTGGATGTTCCCGGCCGGCCTGGAGATGACCGGCGGCACCAAGGCCAGCGCGCTGGCGCTGTGGGGCACCTGCGTCGTCGGCCTCGTGCTGACGGCGGCGATGGTGTGGATCACCGAGTACTACACCGGCACGGACTTCAAGCCGGTGAAGCACGTCGCGCAGGCCAGCACCACCGGCCACGCCACCAACATCATCGCCGGCATCGGCGTCAGCATGAAGAGCACGGCGTGGCCGGTGATCTTCGTCTGCCTGGCCATCCTCGCCTCGTACGCGCTGGCCGGCCTCTACGGCATCGCCATCGCCGCCACGTCGATGCTGAGCATGGCCGGCATCGTCGTCGCGCTCGACGCCTACGGCCCGATCACCGACAACGCCGGCGGCATCGCCGAGATGGCCGAGCTGCCCGACAGCGTGCGCGACATCACCGACCCGCTGGATGCCGTGGGCAACACCACCAAGGCGGTGACGAAGGGCTACGCCATCGGCTCGGCCGGTCTCGCCGCGCTCGTGCTCTTCGCCGACTACACGCACTCGCTGGAGGCGCGCGGCATCCTCACCAGCTTCGACCTCAGCAACCCGAAGATCATCATCGGCCTGTTCATCGGCGGCCTCATTCCCTACCTCTTCGGCGCGATGGCGATGGAAGCGGTGGGCCGCGCGGCCGGCAGCGTCGTCGAGGAAGTGCGCCGCCAGTTCCGCGAGATCAAGGGCATCATGGAAGGCACCGCCAAACCCGAGTACGGCAAGGCGGTGGACATGCTCACCGGCGCGGCGATCAAGGAGATGATGATCCCCTCGCTGCTGCCGGTGGTGGTGCCGATCCTCGTCGGCCTCATCCTCGGCGCCGAGGCGCTGGGCGGCCTGCTGATGGGTACCATCGTCACCGGCCTCTTCGTCGCCATCAGCATGTGCACCGGCGGCGGCGCCTGGGACAACGCCAAGAAGTACATCGAGGACGGCCACCACGGTGGCAAGGGCTCCGATGCGCACAAGGCCGCAGTCACCGGCGACACCGTCGGCGACCCCTACAAGGACACCGCCGGCCCGGCGGTGAACCCGCTCATCAAGATCATCAACATCGTCGCGCTGCTCATCGTGCCGCTGCTGCCGGCGGCGGGCAAGGCGCCGCCGGTCGTTGCCGCGCCAGCGGCGGCCGCGGCGGCCGCGGCCGCCGATGCCGCGTCGATCAAGGTCGAGGGCGGCGTGGTCAAGTTCTTCTTCGCCAGCGGCAAGGCCGAGCTCGCCGGCGGCGCGCCGCAGGCCCTGGCCGACATCGTCAAGGGCGTGAACGAGGGCAAGAAGGCGGTGATCAGCGGCTATGCCGACGCCACCGGCAATGCCGAGCAGAACGCCGAGCTGGCCAAGCAGCGCTCCTTCGCCGTGCGTGATGCGCTCAAGGGGCTCGGCGTGGCCGAGGACAAGATCGAGCTGAAGAAGCCCGAGCAGATCACCGGCAGCGGCGACGCCGCGCAGGCCCGCCGCGTCGAGGTCAGCCTCATGTGACCCACCGGGCGCGAGGCCGCGCGCGGCTTCGGCGCCTGTCCCCACCCGCACGGGCCGGCACTGCCGGCCCGTTGTCATTGTGCCTCTGGCGGATGCCGGCCGATGCGTGCAGGCTCGTAACGACGCCCGTGCTCGGAACGTAAACTCCGCGGTCTGCACATCCGACCGAAGCGTCTTCCACCATGCCCACCCCGCTGCGCGAACGCGTGCGCCTGCTGCGCGAAGAGGCCATCGTCGACGTCGTCAACCGCCTGCTCGCCGACAAGGGCTACGAGTTCATGACGGTGGACGAAGTGGCTGCCGAGGTCGGCATGGCCAAGGCCAGCCTGTACAAGCACTTCCCGTCGAAGGAGGCACTGGCCGCCGCGGCGATGGTGCGTGTGCTCGAGCGCGCGCTCGCGGCGATGGACGAGATCGAGCGTGCGCCGGGCCGCCCGGCCATCACGCGTCTGCACGAGATGCTGCGCTGGACGATGCGCACGATGTACGCCGGCCAGATGCCGACGCTGCCGGCGCAGAACTCGGACCTGCGCAGCGTGCTAGGTGCCGACAAGGTGTACATGAACCTGCTGCTGCGCCTGTCGGAGCGGCTGGGGGGCTGGATCGCCGAGGCGCAGCGCGAGGGCTCGATCGCCACACAGCTGCCTGTGGAGGTGGTGTTGTTCACGCTGTTCGCACGCGCGTGCGACCCGGTGCTGCCGCTGCTGAAGGCGTCGGGACAGTACAGCGCCGAGCAGATCCAGGACTGGCTGCTGCAGACCTGCTTCAGCGGGCTCTCGGGCCCGCCGGCCACCGCCGCACCGGCGCCGGACACGCCGGCCCGCGCGGCGGTGAAGACCACCGACCGACCGGGACCTGCCGCGAGGCCCCGGCGCCCGGGGCGCAAGGTATCGCCGGCAGCCGGATAGAACTATCTGGTTGCATTTTGAACTGATCGGTATATTATGACGCCGTGTCAGTTCAAACCTCTTCGACCGGCCGCCGGGTTGGCACCGTCGCTGAGCCGCGACGTGTCGCGGTCGTCGGCTCCGGCGTCGCCGGCCTGGGTGCGGCCTGGTCACTGGCCCGCACGGCCGGCGTCGAGGTCACCCTGTTCGAGCGCGACCCGCGCTTCGGAGGGCACGCGCACACGGTGGACGTCACGCTGCCCGACGCCGCAGGCCGGCAGGTGACGCACGGCGTCGACACCGGCTTCCTCGTCTACAACCTGCGCACTTATCCGCGGCTCATCGAGCTCTTCGAGACCCTGGGCGTCGAGACGGCGCCGTCGGACATGTCCTTCTCGGTGCAGGCGCCCGACGGCCTGGACGGCCGCTCGCGCCGCCTGGAGTGGAACGGCAGCACGCTCGACACCGTCTTCGCGCAGCGGCGCAACCTCGTCTCGCCCGCCTTCCTCGGCATGTTGCGCGAGGTGCTGCGCTTCAACCGCATCACCACCGCGCTCGCTGCCGGCGGCTCGGAGGCGGCGCTGGACGAGCCGCTGGCCGACTTCCTGCTGCGCCACCGTTTCGGCCACGCCTTCGTGCACGGGTACCTGCTGCCGATGATCGGGTGCATCTGGTCGTGCCCCACCGACCAGATGCTGCGCTTCCCCGTGGCGACGCTGATCCGCTTCTGCCACAACCACGGCCTGCTGCAGGTGAACGGCCGCCCGCCGTGGCGCACCGTGCGCGGCGGCTCGCGCCACTACGTGCAGGCGATGCTGGCGCAGGTTCCCGACCGGCGCGCCTCGCAGCCGATCCATGCCGTCGAGCGCCGCGGCGACGGCGTCATCCTGCTCACGGCGGCCGGGCGCGAACGCTTCGACGCCGTCGTACTCGCCTGCCACGCCCCGCAGGCGCTGGACCTGCTCGGCGGCGCCGCCAGCACGGCCGAGCGCGACGTCCTCGGCGCCCTGCGCACGCGGCCGAACGTCGCGGTGCTGCACACCGACACCTCGCTGATGCCGCGCGCGCGTCGCGCCTGGGCGGCGTGGAACTACGAGCGGGCCGGGGGCGTCGACGCGGGACCGGACGGGGTGTGCCTGCACTACTGGCTCAACCGCCTGCAGCCGCTGCCTTTCGCGCAGCCCGTGATCCTCTCGCTGAACCCGATCAGGCCCCCACGCGAGGGCCGCGTGCTCGGCCGCTTCGACGTCGCGCACCCGGTCTTCGACCAGGCAGCCATCCGGGCGCAGAGGTGCCTGCCGTCGATCCAGGGAACCTCACGCACGTGGTTCTGCGGTGCCTGGTGCGGCTTCGGGTTCCACGAGGACGGTCTCGTGGCCGGGCTCGCCGCCGCCGACGGCGTGCGCGGCTTCCTGCGCGAGGCACCGGCGGGCATGCCGCGGCCCGAGATCGCTCCGTTGCTGCAGGAGAGCGCGGCATGACCCGCACCGCCAGCGAAGGCCGCGCAGCGCTGCTCGTCGGCACCGTGCGCCATACGCGGCTGAGGCCGCTCGTCCATGCTTTTGCGTACCCCACGTTCTGCCTGCTGCTGCCGATGCGCCGGTGGTCGCACGAGCCGGCCGCCCTGCCCCTGGCGCGCAACCGCGCCGCGTGGATGTCGTTCCATGATCGCGACCATGGCGAAGGCGGCGGCGACGCCATGGCGTGGCTCGATCGCCTGCTTGCCGCGCACGGCGTGCACGACGCCGACGGCGAGGCCTGGCTGCTCACCTATCCGCGCGTGCTCGGCCGCGTCTTCAAGCCGGTGAGCTTCTGGTTCTGCCACCGCGCCGACGGCCGCCTGCGTGCCATCGTGGCCGAGGTCAACAACACCTTCGGCGAGCGGCACTGCTACCTGCTCGACGGGTCCGCCGGCCAACCGGTCTCCTGGGGCCGCACGCTCGAGGCCGCCAAGGTGCTGCACGTCTCGCCGTTCATCCCCGTGCAAGGCGGCTACCGCTTCCGCTTCGCGCGCACGGCCGAGCGCCTCGTGGCCCGCGTGGAGCACGTCGATGCGGAAGGGCCGCTGCTGCTGACGAGCATCGCCGGGCGGCTGCACCCGCTCGACGCGGGTGCCAAACGCGCGGTGCTCGCGCGCATGCCGCTGCTCGGCCTCGGCGTCGTTGCACGCATCCACTGGCAGGCGCTGAAGCTGTGGCTGAGGGGCGTGCCCGTGCACCCCAAGCCGGCAGCGCCGGCGCAGCCGGTGACGCGGCAGGGCTGCCTGTCCGCGCCGGCGCCTTCAGCGCGTGGCGCGGCACAGGCTGCGCCCACCGATCCTCGCCCTCCTCTCCACCCTCACCACGCCTTGGACCGGCTCGCATGAACCCATCGTCCGCCTCACCGGCCACCACCCTCTCGCAGACCCGCGGTTGCCCGCCGCGCAAAGCGACGAGACCGTCGCCTTCGCGTGCCGAACGCACGGTGCTGTCGCTGCTCGGCCGTCTGCAGCACGGCACGCTCGAGCTGCACGGGCCGCATGAAGCGCCGGGCCGGCGGGTGTTCCCGGGCAGCATCTCACAGGCCCCGCGTGCCGCGATGCACCTGCTCGACGACACGGTCCACGCACGCGTGCTGGCCGGCGGCGACATCGGCCTGGCGGAGGCGTACATCGAAGGCCGCTGGACCACACCCGACCTGCGCACGCTGCTCGATCTGTTCATGCGCAACCGCGAGAGCCTCGAGCGAGCGGTGTACGGCAGCCGCCTGGGCACGCTCGTGCATCGCCTCGCGCACTGGCTGCGCCGCAACAGCCGCCGTGGCAGCCGCCGCAACATCGAGGCGCACTACGACCTGGGCAATCACTTCTACGCGGCCTGGCTCGACGAGACGATGAACTACTCGAGTGCCTGGTTCGGCGACGACCCCGACCTGCCGCTGGCGCAGGCGCAGCAGCGCAAGGTGCGACGAGCGCTCGACGCGGCCGGTGTCGGCCAGGGCAGCCGCCTGCTCGAGATCGGCTGCGGCTGGGGCGCCGTGGCCGAGGCCGCCGCCCGCCGCGGCGCCGAGGTCGTGGGCGTGACGCTGTCGCGCGAGCAACTGGCCTGGGCCGAGCGGCGCCTGCGCGACCTCGGCCTGGACGGCGCCGCCGACCTGCGGCTGCAAGACTACCGCGACCTCGCCGCCGAGTGCGAGCGCGCCGGCCGGCGCTACGACGCCATCGTCTCGATCGAGATGCTCGAGGCCGTGGGGCGCGAGTGGTGGCCGACCTACTTCGACACGCTGCGCCGCTGCCTGCGCGACGGCGGCCGCGCCTGCGTGCAGGTGATCACCATCCGCGACGACCTCTTCGAGCGCTACGTGCGCTCGACCGACTTCATCCAGCAGTACGTCTTCCCCGGCGGCCTGCTGCCCAGCGACGCGTCGTTCCGGGCCGCAGCCGCGCGCGCCGGCTTCGATGTCGTGGACGAGCTGGCCTTCGGCGCAGACTACGCCCGCACGCTCGCGCACTGGCGGCGCGACTTCCACGCGCAGCGCTCGCGCATCGCCTCACTCGGGCACGACGAGCGCTTCCTGCGCCTGTGGGACTTCTACCTCGCCTACTGCGAGGCGGCCTTCGCCACCGGGCAGACGGACGTGCGGCAGTACACGCTCGTGCAAGCGCGCGCGGGCGGCAGCTCCGAAAGCTCGCGGCGGCTTGGTCCGGTGCCGAGGCGGAGTGCAGGATGAGGCCGGGCAGGACCCTGCCGCCGCACTCGCCGCGGCGGCGGCGTGCGCTGCTCTGGGCGGCACTGGCCGGAGTGGCGCCAGCCTTCGCGCCGCCGGCACGCTCGACCACGCGGCCTGCCGCGGCTGCGCCGCGCGTGCACCCGTGGCTCCCGCAAGGCCGCCTCGTCGGCCAAGGCACGCTGCGCTTCCTGGGCTTCGCCGTGTACGAAGCGGCCCTCTTCGCCGGCGAGGGCTTCGAACCCGCGTCGCCGATGGCGCAGCCGTTCGTGCTCGAGCTCGTGTACCGGCGGGCGTTGAGCGGCGAGGCCATCGCCGACCGCTCGTTCGAGGAGATGCGCCGCCAGAGCGGGCTCGACGAGGCGAGCGCCCATCAGCGCTGGCTGCCGTTCATGCGTCGTGCGTTTCCCGACGTGCGCGAAGGCGACCGCCTCGCCGGGGCCTGGCAGCCGGAGACGGCGACCTCGCGCTTCGCGCTGAATGGCGGCCCGGCAGTCGAGTTGCACGACGCCGCGTTCGCCAGGCACTTCTTCGGCATCTGGCTCGCGCCCGAAACGTCGCGTCCCGAGCTGCGCGGGCGGCTGCTCGGGCTGCGCTGAGCGAGGCGCGGCGTGACCGTCGGAGCCCGTGCAGCCGCGCCGAGCGGCCCGCGTGGCGCGGCCTCTGGCGGCTCGGCGCCGGCGC
>JAHCKS010000098.1 GCA_026125665.1 Rubrivivax sp.
CAGCGGGATCGGCAGCGCGCCGGCCTCGGGCATGCCGGGCGCGCCCTTCGGGCCGATGCGCTTGAGCACGAGCACGTCGTCGGCGCGCACGTCGAGCGCCGGGTCGTCGATGCGTGCCGCAAGGTCGGCCGCGTCCTCGAACACGACGGCTCGGCCTTCGTGCTCGAGCAGCGCCGGGTTGGCCGCCGAGACCTTGACGATGGCGCCGCCGGGCGCGAGGTTGCCGCGCAGCACGGCGATGCCGCCCTGCGGGTAGATGGGCCTGGCGAGCGGGCGCACCACGTCCTGCGCGAAGCCGGCGCCGTCGGCTTCGATGCGCTCGCCGAGCGTGCGGCCGTCGACCGTGAGCGCATCGAGGCGCAGCAGCGGCTTCAGCTCGCGCAGCAGCGTGGCCATGCCGCCGGCGGCGTGGAAGTCTTCCATGTAGTGCGCGCCGCTCGGCTTGAGGTCCACCAGCACCGGCGTCTCGCGGCCCAGGCGGTCGAGCGCGTCGAGGTCGAGCGTGAGGCCGCAGCGCCCGGCGATCGCCGCCAGGTGCACGACGGCGTTCGTCGAGCCGCCGATGGCCAGCAGCACGCGCAGCGCGTTCTCGAAGGCCTGCGGCGTGAGGATGCGCTCGGGCGCGAGCCGCTCGCGCGCGATGCGCACCGCCTGTGCACCGGTGGCTTCGGCCACGCGCATGCGCTCGGCCGTCACCGCGGGCGGGCTGGCGCCGCCGGGCACCGTCATGCCCAGCGCCTCGGCGATGCAGGCCATCGTGCTCGCGGTGCCCATCACCGAACACGTGCCCACGCTCGGCACGAGCTGCTCGTTGACGACGGCGATCTCGCCCGCTTCCACCTCCTGCGCGCGGAAACGCGCCCACCAGCGGCGGCAGTCGGTGCAGGCGCCGACGCGTTCGCCGCGGTGGCTGCCGGTGAGCATCGAGCCGGTGACCAGCTGGATCGCCGGCTTGCCCGCGGAGACTGCGCCCATCAGCTGCGCCGGCACCGTCTTGTCGCAGCCGCCCACCAGCACCACCGCGTCCATCGGCTGCGCGCGGATCATCTCCTCGGTGTCGATGGCCATCAGGTTGCGCAGCACCATGCTGGTGGGCGCGGCGAAGCTCTCGTGCAGCGAGATGGTCGGGAACTCCATCGGCAGGCCGCCGGCGAGCATGACGCCGCGCTTCACCGCCTCGACGAGCTCGCGCGCGTTGCCGTGGCAGGGGTTGTAGGCGCTGCCGGTGGCGGTGATGCCGATCACCGGGCGCTCGAGCGCCGTGTCGCTGAAGCCCGCGCCCTTGATGAAGGCCTTGCGCAGGAAGAGCGAGAAGCCGGCGTCGCCGTAGCTCGTGAGGCCCTGGCGCATGCCCGCGGGCGGGTCGTCGGCCTGCGGGGCCGCAGGGACGGGGGACTTCGGCTCGTCGGGCATCGCGTGCTCCGTGGCGTGAGGCAGGGACGTGCAGCGAGCGTATCAGGGCACATCGAGGGCAAGCCAGGGGGGCCACCAGGGGCCACATGGCCATGCACGACGACGAAGTTCCGCGCCGCGCGTGATGGAAAGTCCGGAACCGCCCGGCGCCGGCCCGATGCCAGAATGGATTTGTGCCCATGTGCGCCGTTGCCGCGCGTGAGGCGTCCCAAACCCGTCGTCGTGAGGGCCCCTGCATGAAGAGCATCCGCACCACCTTCGCTTCCTGCCTTGCCGGCCTGGCGCTTTCGTTCGGCGCATCGTCCGGCGCGCTGGCGCAGAACCTGTCCATCGCCACCGGCGGCACCGGCGGCGTGTACTACCCGATGGGCGGCGGCATCGCCGCGGTGCTCTCCAAGCACGTGCCCGGCATGCAGGCCACCGCCGAGGTGACCGGCGGCTCGGTCGACAACCTCAAGCTCATCGGCAGCGGCAAGCCCTACATCGGCCTGTCGATGGTCGACGCGGCGCTCGACGCGAGCCGCGGCGAGGACAAGTTCAAGGCCACGGGCAAGATCGGCGTGAAGACGCTGATGGTGCTGTACCCGAACCGCATGCACGTCGTCAGCGTCGAAGGGCGCGGCGTGACCAAGCTCGCCGATCTCAAGGGCAAGCGCGTCTCCACCGGCAGCCCGGGCAGCGCCACCGAAGTGATGGCCTTCCGCATCATCGAGGCCGCCGGCCTGGACAAGGACAAGGACATGACGCGCGAGCGGCTGGGCGTCGCCGAGTCGGTGAACGCCATCAAGGACGGCAAGATCGACGCCTTCTTCTGGGTCGGCGGGCTGCCCACCGCGGCGGTGACCGATCTCGCGAACACGCCCAACACGAAGATCGTCATGGTCGACCACGCCGAGGTCGTGCCGGCGATGAACAAGAAGTACGGCAACCTCTACGTCGAGGACACGATCCCCGCCGCCACCTACAAGGGCATGCAGCGCGACAACAAGCAGGCCACAGTGATGAACATCCTCGTCGCGCACGAGAGCATGGACGACAAGACGGCGTACGCGATCGTGAAGACGATCTTCGACCGCCGCGACGACCTGATTGCCGTGCACAAGGAGGCGGCCAACTTCAAGCTCGAGAACCAGAAGTCGAGCGCGACGCCGATCCCCTGGCACCCGGGTGCGAAGAAGTACTTCGCCGAAAAGGGCATCAAGCTGGATTGAGCCGGGCCGCCCCGCTGCCGCGAACCGGGCCCCGCCGGTGACCACCACGCCGGGCGCGCCGCCCGATCCGGCGGCCGCGCCCGGCCCTGTGCCCGACGCACCGCCGGCCGACGACGAGGCCGGCCGCGCGGCGCTCCAGAAAGCCGAGCAGTACATCGAAGCCGAGGAAGGCGCCGCCAACCGGCTGCGCGGCTTCCTCGGCGCCTTTGTCACCGCCGCGGCGGTGGCGATGTCGCTGTTCCACCTGTACACGGCCTATGCGATCGTGCCGACGCAGACGCTGCGGCCGGTGCACGTGGGCTTCGTGCTCGCGCTCGTCATGCTCGTGTACCCGGTGGCGAAGCGCTTCCGCCACCGCATCATGTGGTGGGATTGGCTGGCCTGCGCGCTGGCCATCGCCGTCGTCGTCTACCTCGTGCAGGGCGGCGACGACTTCACCGACCGCAACACCTCGCCGCTGCCCTGGGACATCGCCTTCGGCGTGGCGCTGATCGCGCTCGTGCTCGAAGGCATGCGCCGCACGACGGGCCTCGTGATGCCGGTGGTGACGCTCGCCTTCCTCGCCTACGCGCTGGCCGGGCCGTGGCTGCCGGCGCCGTGGACGCACAAGGGCTACGAGGTCGGGCGGCTCGTCGGCGTGATGTACATGACTCTCGAGGGCATCTACGGCGTGGCCATCGACGTCTCGTCGTCGCTGATCATCCTGTTCACGATTTTCGGCGCCTTCCTGCAGTTCTCCGGCGCCGGCAAGTTCTACATCGATTTCTCGTTCGCGGCGATGGGCGGTAAGCCCACCGGCGCCGGGCGCACCGTGGTGCTGGCTTCGTTCCTGCTGGGCGGGCCTTCGGGCTCGGGCGTGGCGACGACGGTGACGCTCGGCTCGGTGGCCTACCCGATGCTGGCCAAGGCCGGGTACGAGAAGAACGCCGCCGGCGGGCTGCTCGCCGCCGGCGGGCTCGGCGCCATCATCTCCCCGCCGGTGCTGGGTGCCGCGGCATTCCTCATCGCCGAGTTCCTGAAGATCTCCTACCTCGACGTGCTGCTGATGGCGGTGATCCCCACCGTCATGTTCTACCTGGCGCTGTTCCTGATGGTCGAGATCGACACGCGCAAGTACGGCATGGGCGCGACGCTGATCCACCGCACCGACTCGGTGTGGAACCTCACGCGCCGCTACGGCTTCCACTTCCTCTCGCTCGTCTCGATCATCGCGTTCATGCTGCTGGGCTTCTCGCCCGTGCTCAGCGTGTTCTGGGCCACCGTCGTGAGCTTCGCGACGAGCTTCCTGCGCCGCGACACGGCGCTCATCCCGTGGGACTTCTTCCGCGGCCGCCTCGGCTTCGTCGATGGCTTCCTGCGCTCGCCGCTCGTGCAGGCGCTGCAGGGCGGCTCGATGGGCATGCTCAACGTCGGCGCCACCTGCGCGGGCGCCGGCATCATCGTCGGCGTCGTCACGCTCACGGGCCTGGGCCTCAAGTTCAGCGGCATCGTCATCGACTACGCCGGCGGCTCGCTGCTGCTCACCGCCATCTACACCGCGCTCGTCGTGTGGATCGTCGGCCTGGCGGTGCCGGTGACCGCCTCCTACATCATCTGCGCCGTCATCACCGCGCCGGCGCTCACCAAGCTCGGCGTGCCCGACTTCGCCGCGCACATGTTCATCTTCTACTACGCGGTGCTGTCCGAAGTGTCGCCGCCGACCGCGCTGTCGCCCTTCGCCGCCGCCGCCATCACCGGCGGCGACCCGTACAAGACGACGCTGCAGTGCTGGAAGTACACGGTGCCGGCGTTCCTGCTGCCGTTCATGTTCGTGCTCGACCCGGCCGGCCAGGGGCTGCTGCTGATGGGTTCGACGAAGGCGCTGGCGAAGGCCGACTGGTGGTCGATCGCACAGGTCACGGCCACCGCCGCGGTGGGCATCGCGGCGCTGGCGGCCGGCTTCCAGGGCTGGGCGCTGAAGCGCACGAACGGGCTCGAACGTGGCATGCTCATCGCCGCCGGCTTCGCCCTCGCCTACCCGGGGCTCGTCGGTGACGTGATCGGCTTCGGGCTGGTCGGCCTGGCCCTGGTGCTGCAACTGCTGCGCCGCGGCGGGCGCAGCGCGGCGCCCGAGCCGCAGCCGGCCGCGCCACCAGCGGCGGCAGCGAAGGAGGAAGCACGATGAACGCGCCGCGGCTGGACGCCGACGCCAGGGGCGTCTACCTGATCACCGTCACGCCCTTCACCGACGGCGGCGCGCTCGACCTCGCGAGCACCGACCGCATGGTCGACTTCTGCCTCGAGCAGGGCGTCACCGGCCTCACCGTGCTCGGCATCATGGGCGAGGCGCCCAAGCTCACGGCCGAAGAGGCGCGCACCTTCGTCAGGCAGGTGCTGGCGCGCGCCGGCGGCCGCGTGCCGGTGGTGGTGGGCGTGTCGTCGCCCGGCTTCGCGCAGATGCGCGAGCTGGCCGACAGTGTGATGGCGCTCGGCGCGTCGGGCGTGATGGTGGCGCCGCCCGCCACCGTGCGCACCGACGACCAGATCACCGCCTACTTCCAGATGGTGAGCGAGACGCTCGGCCCGGAAGTGCCCTGGGCGCTGCAGGACCACCCGGTGGCCACCGGCGTGCAGATGACGGCCGGCGTCATCGTGCGCATCCTTCGCGACAACCCGAGCTGCGTGATGCTGAAGCACGAGGACTGCCCGGGCCTGGCCAAGCTCTCGGCCATCCGCGCCGCGAGCGAACGCGGCGAGGTCCGCCGCGTGTCGGTCCTCTGCGGCAACGGCGGCGGCCTCTTCCTGCCCGAGGAGCTGAGCCGCGGCGCCGACGGCGCGATGACCGGCTTCGCGTACCCGGAGATGATGGTGGGCGTGTGCCGCGCACACGCTGCCGGCGACATCGAGCGGGCGCACGACCTCTTCGACGCCTACCTGCCGCTGGCGCGCTACGAGCAGCAGCCGGGCATCGGGCTGGCGGTGCGCAAGCACCTGCTGGCGCAGCGCGGCGTCATCGCATCGAGCTTCGCGCGCAGGCCGACGCCGAAGCTGTCCGCGGCGGACGTGGCCGACATCGAGCGGCTGGTGGCGCGGCAGACGCGTAGGTTGGTGGAGCTGGGCTGAGGATCTTCGTCGGTCGCTGCAGGCGAGGCCACGACGCGATCGAACGCGAAAGAAGAGCGACTCAATCCCCCGGCGTGAACCCCGAGGCCTTCACCACCGTCTCCCACACCGCCGCCTCGCGCTTCTGCAGCGCCTGCAGCTCCGCCGCACCAGCCGGCCACGCCGTCAGCCCGAGCTTGCTCACGCGTTCCTTCGCCGCCGGCGTGGCCAGCCCCGCGTGCACGGCCGCGCGCAGCTTCTCCTGCGTGGCCGCCGGCGTCGCGGCCGGCGCGTAGAGCGCGAACCACAGCGGCGCGTCGACGTCGATGCCCAGCTCCTTCAGCGTCGGCACGCCGTCGACGAACGTGGAACGCGTCGCGCCGGTCGTCGCGATGATGCGCACGCGGCCCGCCTTGTGCAGCTCCAGCGCCTCGGTCACCGGGCTCACCGCGGCAGCGAGCGTGCCGCCGGCCAGGTCGTTCATCGTCAGCGCCGAGCCGCGGTACGGCACGTGCGTCATCGGCGTGCCGAGCGCGCGCGCGATCGACACGCCGACGAAGTGGGGCAGCGTGCCCGCCCCCGGCGAGCCGTAGTTCGCCTTGTCGCCCGCCGTCTTCAGCCAGGCCTGGAAGCCCGCCATGTCCTTGGCCGGCACGAGCGGCCCGATGGTGAGCGCGAAGTCGCCGGTGGCCACGCCGGAGATCGGCGCGAAGTCCTTGAACGGGTCGTAGCGCAGCGAGCGGAAGACGTAGGGGAAGAGCGTCATCGGTCCCTGCGGCACGAGCACCAGCGTGTCGCCGTCGGGCGCGGCCGCCTTCACCTGCTCCACGGCCAGCCGCCCGGCGGCGCCGGTGCGGTTCTCCACCACCACCGAGCGGCCGAACGCGGCCTGGAGGGCTTCGCCGGCCAGCCGCGCGAGCGCGTCGACGCTGCCACCGGGCGCGAAGCCGACGAGGATGCGCATCGGCTGCGCGCCTTGCGCCAGCGCGCCGGCGCCGGCCCCGGCCAGCGGCAGGGCGGCCAGCGCACGAAGGACGTACCTGCGATCCATGCGGCGTGTCTCCTTCCTTGATCGAAGCGAAGCCACTCTAGCGGCGCTGCCGTCGCCGCGCGCCCCGGGGCGACCCTTGGCCACGGGTCGGCCACGGGTCGGTCACGGGTCGGCCGGCGGCCGGCCGCGTCGCGCCCGCGCACCGGCCATCGCGCCTTCGCTAGCATGCGCCCGCCCCACTCTCGGAGTTGCCCCCCATGACCCTGCGTGAACGCTTCGGCCGCCCGCTGCGCCTCGGCCTCGTCGGCGGCGGGCCCGACTCGTGGATCGGCCCGATGCACCGCAGCGCCGCCGAGCTCGACGGTTGGTTCCGCGCCACGGCCGGCGTGTTCTCCAGCGACGCGGCGCGTTCGCGCGCCGCCGGCGCCAGGCTCGGCTTCGACGCGGCGCGCAGCTACGGCACCGTGGCCGAGATGCTGGAGGCGGAGCGGCGGCGCGAAGACGGCATCGATGCCGTGGCGATCATGTCGCCCAATGACACGCACTACCCGTTCGCCAAGGCCGCCCTCGAGGCCGGGCTCGACGTGATGTGCGACAAGCCGGTGACGCACAGCCACGCCCAGGCGCTGGACCTGGCGGCCATGGCGAAGGCGAGGCAGCGGCTCTTCGCCATCGCGCATGCCTACTCGGCCTATCCGATGACGCGCCATGCGCGCCACCTCGTGCTGAGCGGCGCCATCGGCACCGTGCGGCTGGTGCAGGTGGAGTACATCCAGTCGGGGCTGGCCACGCGCGTGGAGGACGGCCCGCGCACGAACCGCCTGCGCTGGGTGCTCGACCCGCAGCGCAGCGGCCAGGCGCTGGTGATGAGCGCGATCGGCTGCCACACGCAGCACCTGGCCTCGTTCGTCGCCGGCCAGACGGTGGCGCGCGTGGTCGCCGACGTCGGCTCGCTGATGCCGGGCCGCGAGGTGGTGGACCACGTGTCGGCGCTGATCGAGTTCGCCGGTGGTGCCCGCGGCACCTTCACCGTCACGCAGGCCGCCGCCGGCGGCGAGAACGACATCCGCCTGCGCGTCTACGGCGACAAGGGCCACCTCGAATGGAACCACCGCGAGGCCTCGTACCTGAAGCTCGCGCTGCAGGGCGAGCCCGTGCGCGTGATCGGCCGCGGCGACCCCTTCCTGCCGCCGGAGGTCATCGCCGCCGGCCGCGCGCCGCGCGGCCACCCCGAAGGGCTGCGCGAGGCCTTCGCGAACCTCTACGCCGAGCTGGCACAGGAACGCATGGCCATCGCACTCGGCGAAGCGGTGCCCGCCTTCCCGTACCCGCGCATCGAGGACGGCGCGCACACGATGGCCTTCATCGAGGCGTGCATCGCGTCGCAGCGCGAAGGGCGCTGGGTGCAGGTGGCCGGCGCCGGCTGAGCTCTTCGCTGCGCCGGCAGCGCCGGTGCCGCCCGGCGCGCCAAGCCTTCAACCGCGCAGGTGCGCCTCGAAGAACGCCACCGTGCGCTGCCACGCCAGCTTCGCCGCTGCCTCGTCGAAGCGGGGGGTGGTGTCGTTGTGGAACCCGTGCTGCGTGTTCGGGTACAGGTGCACCTCGTGCCGCACGCCGGCCGCCTTCAGCGCCTGCTCGTACGCGGCGGCGCCGGCGTTGATGCGCTCGTCGTTGCCGGCGTAGTGGATCTGCACCGCCGCCTTGATCTTCGGCACGTCGGCCGCCGGCGGCTGGCTGCCGTAGAACGGCACCGCGGCCGAGAGCCACGGCAGGCGCGTCGCCAGCAGGTTCGAGATCGAGCCGCCGTAGCAGAAGCCGACGACGCCGACCTTGCCGCTCACGTCGGCGTGCGTGCGCAGCCACTCGGCGGCGGCGACGAAGTCCTCGCGGGTCTTCGGCTGCTCGAGCTGCGCGAAGGCGGCGCGCGCCTTGTCCTCGTCGCCAGGGTAGCCACCGAGCGGGAACAGCGCATCGGGCGCGAAGGCGACGAAGTTCGCCAGCGCCACGCGACGCGCCACGTCCTCGATGTGCGGGTTGAGGCCGCGGTTCTCGTGCACCACGAGCACGCCCGGCAGCCTGCCGCGCGCCGCCTTCGGCCGCACCAGGTAGCCGCGCACCTTGCCGTAGCCGGCCGGCGAGGCGATCTCGACGAAGCGCGCGTCGATGCGTGCATCGTCGGGCTTCACCTGCTGCGCCTGCGCGAACTTCGGGTTCAGCGCCTCGAGCAGCAACGCCGCCGACGTGCCGGCCAGCGCCGCATGGCGCGAGGCACCATCGAGGAAGCCGCGGCGGTCGATCAGGCCGTGCACGTACTGGTCGAAGAGACGCATCACCTCGGGGTGGAAGTCGCGGGCGGTCAGGCGGCGGGTTGGCGGCGTCTCCTGCGCGGGGGCCATCGCCGGCGGCTGCGGCCACTTCTGCGGTTCTTCGAGCATCGCGTTCTCCTCGGGCATGGCGTGCGCGAGGGGCCGCGCAAACGCGCGCGCAGCTTAGACTGGCGCGCAAAGTCCCCGGCGCGACCACGGAGTTCGACATGGCCGATTCCCCGATCTCGATGCAGCTGGACGCGCGCGCCGTCGACGTGCTGTCGAAAGTGACCACGGCGACGCTGACGACGCTGCTGCTGAAGAAGGGCCTGCGCAACGTGTGGATGCGCGGCACGCGGCCGCTGAGACCGGGGCAGCCGCGCCTCGTCGGCCGTGCCTTCACGCTGCGCTTCGTGCCGGCGCGGGAGGACCTTGCCACGCCCGAGAGCTGGAGCTCGCCGATCAGCACGCGCGCCGCCATCGAGGCGATGCCGGAAGGCTGCATCGCCGTGGTCGACGCGATGGGCGTCACCGACGCCGGCATCTTCGGCGACATCCTGTGCGCGCGCATGGCCAGGAAGGGCATCGCCGCGCTCGTCACCGACGGCGTCGTGCGCGACGTCGCCGGCGTGCTCGGCACCGGCCTGCCGGTGTGGTGCCGTGGCGCCGCTGCGCCGCCTTCGGTGGCCGGGCTCACTTTCGTCGCATGGCAGCAGCCCATCGGCTGCGGCGGCGTCGCCGTGTTCCCGGGCGACGTGGTCGTCGTCGACGACGACGGCGCCGTGCTGGTCCCGGCCAACCTGCTCGACGAGATGCTCGTTGCCGCTCCCGAGCAGGAACGGCTCGAGGGCTGGATCATGGGCGAGGTCGAGCGCGGCGCGGCGCTGCCCGGGCTCTATCCGCCTAACGCGGAGAACAAGGCGCGCTACGAGGTGTGGAAGGCGAAGTAGCCGGGCGCGCAGCGGCGGCCTGGGCAGCCGTGGGCGGCTGCGTCGTCGCCGGCCTTCGCCCTGTGGTGGCGGGATCGGGCCGGCGGGGTGCCCTGCTTCGCTCATGTCCTCTTTCGAGGGCCCTGCTCCGCAGGTCCCTCGAATGCCCCCTTGACTTCGCTACGCAGGGCACCCCGCCGGCCCGATCCGGCACCGTCACGGACCTCGTCGAGAACAGCCCATGGTGCCCGCCAAGGACGCCGGGCGGTCGGCGCCGCGAATTAAAGGGGGCATTGGGGGGACGAGCGAAGCTCGTCCGCCCAAAGAGGAGATTCGCGACGCCGACCGCCCGGCGGCCTTGGCATGCCACGACCTCCACTCGCGGCCTTGGCGCGCCACGATCTCCACCCGGGGCCTTCGCGCGCCACGACCTTGCCCGCGCAACGAGATCAGTCGAACGTCTCCGTATCGACCTCGCCCGACGACTGCGCGCCGTAGCGCGGCCCGCTCACGGTGTGCTGGTTGATCAGCGCGCCCGCGCGCTCGAGCACCGCCTTCGGCAGCACCAGCGTCGCCGCGCCGAGGTCGTCGGCCAGGTGCTCGAGCTTCGTCGTGCCTGGGATCGGCACGATGTCCTCGCCTTGCGCCAGCAGCCACGCCAGCGCCAGCCGCGCCGGCGTGGTGCCCGCCTCGGCGGCGAGCGCGACGAAGGCCTCGCGCAGCTTCAGGTTCGCCTGCCAGTGCGCCGGCTCGATGAAACGCGGCATGCCGCGGCGGATGTCCTTGGCGTCGAGCTTGTCCGCCTCCGGCGGCTCGGCCGTGAGATAGCCGCGCGCGACCGGGCTGAAGGCGACGAAGCCGGCGCCGAGCTCGCGGCAGGCGGCAAGGACGGCGATCTCCGGGTTGCGCGTCCACAGCGAGTACTCGGTCTGCACGGCAGTGATCGGGTGCACCGCGTGCGCGCGGCGGATCGTCGCCGCCGAGACTTCCGACAGCCCGAGCGCGCGGATCTTGCCCTCGGCCTTCAGCCGCGCCATTTCGCCGACGCTTTCCTCGATCGGCACCTGCTTGTCCCAGCGGTGCAGGTAGTAGATGTCGATGACGTCGGTGCCCAGGCGCTTCAGGCTGTCTTCGCAGTTGCGGCGGATGGCCTCGGGGCGGCCGTCGATGACGCGCTTCATGCCGTCGGGAAGCTGCACGCCCGCCATGCCGCCCTTGGAGCACAGCGTGATCTTGCTGCGATGCGGCTTCAGCACGCGGCCCACGAGAGACTCGTTGCTGCCGAAGCCGTACAGCGCCGCGGTGTCGAACAGCGTCACGCCGGCGTCGAGCGCGGCGAGCAGCACGCGCTCGCTGTGCTCGGCCGGCGGCGGCGCGCCGTAGGCGTGGCTGAAGTTCATGCAGCCCAGGCCGATGGCCGAAACGGTGAAGGGGCCGATGCGGCGGGCCGGGAGAGGTGAGCTTGGCGTCATCGCTTGATTGTCGCGTTCGGTTCCATCGAGTCGCGACCGGGGTCGCCTTGCCGCAAGCTTCAGCGCGTGATGCCGAGCCCGTCCCAGAGGAACTGGAAAGAGAAGGGCGGCCGCCCCTGCTCGGCGCTCTGCTCGCGTTCACCGGCCTCGTAGCTGCGCAGCAGCCCTTTCACGCGCTCCAGGCCGGCGGGCGTGGCGATGGCCTGGCGCGGCGTCTTGCCGTCGAGGACCGGGATCGGCTCGTCGCACCAGTGAGCGTACTGGCGGCGCAGCACCTGTTCGATCACCTGCGCCAGCTCCTCGGGCGGCAAGGGCGGCCGCACGGGCTCGGTGGTCGCGGCGCCGCGATCGTCGGCGTCGCGATGGAGCATCGCGCCGGCCGGGTCGGTGATCTCGCGCGTGAGGAAGGCCACCGCGTCGCCGGCCACTTCATCGAACCAGCGCCGCCCGTCATCGGCGAGGCGCTGCGTGCGATAGAAGATCTCGATGCGGTCGGCCTGCCGGCCCGCGTTGATCGCCGCGAGGCTGCGCACGAGGCCGTCGTCGCCGGTGACCTGTCGCTGCCAACCCGCGGCGGCGCTGCCTTGCACGTCGGCCTGCGCGGCCAGCGCCGATGCCAACGCACCGGCGTCGAGCACGCGGTAGTGATCGGCGACGAGCAGCATCGGCTCGCCGGTGGAGGCGTCGCGGATCTGCGGCAGCGCCGGCGGCTCGAACCACTGCGCCATCCAGGCGCGCGCGAGCGCCAGCTCGCTGTCGGCGGCCGCGCGCACCGCCTCCTTCGCCGAGGCCTCGGCGGCGAGGTGGAAGGTGTAGATGGCGCCCGAGAGCTCCAGGCGCGAACCGCCCGCAGGCTCCGGCACTTCCATGAGGCGTGCGCCGATCAGCAAGCCCGGTTTCGCCTCGGTGCTGCCCAGCCGTTCTTGAACCTGCCGCGGCGGCAGAGTGTCGTCGAGCTCGTCGACGAGCGTCATGCCCTCGCCCGGCCGCACGTCGGTGACGCGGTACAGGCGCAGCGGCCGCGTGCGCATCTGCTCGAGCCAGCTCCTCTGGCCCGGCGTGAGGTAAGGGCCGTCGGGGCCCAGCACGAGGTCGAGCAGGCGGCGCCGCCCGCGCTTGGCGCTGTGCATCTCGCCGCGCGCCAGCAGCCACTCGCCCACGCACACGCTGATCATCTGCATCTCGAGCTCGTCGGGGTCGCTTTCGCCCTCTTCGGGCAGCCAGCTCTCGAGGATGCGGTCGTACGCTTCGCCGAGGGCCTTGCGGTGCCGATCGGCAGCCCAGCGCAAGGCTGCGCCCGCGGCATCGCGGTGGTCGTCGGGGCGAAGGGCGGCGACGTTGCCGGTCCGGGCGGAGGTGCTCATGGAGCGCATTCTCGGCCCTCGGCCGGGCGCCACCGGCCCGCCGCGCCAACGGGATCCGCCGGCGCGGGAGAAGACTCGTCAGCTCGGCGCCGTTACCGCCCGCGCCACCTCTTCCACCACCGCGTCTGGCTGAGCATCGTCAGCGTGAGCGCCGCCAGGATCAGCGCCGACAGCGGCGAGGTGAAGAACTCGGCGGCGAACTGGCCGACGTCGCTCTGCGCCGACAGCATCGCCTGCCGGTAGCTCTTGTCCATCAGCGGCCCGAGGATCATGCCGAGGATCACCGGCCCGACCGGGTAGCCGTACATCTTCAGGAAGTAGCCGACAACGCCGAAGCCGAGCATCCAGGTGACGTCCGCCGGGTTGTTGTTGATGGCGTAGGCGCCCACCGCGGAGAGCACGAGGATGAGCGGCAGCAGCATCGGCTTCGGGGTCTCGACGATCTTCGCGAACGCCTTCACGCCCGAGAGGCCGAAGACGAGCAGCCACAGGTTCGCGAGCGTCAGGCTGCCCACCGTGAACCAGAACAGGTGCGGCGTCTCGATCATCAGCATCGGCCCGGGCTTGAGGCCGTGGATGTACATCGCGCCGATGATCACCGCCGTCACCGCGTCGCCCGGGATGCCGAGCGTCAGCATCGGGATGTACGCACCACCCACCGCCGCGTTGTTCGCCGACTCCGGCGCCACGAGGCCTTCGTAGGCGCCCTCGCCGAAGGGGCGCGAGGGCTCCTTCACGGTGCGCTTGGCGTGGTCGTAGGCCATCAGCGCCGCGATGTCGCCGCCCGCCCCCGGCAGCGCGCCGACGACCACGCCGATGGCCGACGTGCGCGCCGAGAGCGGCAGGTACTTCCGCAGCAGGCCCCACGAAGGCAGGATCTTCGAGACGTCCTGCTTCACCGCCTTCAGCTTCAGCTCGTGCAGCTGGGCCAGCACCTCGGCCACGCCGAAGAAGCCGATCATCGCCGCGACGTACGAGATGCCCGCGGTGAGCTGCACGCTGCCGAAGGTGAAACGCGGCTCGGCGGTCATCGGGTCCAGGCCGACGCTGCCGATGAGCACGCCGAGCGCGCCGGCGAAGATGCCCTTGGCGAGCGAGCCGCCGGAGAGCGCACCGACGAGCAGGATGCCCCAGATGGCGAGCATCAGGTAGTCGCGCGGCGCGAACTTCAGCGCCAGGCTCGACACCGCCGGCGCCGCCACGGCGAGCGCGACGATGCCGACGAAGCCGCCGAACACCGACACCACGGTGGTCAGGCCGATGGCGGTGCCGGCCTCGCCGCGCCTGGCGAGCGGGTAGCCGTCCAGGCCCGTGGCGATGGCCGACGGCGCGCCGGGGATGTTCAGCAGGATGGCGCTGCGCGAGCCCCCGTACACGCCGCCGAGGAAGATGCCCGAGATGAGCGCCAGTGCCTCGTTGACGTGCCACTTGAACGTGAACGAGATGAGGATCGACACCGCCATCGTCACCGACAGGCCCGGGATGGCGCCGATGTAGATGCCGGCCAGGGTGCCGGCCGCGGTGAGGAACAGCAGGTACGGCGTCGTCCACGTCATCAGGAAGAACTGCAGCGCTTCGCTCATTTGAACCACCCCTCGACGAGCGGCGCGATCCAGCGGCCCTTGGGGAGCACGACCGAGAACACGGTCTGGAAGACGGCGTAGATGGCGGCCAGGCTGACGGCGCTGACGACGAGGTTCAACACCGGACGGCGGCTGCCGAGCAGCGCCATCGACACGACGAGGAAGAGGTACGACGCGAGCACGAAGCCGAGAGGCTCCAGCAGCAGCATGTAGGCGGCAATGGCGGCGGTGAAGCTCACCACCTCCAGCGGCAGCAGGCGGCGCACGAAGTGCCGCCAGCCGCTTTCGCCCGGCGCGGCCGCCTCGATGGGCGCATGCCGGTCACGCACCGCGACCACCACCACCGAGATCACCATCGTCAGCGCGGCGAGCATCGGGAAGAAGCCCGCCGAGGTGATCGACTCGAACTTCGAGATGCGGAAGGCCTGCCAGAGCATGAAGCAGCTCGCGACCAGCAGCACGGGCGTGAAGATCCGCTCACCCGGCAGCCGGGTGCGGGTTTGGTGTTCCATCGTCTCGTCTCCGAGTACGCCCGGCTCTTCGCTCAGGGCCCGCCCGCCGGGCTCGGGCGTGCGGCCTCGTCAGGACCTCAGGGCCTGGCGATGCCGAGCTCGGCCGGCGACTTCTTCGCCGCGCCCGCCTCCTGCAGCGTCCAGGCGGTGACCGACTGCCACTTCTTCAGGAACGCGTCGGCCTCGGCGCCGGAGATGTTCATCATCACGTTGCTGCGGCCGTTCATCAGCTCGACGAGCTTGGGGTTCGACGCCGCCGCCTTGAACGCCGCCACCAGCTTCGCCTTGGCCGCGTCGGGCACGTCGCGCTTGACGAACACGCCGTAGAACGGGCCCCACGGCAGGTACTTGCCGATCGCCGGCAGGTCCTGCGTGACTGGCGCGATGCCTTCGTGCGGCTTGTCGCTCAACACCGCGAGCGGCTTCACGCGGCCGGCCTTGATGTGCTCGGACGCCGCGCCCAGGCCCACGGCCATGATGTCGACATGGCCGCCCTGCAGCGCCGTCAGGCCCGGGCCTTCACCTTCGAACGGCACGGCCGTCACCGGCATCTTCGTCACCGTGCCGATCATCGAGCCCACGGTGTGCGGCAGGCCGCCGGGGCCGGTGGAGCCCATCTTGATCTTGCCGGGGTTGGCCTGCGTCTCGGCGATCAGCTCCTTCAGCGTCTTCCAGGGCTTGTCCTTGTTGGCGACGATCACCACCATGCCGCGGCCGATGATGTTGACCGGATAGAACTTCGAGTAGTCGAGCTCGCCGAGCGCCATCACGCCGTGCAGCTGCGGGTTCTCGGCGCCGTACAGCAGCGTGTAGCCGTCGGAGGGCTGCTGGTTGACGAAGTTGGTGGAGATGGCGCCGGCGCCGCCGGCCTTGTTCTGCAGCACGATCTTCTTGCCGAGCGCCTCCTCGGCGAAGGGCGTGATGGCGCGGGCGACGACGTCGGTGGCGCCGCCGGCGCCCCACATGATGACGCCAGAGAGCTCGCGCTCGGGGAAGCCCTGCGCGGCGGCGGGGCCGGCGAGGCCGAGGGCACAGAGGGCACAAAGGGCACCGATGGCACGGCGGGCCACGGGAAGCGCGGCGAGGGTGCGGCGGGTGGGTTGCATCACGGCAGGGTCTCCTCTTCAAGTGTTGGAAGGGGTGGCGGGAAAGGCTTGCTGCCGCACGGCGTGCAGCCACGGCGAGCCGGGCTGGCGCAGCGCCTCGGCGAGCGCGGGGTAGCCGAAGTACTCGAGCGTGGCCGGCATCTGCTGCACCAGCATCTCGTCGCCCATGTGCGCGGCGACGCCGCGCTCGCGGCAGGCGCGCACCAGCGGCGAGGGGCGCGGCGTCATCAGGATGTCCATCACGGTGGCCGAGGGCGACACCTGCGCGGGGTCGAGCGGCAGCGGGTCGCCTTCGCGCAGGCCGAGCGGCGTGGCCTGGATGACGAGGTCGAAACCGGCCGGCGCAGGCGCGTGCACGCCGCGCAGCGGGAAGGGCGAGCGCGCCGCCACGCGCTGCACGAGCTTGGCGGCGCGCGCCGGGTCGATGTCGAACACGGCCAGCTCGGCGAGGCCGGTGGCTGCCAGCGCCGAGGCAATGGCCAGCCCCGCGCCCCCGGCGCCGACGAGCAGCGCGCGCCGCCCGGCAGTGGCCACGCCGTGGTGGCGCAGCGCGCCGACGAAGCCGGCGCCGTCGAACAGCGCCCCTTCGAGCGTGCCGTCGGCGGCGCGGCGCACGGCGTTCACCGCGCCGGCCGCCTGCGCGCCGGCGTCGAACCGATCGAGCAAGCGCATCAGCGCCGTCTTGTGCGGAATGGAGACGAGCAGGCCGCGCGCGTTGCCGAGCGCCAGCGCTTCGCGCACGAAGGCCGCGAGATGGCCCGCGGTGGCGCGCGCCGGCACCACCACCGTGTCGACGCCGGCGGCGGCGAAGACGAGGTTGTAGGCCTCGGGCGCCTTGACCTGCGCCACCGGATCGGCCACGCAGAACAGCACCTCGGTCGTGCCCCGGATGAGCGGCGTTGGCGGCATCGGCCCTGCTTGCATGCGCCGCACGATAGGCAGCGCGCGGGTTTGCCACAAGGCGGCGCGGGCCCGCTTTGTCCGATGATCGGACACGTTGGTCCGATCATCGGTCGTTCCTATGGTTAACCCTGGAACCGGTCGCACCGCCAGGGGCGGGCCGGGGCGCCGCGCAGCCGGCGAACCGGGTGCGGCTTTCCCGATCGACCGCGCCGACCTCATCGCCGGTCTCGGCCGCGGGCTGGCCGTCATCGAGAGCTTCGACGACGAGCACCCGCGGCAGACGCCCGCGGACGTGGCCGCGCGCACGGGCATCCCGCGCACCGCGGCGCGCCGCCACCTGCTGAGCCTGGCGCACTTCGGCTACGCGCAGACCGACGGCAAGCAGTTCTGGCTGGCGCCGCGCGTGCTGCGGCTGGGCCAGAGCTACCTCGGCGCGGCGCGCCTGCCGCGCCTGGTGCAGCCGTTCATCCAGCGCCTGTCGATGGCCACCGGCGAGACGGTGAACGTCAGCGTGCTCGACGGGCACGAGGTCGTCTACGTGGCGCGCAGCAACAGCCCGCGGCTGGTGTCGATCGGCTTCCACGCCGGGGCGCGCGCGCCGGCGCATGTCGTCACGCCGGGCATCGTGCTGCTGGCGCGGCTGCCCGACCGCGCGCTGAAGCGCTGGGCCGCGGAGCACGAGTTCGCCACCTTCACCGCGCACACGCTGGCCGACCGCGACGCCTTCGTCGAGCTGGTGCGTGGCGCGCGCCGGCTGGACCACTGGGTGATGCAGGGCCAGCTCGACGCCGGCCTCACCGGCGTGGCGATGCCGCTCGTCGACCGCCACGGCACCTGCCAGGCCGCGCTCGGCATGACGCTGCAGGTGGCCGCCTGGCCGCGCGAGCAGATCGAGCGCCAGCTCGTGCCGGCGCTGCGCGAGACGGCGCTGACATTGCTGCCGCTGCTGTAGCACCGGCCGGCGGCGCGGCTGCGAACACGGTGAGCCAGGTGCCCGGGGCGCCTGATCGACCGCGCGGCATGCGAATGGTGTCGCAGCCCTGGGTTGGATTGAGCCAAGTCAAGTCGTCACGGCAGTGAGCAAGTAGCCTTTTTCCTGCTGAACTATTCCAGCGCGAAACAGGAGCAAAGCATGAACGGGAAGAAGTGGTTGTCGATGACGGCGGCTGGGGCGATCGTCGCGGCGCTTGGCGCGGTGGCAGGCGTGGCGCAGGCGCAGACGCCGGCGGCCGCGGCGGCGGCATCGCAGGAATGTCTGCGCACGCGCGCCGAGGTGCGCAACGAGTGCATCGCGTTCCGCAAGACGCACGAGTGGAGCGAGCAGGCCGGTGACTGGGTCCTGAAGTCGACCGGCAAGCCGGCGGCCAAGGTGCCCGAAGGGGTGACGCCGCGCGCGAAGATCCGCGCCGAGCGGGACGCGTTCCTGCGTGCGAACAAGTGGAACGAGCAGACCGGGACGTGGGAGCCGCTGGGCGCCAAGACCCGCGAAGTCTCCAAGCTCAGCCGCGCCGACGTGCAGAAGGAGACCGCGGCGTTCATGAAGACGCACTACTGGGACGAGGCCCTGGAAGCCTACGTGCTGAAGGGCAAGTGATCCTGGGGGGCGCGACCACCGGCGAGGCGAGGCGGTGGCGCGCCCTGGTCCATGGTGATGCGCCGGTGCAAAAGCTGGAGATGATCGAGCCATGACCCGCGACCGAGCGGTCCCGGTGGATCCGCGCCTGCACTGGCTCCTGGTGGCGAATGCCTCGCGCGCCCGGCTGTTCGAGCGTGACGCCGACAATGGCGCACTTCGCGAGCTCGAAGGGTTCGTGCACCCGGAGAGCCGCATGAAGGGCAGCGAGCTGCGCCACGACCGTGCCGGCTCGGCGCCCAAGGGAGTGTCGCGCTCGACGTTCGAGCCGCCGACTTCGCCGGCCGAGCGTGAGGAAGAGCACTTCGCGGCCGAGCTTGCCGGCCGGCTGGAGGCCGCCGCGCGCGACAACCGCATGCCCGGCTGGGCGCTGATCGCCTCGAGCCCCTTCCTCGGCCGCCTGCGCGCGGCGCTGGGCAGCGCCGCAGCCGCAAGGCTCACGCAGCACGTGGACCGCGACCTGACGATGCTCGCCGGGCGCGAGCTCGAAGAACGCGTGCGCGAGCTGGTGCCGCCGCGGGCTGAGTGAAGGCTGCGGGCGGCAGGTCCGTCGCGCGAATCCGTCGAACCGGGGCATGGCCCGCATCGCGTGCCCGCGCGATGACCATCGTCGGCGCGGTCACGGCGGCACGCGGCCCGTGGCCGCGGGGCGCTTGCGCCCCTTGACCTCGCCGAACAGGTCGTAGAGCTGCTGCGCCGCCGGCGAAAGCGACCGGCCACGGCGGCGGATCAGGCCGACCTTGCGCGTGACGACCGGGTCGACGAGCGGCAGGCTCACGAGCAGCGGGTGTTCCGGCCCCGGCATCGCCATCGACGGCACCGCCGCGACGCCGAGCCCGGCCTCCACGAGGCCGAGCGTCGTCGTCACGTGCTGGGCTTCGCAGATGGGCTGCGGGCGGCGCGCGAGCCCGGCGAGCGCCTGGTCGAGCAGCACGCGGTTGCCGGAGCTGCGCCCCACCGAGATGTAGGCGTGCTCGCACAGCTGCGCCCAGCTGACCTTGCGCTGCCGCGCCAGCGGGTGGTCGCGGCGGCAAGCGGCGACGAACCGCTCCTGCACGATCGGCTCGAACTCCAGCTCGCCTTCCTGTGAGCCGATGAAGTTGAGGCCGAAGTCGGCCTCGCCGCGCGCCACCGCCGCCAGCACCTCGTTCGCGCCGGCGTCGAGCACCTTGACGCGCACCTTCGGGCTGCGCTCGTGGTAGCGGCGGATCACCTCCGAGAGGTAGTAGTAGACGGTGGAGGGCACGCAGGCCACCGTCACCTCGCCCATGCGCGTGGCCGCGACGCCGCGGATGCCCAGCAGCGTCGCGTCGAGCTCGTCGAGCAGGTCGCGCACCTTGCGCTCGAAGTCGCGCCCGACGGCGCTCAGCGTGACGCGCCGCGTCGTGCGCTCCAGCAGCCGCACGCCGAGCGCCTGCTCGAGCTTGTCGATGCGGCGGCTGAAGGCCGGCTGCGACAGGTGCACCGACTCCGCCGCCTTGCGGAAGCTGCTCAGCTCGGCCACGGCGCGGAAGGCGAGCAGGTCGTTCAGGTCGAAGTTGATGGCCATGAGCCCCTCGCGCGATTGATGCTTCCGATCGATCAGTTGATCTTAAAGATGCAATTCTCTTTTGCAATGCCGGCGCCGAAGATTCGCTGCATGAACCGAGTCATCCCTTGCGTCCTGATGCGGGCCGGCACCTCCCGGGGCCCGTTCTTCCTGCGCGAGTGGCTGCCCGCCGACGACGCGGCGCGCGACGAGGCGCTGATCGGGGCGATCGGCGCGTCCGACCTGCTGCAGGTGGACGGCCTGGGCGGCGGCAGCACGCTGACCAGCAAGGTGGCGATCGTCTCGAAGTCGACGCAGCCCGACTGCGACGTCGACTACCTCTTCGCGCAGGTCGGCGTGGGCCAGAAGTCGGTGGACACGCGCCCCAACTGCGGCAACATGCTGTCGGGCGTGGCGCCGTTCGCCATCGAGCAGGGCCTCGTCGAGGCGCGCGACGGCGAGACGACGGTGCGCGTGTTCAACGTCAACACGCGCTCGCGCATCGACGTCACCGTGCTGACGCCCGGCCGCCGCGTCACCTATGCCGGCGAC
>JAHCKS010000099.1 GCA_026125665.1 Rubrivivax sp.
ATAGCGCCGCCGCCGAGGCGCCGCCACCCGCCGACGAGGCCGCGAGCGCGGCGCTTGGCGGCCAGCGCCAGCTTCGCGCGGCATGGCGGCTGCGCGGCGATGACGACGGGGCCGGCCAGGGCTCGGCGCGCGCAGAGTCCCCGGCCGCTGCCGAGTCGCGCCGCCTCGAGTCCGAGCAGCTCGTCGCAGGCCTCGGCCTGCTCGCCACGGCCACGTCGGCAGCGGGCCCGGCCCGCGACGGCGCCTTCACGCAGGCGCTTCACGCCGTCGGCGGCGTGTCCGGCGGGGCCGGCGCGTCCACGGCATCGGCCACGTCCGCCGCCATCGGCAGCGCCACGCCGCGCGAAGCCACGCTCGCTTCCGCGCCGGGCAGCGAAGCCTTCGCGCGCGAGCTCGGCACGCAGGTCAGCCTGTTCGTGCGCGAAGGCGTGCAGCAGGCGCGCCTGCACCTGAACCCTCAGGAGCTGGGGCCCGTGCTCGTGCGCATCCAGCTCGAAGGCCAGGCAGCCCAGGTGCACCTGGCTGCCGACGCGGCACCGACCCGCCAGGCGCTCGAGGACGCCCTGCCGACGCTGGCCCGCCAGCTCAGCGAGGCCGGCCTCACGCTCACGGGCGGTGGCGTCTCCGAGCGCCCCGCCCAGGACTTCGGCGCCGGCGGACGCGAGGCCGCGCAAGGCGAGCCGGGCCGCGGGCCCGCTGCCTTCACCCCGGCATCGGTGGAGACTGCGTCCGCCCTCGCGCCCGGCGCGGCCTGGTCTCGGCCACGCGGCCTCGTCGACCTCGTCGCCTGATCCCGCGCTCCGCGTCAGGCTTCACGCCGCGCCGGCGCAGGCGGCTTCGATCGCGCGGCGCGCCCGGCCGGCCAGCGGGGCCCAATGCGCTGACGGCCCGCCGCGCACGTCGTTGCCGCGGCTTCACCGGCCGCCCGGGCAGTGCCGACAGGGCCCGTTTCGCCGCCCTTATCGGCGCATCGCCGGCGGGGGTCGCTCTCAACAATAGCTGCGCGCCGTCGATGCGCGCGCGGTCCGCCGGGCCGCGCCCGCGCGCCCGCGTCGCCCTCCGACACGACGCCTCACCCGCCTTCGAGAACGCCGAAAGCCCCGCATGTCCAATGCCGCCGCCGCTGCCGCCGATGCCGCCCCGCCGCCCAAGGGCAAGAAGACGATCATCCTCGTCGCCGCCGTCGTGCTGGTGCTCGTGGTGGCCGGCGCGGCGGCCCTGCTGCTGATGAAGAAGAAGCCTGCCGACGACGAGGCCGACGACGAGGTCGCCGACGGCAAGCCTGCCGCCGCGGCGAAGCACGACCCGAAGGCGCTGCCGACCTTCGTGCCGCTGGAGCCGTTCGTCGTCAACCTGGCGAACAAGGAGGCCGAGCGCTACGCGCAGATCGGCATCACGCTCGAGATCGCCGACGGCAAGCTCGGCGACCAGATCAAGGCCTACATGCCGGCCATCCGCCACGCCGTGCTGATGGTGCTGGCCGACAAGACCGCCGAGCAGCTGATCGAGCGCGAAGGCAAGCTCGCACTGGCCCGCGAGGTGCAGCGCGAGACATCGCGCGTGCTCGGTGCGGAGGTCGACGCCGACGGCGACGACGGCGCCGAGGCAACGGACGGCAAGGCCGGGGTCAAGAAGGGCGGCAAGAAGAAGCGCGCCGCGCCGGCCGAGCTGCCGATCCGCGCCGTGCACTTCTCGAGCTTCATCGTCCAGTAGCTCCCGGCACGCCACCGCCGTCTCGCCCGCCCCATGAACCAGCAGATCCTCAGCCAGGACGAAGTCGATGCCCTGCTGCAGGGCATCACCGGCGAGAGCCAGAAGCTCGAGCCGGAAGAGCAGCCGGTCGGCGGCATCCGCGACTACAACCTGGCCAGCCAGGAGCGCATCGTCCGTGGTCGCATGCCGACCATGGAGATCATCAACGAGCGCTTCGCGCGCAACATCCGCATCGGGCTGTTCAACCTCATCCGCAAGAGCCCCGAGGTGGCGATCGGCGGCATCAAGGTGCAGAAGTTCAGCGCCTTCCTGCGCGAGATCGTCGTGCCGACGAACTTCAACATCGTCTCGATCAAGCCGCTGCGCGGCGCCGGGCTCATCGTCTGCGAGCCGAGCCTCGTGTTCGCGGTGATCGACTCGCTGTTCGGCGGCGTCGGCAAGTTCCACACGCGCATCGAGGGCCGCGACTTCAGCCCCACCGAGCTGCGCGTCATCCACCGCCTCGTCGAGACGGTCATCGCCGAGTACAAGAAGGCGTGGGCCGGCATCTACCCGGTGGAGCTGGAGTACCAGCGCTCGGAGATGCAGCCGCAGTTCGCCAACATCGCTACGCCCAGCGAGATCGTCATCTCCACCGCGTTCACGTTCGAGATCGGCGAGACCACCGGCTCGGTTCACTTCTGCCTGCCCTACAGCACGCTGGAGCCGATCCGCGACGTGCTCTATTCGGCGATGCAGGGCGACTCGGCCGAGCCCGACCGGCGCTGGGTGCGCCTGCTCGAGCACCAGATCCAGAGCGCCGAGGTCGAGCTCGTGGCCGAGCTGGCGCGCGCGCCGGCCACCGTGGAGCAGCTGCTGTCGTTCAAGCCGGGCGACTTCATCGAGCTCGACCTCGAACCCGTCATCCAGGCGTCGGTGGACGGCGTGCCGGTGTTCGACTGCCACTACGGCACCTCGAACAACCACTACGCGCTGAAGATCGACCGCCTCATCACCCATTCCAAACTGAGCTGGCTCACGGAGGCGCAACATGGCCGCTGACGCAGCCGCCGCCGAAGGCGGCGAGAAACCTGGCATGTCCGAAGAGGACAGGATGGCCGCCGAGTGGGCCGCCGCGCTGGCCGAGACGCAGGGCGGTGGCGCCGCTGCCGGCGGCGTCGCCAGCGAGGTCGCCCCGCCCGCCGAGAGCGTGGCACCGGCCAGCTTCACGAACTTCGGGTCGCGCAACGCCAACGCCGTCGCGCCGGTGGCCGGCAACGACCTGAACATGATCCTGGACATCCCGGTGCAGCTGACCGTGGAGCTGGGGCGCACGCGCGTGCCGATCAAGCACATCCTGCAGCTCGCCCAGGGCTCGGTGGTCGAGCTCGAGACGCTGGCCGGCGAGCCGATGGACGTGCTCGTCAACGGCTTCCTCATCGCGCAGGGCGAGGTGGTGGTGGTGAACGAGAAGTTCGGCATCCGCCTCACCGACATCGTCACGCCGAGCGAGCGCATGCGCCGGCTTTCCCGCACCTGAGGGCAGGCCCGGCATGTCGACGAACTGGACGGCCCTGCTGTGGTTCGTGGCCATCCTGGCCTCGATCCCTCTGCTGCTGTGGCTCTTCAAGCGTTCGCAGCTGATGGCCGGCGGCCTCGTCGGCGGCACGGCGCGCACGGTGGCGGTGCTGCCGCTGTCGGCGTCGCAGCGCGTGGTGACGGTGGAAGTGGGGCGCGGCGACGAGAAGCTGTGGCTCGTGCTCGGCGTGACGCCGCAGCAGATCACGACGCTGCACACGATGGCGGCGCTGCCGCCGCTGCCGCCGACGATCCCGGGCGCGGTGGACGACCCGGTGCCGCACCGGCCCGCCGCCGCCACGTTCGCGCAGCTGCTCGGCCGCCTGCGCGGCGGCCCGGGGAGCCGGCCATGACGAAGGCAGGTCGCGGCGGCGCGGTGGCCCGCGTCGCGGCGGTGGTGTCGCTTGCCCTGCTCGGCGCGGTGGCCACGCCCGCGCTGGCCCAGGCGCAGGGTGCCGCCGGCAGCCTGCCGCTGGTCATCGGCCAGGGCCCGGGCGGCACCACCTACTCGGTGCCGGTGCAGACGCTGCTGTTCTTCACCGCGCTGTCGTTCATCCCGGCGGTGCTGCTGCTGATGACGAGCTTCACGCGCATCGTCATCGTGCTGTCGCTGGTGCGCCAGGCGCTGGGCACGCAGGCCGCGCCGCCCAACCAGGTGATCATCGGCCTGAGCCTGTTCCTCACCTTCTTCGTCATGGGCCCGTCGATCGAGAAGATCCACCAGCAGGCCTGGGTGCCCTACGCCGCCGGCACGATGCCGGCCGAGCAGGCGCTGCAGGAAGGCGTGAAGCCGCTGCGCGAGTTCATGCTCAAGCAGACGCGCCAGAGCGACGTCGCGCTCTTTGCTCGCCTGGCCAAGCTGCCGGCCGAGGTGAAGGGTGAGAACGTGCCGCTGTCGGTGCTGGTGCCGGCCTTCGTGACGAGCGAGCTGAAGAGCGCGTTCCAGATCGGCTTCATGATCTTCATCCCCTTCCTCATCATCGACATGATCGTCGCCAGCGTGCTGATGAGCCTGGGCATGATGATGTTGAGCCCGGTGCTCGTGGCGCTGCCCTTCAAGCTGATGCTCTTCGTGCTGGCCGACGGCTGGAACCTGCTGCTCGGCTCGCTTGCCGCCTCGTTCGCCACCTAGCGAAGCGCACCGCGATGGATGCCCAGCAAGTCCTCACCGCCGGCCAGCAGGGGCTGACGATGCTGCTGATGGTCTCGGCGCCGGTGCTCGGCGTCGTGCTCGTCGTCGGCCTCGTCGTCAGCATCTTCCAGGCGGCCACGCAGATCAACGAGGCGACGCTGTCGTTCGTGCCGAAGATCGTCGCCGCCGTCGTCGTGCTCGCCGTCGCCGGCCCGTGGATGCTGACGACGCTGGTCGAGTACCTGCAGCGCACGCTGATGGCGCTGCCGTCGGCCGTCGGCTGACGCGCCGCCGCGGCCCCGGCGTCGTGATCACCTTCAGCGAAGCGCAGCTGCTCGGCTGGCTGGCGCCGCTGATCTGGCCGTTCCTGCGCGCGCTGGCGCTGTTCAGCGCACTGCCGGTGCTGGGCCAGCGCACGGTGCCGGTCCGCGTGCGCGTCGCGCTGGCGGCGTTCATCGCGCTGGCCGCGCAGCCGGCGCTGCCGCCGGCGCCGCCGGTGGCCGTGCAGGCGCTCGGCTCGCTGCCGCTGGTGCTGCCGTTGGTGGCGCAGCAGATGGTCATCGGCCTGGCGCTCGGTTTCGCGGTGCGGCTCGTCTTCGCCGCGGTCGAGTTCGCCGGCGAGCTGATCGGCCTGCAGATGGGCCTGAACTTCGCCGGCTTCTTCGACCCCGTCAGCGCCGGCACCGCGACGCCGAGCTCGCGCTTCTTCGGCACGACGATCGCGTGGCTGTTCATCGTCATCAACGGCCACCTCGTCGTCATCGCCGCGCTGGCACAGAGCTTCCAGGCCTTCCCGGTGGGGCCCGAGCCGTTCGCCTTCCTGCGCGCCGCCGAGCCGTGGCGCTGGGGCGGCGAGATCTTCGGCACGGGGCTGTGGATCGCGCTGCCGCTCATCACGATGCTGCTGTTCGTGAACCTCGTGCTGGGCGCCGTCTCGCGCGTCGCGCCGCAGATCAACATCTTCGCCATCGGCTTCCCGGTGACGCTGGGCATCGGCCTGCTGGGCCTGCTGCTGACGCTGCCGGCGCTGCAGCACCCCTTCACCATCGCCCTGGAGCGCGCGCTCTCCGCGTTCCGCTAGCAGCGCTCCGGCCCGGCACGGGCCGTGCCGCGCGCCTGCGCTACGCTCTCGGGCGTGCCGTCCCCCCTCGCGCCGAAACCCGTCGCCGTGCGCAGCGCGCTGCTCGCCGGCGCCACCGGCCTCGTCGGCCGCGCACTCGCCGCGCAGTGGCCGGGGCCGCAGCCGCTGCACCTGCTGGTGCGCCGCGGCGTGCCGCCCACCGGGCCGGCGCAGCGGGTGCACGTCGTCGACTTCACGGCGCTGCCTCCGCTGCCGCGCGCCGAGTGGGCCTTCTGCTGCCTCGGCACGACGATCAAGGTGGCCGGCTCCGAGGCCGCCTTCCGCGCCGTGGACCACGACGCCGTGCTCGCCTTCGCGCGCGCCGCGGCTGCGGCCGGCGCGACGCACCTGGCCGTCGTCTCGGCGCTCGGCGCGAATGCGCGCTCGGGCAACTTCTACAGCCGCACGAAGGGCGAAGTGGAGGCGGCGCTGCAAGGCGCGGGCTTTCGCCACCTCGTCATCGCCCGTCCGTCACTGCTCGCCGGCGACCGCGCGAGCCTCGCACAGCCGTCGCGCCGCGGCGAACGGCTCGCCCTGGCGCTGACGCGTCCGCTGGCGCCGCTGATGCCCAAGGCCTGGCGGCCCATCGATGCCGCGGTGCTGGCCCGTGCGCTCGTGCGCGGCCTCGCCGAGGCGCCGCCCGGGCTCACCGTGCTCGACTCGGGCCGGCTGCAGGACCTCGGCGCAGCGCCCTTCGGCTCGACAACGGCATCGCCCGCATGAAGCTCACCTTCCTCGGCGCCGTCGACGGCGTGACCGGCTCGCGCCACCTCGTCGACACCGGCGAGCGGCAGATCCTGCTCGACTGCGGCCTCTTCCAGGGCTTCAAGCAGCAGCGCGAGCGCAACTGGCACTTCCCCGACGCGCTGCGTGGCCTCGACGCCGTCGTGCTGAGCCACGCCCACCTGGACCACAGCGGCTGGCTGCCAGCGCTCGTCAGGCATGGCTTCCGCGGCCCGATCCACGCGCACCCGGCCACGTGCGAACTCGCCGCCGTGCTGCTGCTCGACAGCGCGCACCTGCAGGAAGAGGACGCGCGGCGCGCCAACCGTTACGGCTATTCGCGGCACGCCAAGGCGCTGCCGCTGTACACGAAAGCCGATGCGCGACGGGCCATCGCGCAGTTCGTGCCGCTGCCGGCCGGGCGCGAGCTGCGCCTGGGCACGAGCCGCATCCGCCTGACACCGGTGGGCCACCTGCTCGGTGCCTGCGCCGTGCGCGTGCAGCACGGCGGCACGCGGGTCGTCTTCTCCGGCGACGTCGGCCGCGCCAACGACCTGCTGATGCCGCCGCCGCACCTGCCCGAGGCGGCCGACGTGATGCTCGTCGAGTCGACCTACGGCAACCGCGAGCACGAGGCCGAGGACACGGCGGGTCTGCTCGCCGGCATCGTGCGCGAGGCGGCGGCGCGCGGCGGCAGCGTGCTGATCCCGTCGTTTGCCGTCGGGCGGGCGCAGGCGCTGCTGCTCGTGCTGCAGCGCCTGCGTGCCGCCGGCGCCATCCCGCACGAGCTGCCGATCTTCCTCGACAGCCCGATGGCCACCGAGGCCACGGCACTGTACCGCCGGCACGCCAACATGCTGCGAGTGCCGGCCCGCGAGATGGCCACGCTGCTCGACGGCGTGCGCATCGTCGCCGACGCGACGGCGTCGATGCGCGTCTCGGCGGCGCGGCACCCGCGCATCATCATCTCCGCCAGCGGCATGGCCACCGGCGGGCGTGTGCTGCATCACCTGAAGGCGCTGGCGCCGCACGAGCGGCACGCCGTCGTCTTCGCCGGCTTCCAGGTCGGCGGCAGCCGCGGCGCGCGGCTGGTGGCCGGCGAGCGCGAAACGAGGATCCATGGCGAGTACGTGCCGGTGCGCGCCGCCGTGCACCACTTGCGCGGTTTCTCGGCGCACGCCGACCGGCATGAGCTGCTGCAGTGGCTGCGCGGCTTGGGTGGCGCAGGCGCCGCGGCGCCGGCGCACACCATCGTCGTGCACGGCGAGCCCGAGGCCGCGGACGCGATGCGCCAGGCGATCGAGCGGGAACTCGGCTGGGGCGACGTGCGCGTGCCGCAGCTCGGCGAAACCGTGGCGCTGTAGAGGCGGCGGGTGCCGCTAGCGGCGCGCCGCGCCGCCTACTTGAATTCGCCCTCGCGCATCCACTTCGTCGCCACCCACTTCTCGCCGGCAGTGACGGGCGCGCCGCCGTGCAGCGTCTTCGTGCTCGCGTGCGCCTTGTCGTAGCTGAAGAAGACGGCGTTGCCCTTCACCGGCGCCACGGTGAGGCCGACGTCGGGGAAGGTGGTGGCGCCACCGCCTTCGGGCGTGTTGAGGTACATGACGATCGTGCCCACGCGCTGGCCGCCGCGCTCGAGGATGCGCGGCGTGCCGGGGTGCACCGGGTCGAAGTAGTCGTGGTGCGGCTTGTACTCGGCGCCCGGCCGGTAGCGCAGGATCTGCAGGCCCTCGCCGTTGACGAGCGGCCAGCGCACCAGCGCCGCCAGGCGGCGCTCGATCTTGTCGATGAGCGGCGTCTCGCCGCGCTCGAAGAACATGCCATCGCTCGTGCGCGCAGCGTTCACCTCGCTGCCGCCGGTGGCGTTGTCCACCGTCTCGCTGCGCGCCAGGCGCGGCGAAGCGAGCGCGACCATCGCGTCGCACTCGGCCTCGGTGAGCAGGTTGCCGAAGACCATCACGCGCGGCTCAGCCATCGTCATCAGCACGCGCACGGGGTGGCCGTCGATGTCGATCACCGGGCCCTTGCTGTCGTCGTGGTCGGGGTTCGGCACGGGCACGCCGGGCGGCAGCGCCACGCGCGCCTTGCGCGGGCCGAGCTCGTCCAGGCGGGCCCGCAGCGTCTCCTCCATCGCGTCGAGCGCGACCTCTTCGTCCCAGCCCGCCGTCTTCATCGCGTTCAGCACGTCTTCCGGGCGGCAGCCGGCCTCCGCCTGCTCGATGATCCAGCGCCGCAGCTCGTCGGTGACGGCCTGCGCCGGGCGCGCCGTGGCTTGGGTGGTGGTGGCGGTGTCGGAACTCATGCCGCGGATTTTCCCTCAGCCGGCCGGCCCCGGGGCCGGCGCTATGCAACCGGCTGCTTCGCCGCCATGGGGCCGCGGCGGGCGTGCCAGGCGAGGATCGCCAGCACGGCCGGCGCGGCCACCGCAGTGACTTCGGGATCGGCGAACACGAGCGAAAGCGACAGCACGTTGAGGGCCCAGAAGGCGGTGCGCCCGATCGGCCGCCTGAAGTGGCCGGTGTAGGCGGCGCCCAGCCCCATGACGGCCACCGTGGCCGCCACCACCGCGACGACGAACGCGCCCCAGCTGAACTGCACGAACAGCAGCGACGGCGCGTAGACGAAAGCGAAAGGCACCAGCGCCTTGCCCATGCTCAGGCGGAAGGCGGTCATGCCGGTGCGCATCGGCTCGCTGCGGGCGATGCCGGCGGCGGCGAAGGCGGCCAGCGCCACCGGCGGCGTCACGTCGGCGAGCACGCCGTAGTAGAAGACGAAGAAGTGCGTCGCCAGCTGCGGCACGCCCAGCTGCGCCAGCGCCGGCGCGACGATGCTGGCGAGGATGATGTAGGTGGGCGTCGTCGGCACGCCGCTGCCCATGATGATGCAGGCCAGCGCCGTGAAGAAGAGGCCGAAGAGGATCGTCACCTCGTTCGGCTGGAACCACTGCCAGCGGTCGAGCGCCACCACCGCCTGCGCCGCGACGCCGGAGAGGTCGAGCACGAAGGCGCTGAACTTGAAGCCCATGCCGGTGAGCGTGGTGATGCCGAGCACGAAGCCGACGCAGGCGCAGGCCGCGCCGATGCCGAGCGCCGACTTCGCCCCCATCTCGAAGCCCTGCACCAGCGCGCGCGGCGTGATGGCGAGCCCCACCATGCCGGCGCCGAAGCGCCCGAGCACCTTCGGCAGCCACGAGCAGGCGACCGTCAGCGTGATGCCCCAGAACGCGGCGAGGAACGGCGTGTACTGCATCAGCAGCAGCGTCACCATCGCGACGAGCGGGACGAAGAGGTGCCACGAGCTCTTCAGCACCAGCGGCAGCGAAGGGATCTCCTCGGGCGGCATGCCGGCCAGCTTCAGCCGCCGCGCCTCGAGGTGCACCATGTACAGGATCGCGAAGTAGTGCAGCGCCGCCGGCACGACGGCCACGAGGATCAGCTGGTTGTAGGGCACGCCCAGCGTCTCGGCCATCACGAACGCCGCCGCGCCCATGATCGGCGGCGTCACCTGGCCGCCGCAGCTGGCGCTGGCCTCCACCGCGCCGGCGAAGCGCGGCGAGAAACCGACCTTCTTCATCAGCGGGATCGTCATCACGCCGGTGGTCACCGTGTTGGCGATCGCGCTGCCGCTGATCATGCCGAACAGGCCCGAGCTGACGACACTGACCTTCGCCGGCCCGCCGGAGAAGCGCCCGGCGGCGATGGTGGCGAGGTTGACGAAGAGCTGCCCGAGCCCGGTGAGCTGGGCCATGATGCCGAACAGCACGAAGTGGAAGACGAAGGTGGCCACCACGCCCACCGGGATGCCGTAGATGCCCTCGGTGCCCTTGTACAGGTGCGCGACGACACGCGGCACGCTGTAGCCGCGGTGTGCCAGGCCGCCCGGCAGCCACGGGCCGAAGAGGCCGTACAGCACCACCCCCACGGCCAGCAACGGCAGGAAGATGCCCATCGTGCGCCTGGTGGCCTCGATGACCATGGCGATCGCGATGACGCCGAACATCAGGTCCACCGGCGTGTGCTGGCCCGGGCGCTGGATGTAGATGCTGTCGAAGAAGACGAGCAGGTACAGCGAGAAGCCCGAGGCGAGAACCGCGAAGATCCAGTCGCGCCACGGGATGTGCCGGTGACTGCCGTCGTAGGCGCGCAGCGGCAGCGCCAGCGCGGCGATGGCCACGAGCGCCGCGGCGAACGCCATCTGCGCGGCCGCCGGCACGGGTTCGTTCAGCGAGCCGAGCAGCCCGGCGCCGAGCCCGAGGTAGAAGAGCCCGAGCCCGAGCGACACCACCCATTCCCACGGCCCCGGCAGCCGCTTCTGGCGCGGGAAGACGAGGAACACGAGCCCCAGCACCACCGAGAGGTGGATGGCGCGGTGCGCGATCTCGTTGGCCAGGCCGAAGCCGGCCGTGTAGTAGTGCCAGCCCGACAGCGCCACCGCGATGACGGTGACGATGCCCGCCGACGCACCGACGAGGCGGCGGAAGTTCGACTCGGGGTCGAACTGCTCGATGAGGCGGTCGACCTCGTCCTGCGCCGGGCCGCCGGTCGTGCCATGCACCGCGCCCTGCGCCGCGGCACCGGCAGGCGCATCGTCCCGCTCAGCCGCCATCGGCGCGGCAGCCTTCGGCGCGCAGTTCCACCGCCTGCGTCGTGAGCCCGCCGAGCAGCCAGGTACGGCCGTCCGCGAGCGCGAGGCGCATGCGCTGCGCCGGCAGCGGCCGCACGACGATCGGGTGCACGGTGCGCGCCAGCTGCAGCCGCCACCCCGTGGGCGTGCGCTCCAGCCGCTCGCCGGGGCCGGCCGCGTGCGGCAGCCCGTAACCCTGCCCTTCGAAGCGCTCCTCGACCAGCAGCCACGCGCCGCGGTGCCAGCGGTAGCGGTCTTCCACCGGCGTGCCGAGCACCGAGTGCACGAAGCCGAGGCGCAGCTCGGGGGCCTCACTCGCAGCGGCCAGAGGCACGCGCAGCACCTCGCGGCCGCTGCGGTGCTCGAGCGCAACCAGCTCGCAGGCGGCCGCGGGTGCGCCGCTGGCGGCGGGCGGGCCGCCCAGCTGCGTGGCCAGCAGCACAGCCAGCCGCGCGGCCGGCGCAACGGCGGCGCCGGCCGGCCGGCGGCCGGTCACTTGATCGCGCCCTTCTCGCGGAAGTAACGCGCCGCGCCAGGGTGCAGCGGCGCGGTGCCGACCGCGGTGGCCGTCGCGAGGCTGATGTTCTTCCCCTGCACGTGCACCTGGCCCATGATGGCCGTGTTCTCGTACAGCGCCTTCGTCACCTCGTAGGCCACGGCCTCGGGCAGCGCCTCGTGCGTGGCCCACACGGCCATCACGGCGAGCGTGGGCACGGCGGCGGTCTGTCCCTTGTACGTGTTGGCCGGCAGCGGCACCTCGGCGTAGTAGGGCTGCTGCTTGCGCAGCTCGGCGATCTCCGGGCCGGTGAGGGGGATGACCTTCAGTGCGTGGCTCTGCGCGAAGTCGGTGACGGCGGCCGTGGGCACGCCGGCGGTGATGAGCGTGGCGTGCAGGTTGCCGTCCTTGATCTTGTCCACCGCCTGCGTGAACGAGCTCGAGTCTTCCTTCACGTCGCTGCGGCTCATGCCGTGCACGCGCAGCAGGTCGGTGAGGAGCTGGTACTGGCCGGAGCCGGGCGCGCCCGAGCTGATGCTCTTGCCCTTCAGGTCGCGCACGCTGTTGATGCCGGAATCGGCGCGCGTGATGAGCTGCACCGTCTCGGGGTACAGCGCACCGAGCGCGCGCAGGTTCTTCAGCGCGCCGCCGCTGAACTGGCCGGTGCCGTTGTACGCGGCGTCGAGGATGTCGGCGGCGACGAAGGCCGACTCGATCTCCTTGTTGCCGAGCAGGCGCGCGTTGCCCACCGAAGCACCGGCGGCCTCGGCCGTGGCGCTGACCTTCTGCCCGCCGACGGTGGCCTTGTTCGAGATGAGCTGCGCCAGCATGCCGCCGAGCGGGTAGTACGTGCCGCCGGTGCCGCCGGTGGCGATGCCGAAGAACATGCGCTGCGACTGCGCCGCGGCCACGGTGGCCAGCAGGGCCAGCGTGCCGGCGGCGAACAGCGTCGCCAGGCCGACGATCGTGCGGCGGCGGTTGGGCGTGGAGGCGGTCCTCATCGAGGGGTCCTTTCTTCTCGGTCGGGGGGAGGCAGATGCATCGATCCGCGCATGGGTCGCGCAAGCAACAAGGATGCCGAAGGCACGCCGCCTTGCGACTCCTGATTTGCCCTTGCGCACCCGGGCGAGGCCGGCCACGAGGCTCGCCGCGCCGCCGGCCGGGCGCCCTCCGGGCCGCTATGCTGCAAGGCATGCCGAAGCCCCCATCCGCCGACGTCGTCGTCATCGGTGGCGGCGTCATCGGGTGCTCGGTGGCCTGGCACCTGGCCACGCTCGGCGCCGGCCGCGTCTGCGTGCTCGAGCGCGGCCAAGTCGGCAACGGCACCAGCGCGATGAGCAGCGGCATCCTGCGCACGCACTACTCGGTGCCGCAGAACGTGGAGCTGGCGAGGCGCAGCTGGCGCTTCTTCGAGCGTTTCGCCGCGCACCTGGGCGACGACGATGCGAGCGCCGGGCTCGTGCGCTGCGGCTACCTCATCGCCGCGCCGCCGGGCGACAAGGCCGAGGCGCTGCGCGCTTCGCTCGCGGCACAGGCCGAGCGCGGCATCCCGGTGCAGATGCTCGATGCGCGCGAAGCCCGCGAGCGCCTGCCCATCGCCCGCTTCGACGACGACGCGCTCATCGGCTACGAGCCCGAAGCGGGTTTCGCCGACGCCACGCTGACGGCGACGAGCTTTGCGCGCGCCGCCCGCCGGCGAGGGGTCGCCATCCACGAGGGCGTGGCGGCAACCGGCCTCGCGATCGAAGGCGAGCGCGTGCGCGCCGTGCTCACGAGCGAGGGCCGCATCGACGCCGGCGCCGTCGTCAGCACGCAGAACATCTGGGCCATCGAGCTCGCGGCGTGGACCGGCCTGGCCGTGCCGCTGGTCGCCGAGCGCCACCGCGTGCTGGCGCTCGCCGGGCCCGCGCCGTACACGCGCACGATGCCCGTCTTCAAGGACCTCGCCTCGCCGGGCATGCTGTACGCGCGCAGCTACGGCGGCACGCAGATGCTGGTGAGCGAAGGCACGGCCGGCGAGGTGCTGGCCGCGCCCGACACGACACAAGGCGAGGTGAGCCTGGACCTCGTGGCGGCGATCGGCGAGCAGGTGTCGGTGCGTTTCCCCGGCTGGGAAGAAGCGGCGCTGGCCTCGGCCTGGACCGGCGTCTACGACGTGACGCCGGACTGGAACCCGGTGCTCGGACCGCTGCCCGGGATCCAGGGCCTCGTCGTCGGCTTCGGCTTCTCGGGCCACGGCTTCAAGCTCTCGCCGGCCATCGGCGAGGTGCTGGCGCAGGCGGCGCTCGGTCTGCCGACGGCCGTGCCGCTGGCGCCCTACGCCTGCGAGCGCTTCGAGCAGGGCCGCCGATTGACGGGGCGGTACGGCGCGGGCGCGGTGTCCTGAGCTCGCGCCGGGATGCGCCGCACGGCCTTCATGTGACGAGGCGTCGCGTGACCGGCCAGCGGGCGAGCCCGCGGGCGAGCGCGTACGACAGGATGAAGACCAGCGCGACGAAGGCCAGGTCCCACGCCACGCCCCCCGCGAAGCGGCGTTCGAGCGGCTGCAGCAGCTCGACGAACGCCAGGTGCGCGGCATAGATGCCCAGCACGAACGGCCCGATCGCTGCCACCCTCGGCCAGGCGAGAACCTGCGCGCGCGAGAGGGCCATCAGCGATGTCCCCAGGCCGAAGAGGTAGGTCGAGGCCACGTAGTCGTGCTCCAGCGGCGAGCCCCACAGCCGATGGATCAGCGTCACCTCGGCCACGTGCATGAGCCAGCCGCCGGTGGCGAGCAGCGCGCCGAAGGCGAGCCATCGCCGCGTGGGGGGGCGCCTGTGCAACCCCACGCCGGTGGCGAAGAAGGCCAGCGCATAGGGGTGGCCGTTGCGCAGGGCCGGCGGGAAGTGCAGTGCGAAGGGGGCGTCGGCGTAGGCCTGGCCGAGCAGGCCGGCCGCGTACGACACCACGGCGAGGGCGGGCAGCGCGGCGAGGCGGCCATGCGCCAGGCAAGCTGCGCTCACCGCCACGGCCATCATCAGCGCGACGAGGAACCACAGGTGGTGCCGCGTGCCCTCGAGCACCGCCAGCAGTGGCTGCTCGGCCAGCCGCGACACGTTCCAGTACACGACCTTGAGCGGGCCGGCCGCCCCGTGGCCCAGCGCGTCGGCCAGGTTGACGGGCAGCAGGTACAGCGCCGACCAGGCGACCCAGACGATGCCGATGCGCCGCAGCAGTTGCCGCGTGGTCGGCCCCACGGCTCCGACGGCAGCGACCTTGGCCGCCCAGAAGTAGCCGGCGAGCACGAAGAAGGTGGGCACGGCGAAACGCGTCGCCTGGTTGACGAGCGTGGCCAGGTCGAGGGCGCTGCCGATGCGCCGGCCCGGCATCTCGAACGGCGTGGTGTGGATGGCCACCACCGCGAGCACGGCCAGCACGCGGAAGACGTCGACGCTGGCGATGCGCGGCGCAAGCGCCCGGCTGTCCATCAATTCGTGCGGCGGCGCGGCGACGATGTGCAAGCGCAGCGGCCGCTCAGCCCCGGCGCAACACGAAGCGCTGCGGCGTGCTCGCCGCGCGGTCGAAGGCGTAGCCCTCGGCGGCGAAGGACTCCAGCGCCTTCGGCGAGCGGGCGCGCCGTTCGACCAGGTGGCGCGCCATCAGCCCGCGCGCCTTCTTCGCGAAGAAGCTGATGACCTTCCAGTCGCGGCCCTTGCGCTCCTCGAACACGCAGTCGACGACGCGGGCGCGCAGCGCCGGGCGCAGCGCGACGCGGCCGTACTCGATCGACGCGAGGTTGATGACCACCGGCGCACGCTCGCTGGCCTGGCGCTCGTTCAGGTACTCGGCGACCCGATCGCCCCAGAAGGCGTAGAGGTCCTTGCCGCGCTTCGTGGCGAGCGCCGTGCCCATTTCCAGGCGATAGGGCTGCAGGTGGTCCAGCGGGCGCAGCGCGCCGTACAGGCCCGAGAGGATGACGAGGTGCTCCTGCGCCCAGGCCAGGTCGGCGGCCTTCAGCGTGCGCGCCTGCAGGCCGTCGTAGACGTCGCCGTCGAAGGCCAGCACCGCCGGCTTGCTGTTGTCGGCGCCGTGCTTCGGCGTCCACGCCGCGTAACGACCGACGTTGAGCTCGGCGAGCCTGCCCGACAGGTCCATCAGCCGCGCCACCTGCGCCGCCGTCTTGCGCCGCATGACGCCGATGAGCTCGGTGGCCGGCGCGACGAACAGCGGCTCGGTGGCGCGGCGCGCCAGGGCGGCGGGCACCGGCGTCTCGTAGTCGAGGGTCTTGGCGGGCGAGAGCAGGATCAGCATGGGCAGGAGGTATGCCAGGGGCTCAGCAGCGCGGCGCGGAGCCGAGCGCGGCGCGCCAGGTGCGCAGCGGGATGTGGTGCGTCAGGCGGTGCAGCGCGCAGTCGATCAGCGCCGGATGCAGCTCGTGGCCCACACCCTCGGCGATGTCGAGCGTGGCGTCGCCGTCGAGCTCGCCCAGCCATTGCAGCGCCTGGCGCGAGCCGTCGGCCGGGATCACGTCGTCGCTGCCGCCGTGGAACAGGTGCACCGTGGTGCGCTGCGGTGCGGCCGCGGGCGGCGCGACGAAACACCCCCCGAAGGCGAGCACGCGGCCGACGAGGCCGTCTTCGCACAGCGCCGCGGCGAGCGAGAGGATCGCGCCTTGCGAGAAGCCGCCAAGCGCGGTGGCGGCAGGCCCGACGCCGAGCCGGCGCTGCTGCTCGCGCACCCACCTCGTCAGGTCAGGCAACGCCGCGGCCACGCGCGCGGGCCAGTTCGCGGGCGTCAGGCCGTCGATCGGGTACCACAGCCGGCCGAGGTCGCGGTCACGGTCGGCCGCTTCGTCGCCGCGCGTGAATGGCCGCGGCGAATCCGGTGCGAGCACGGCCGAGCGCGGAAATGCACTGCGCAGCGCCTGAGCCAACGGCGCCATCGCGCGGCCGTCGCTGCGCCAGCCGTGCAGCAGCAGGATCAGCTGCTCCGGCGCACCGGTGTCCGGCAGCCACTCGATCGGCGTTTCCATCGGCGGTGGCATCGCCGGCGGGCGACTCAGCCGCCCTTCTTGAGGTACGCCTCGGTCAGCTTGACCCAGTAACTGGCGCCGGTGGACAACGCCGCGTCGTTGAAGTCGTAGCCGGGGTTGTGCACCATGCAGCCGCCTTCCGAGCCTTCGCCGTTGCCGATGAAGACGTAGCAGCCGGGCACCTTCTCGAGGAAGAAGCTGAAGTCCTCGCTGCCGGTGACGGGCTCGGTGTCGAGCAGGCCCTCGGGGCCGAGCCAGTCGCCGATGACCCGGCGGCAGAACTCGGTCTCGTCCGGGTGGTTGTAGAGCATCGGGTAGCGGCGCTGGTACTGCACCTCGGCCGCGCAGCCGAACACCGACGCCTGGCTCTGCGCGATCTCGGTGATGCGGCGCTCGAGCAGGTCGCGCACCTCGGGCTTGAAGGCGCGCACGGTGAGGCGCAGCTCGGCTTCGCCGGGGATGACGTTCGGCGCGTCGCCGGCCAGGAACGCGCCGACGGTGACGATGCCCATCTGCAGCGGCGGCACGTTGCGCGAGACGATCGTCTGCAGGGCCATGACGATGCTCGACGCGGCCACGACGGAGTCGGTGGCGTGGTGCGGCATCGCGCCGTGGCCGCCGGTGCCGCGCACCTTGATGACGGCGGTGTCGCTGCTGGCCAGCGCGTAGCCGGTGACGGCGGCGAATCTGCCGAGCGGGCGGCCGGGCATGTTGTGCATGCCGAACATCGCCTCGCAGGGGAAGAGGTCGAGGAAACCGTCCTCGAGCATGCGCCGCGCGCCGCCCTGCCCTTCCTCGGCCGGCTGGAAGACGACGTGCAGGATGCCGTCGAAGCGCTGCGTCGCCGCGAGGTGGCGCGCCGCCGACAGCAGCATCGCCGTGTGGCCGTCGTGGCCGCAGGCGTGCATCTTGCCGAGCACCTGGCTGGCCCAGGGCTTGCCGCTCGCCTCCCTGATCGGCAGCGCGTCCATGTCGGCGCGCAGGCCGATGCGGCGCGTGCTCGTGCCCGCCCTCAGCGTGCCGACGACGCCGGTGACGCCGAGGCCGCGGTGCACCTCGTAGCCCCAGCGCGCCAGGGACTCGGCCACGAGGTCGGCAGTGGCATGTTCCTCGTAGGCGAGCTCGGGGTTCTGGTGGATGCGGTGGCGGATGGCCACCATCTCGGCTTCGTGCGCACGGACCTCGTCGAGGGCCGGTGCCAGGGCGGCGGCGGGGAGCGGGGCGTTCATGCGGTGGGGCGTGGCGTGGGGAGGAGGAGGCACCGATTCTGCACGTGCATGCGCCGATGCGGCCGCACCCGGCACATGCGGCCAGCCGCGCTGAACGCTGACAACCCGCTGGCAGAGCCGTTTTCTAGACTGCCGCGGCGGCTCGCATCCGGTCCTTCCCGCCCCGAAGCGCGAGGTGCCACCACCCACCCCTCACGAACCAGGAGAGACCCCATGTTCGACCACGTCGGCCTGCGCGTGCGCGACCTCGCGCTGAGCATCCGCTTCTTCGAGCGCGTGCTCGAGCCGCTCGGCCACTCGCTGCAGGCGCAGGGTACGGACTACGCCGGCTTCGGCACGCAGGGTGCAGCGGCGCTGTGGCTGCACGGCCACGCGCCGAAAGCCGGCCAGCAGGCCGTGGGCTCGCACCTCGCGTTCACCGCACCCTCGCGCGAGGCCGTGCGGCGCTTCCACGCCGCGGGCCTCGCCGCCGGCGGCCGCGACAACGGCGCACCGGGCCCGCGGCCGGACTACGGCGACACCTACTACGCCGCCTTCCTCGTGGACCCCGATGGCAACAACGTCGAGGCAGTTTGCATGAAGCCCTGAGCGCGCTCGGCGGGCACGCCCGGCAGCATCGCGGCAGCAGCAATGCGTGCGCGCGAGCGTGGTGGCGATCAGCCGCCGTGCACCGCCGCCTGCGCGAGCCAGCCGTCGCGCAGGCGCGCGCGCCAGGCTTCGGGCGCGAGCAGCCGTGCCGGCGGCCCCAGCCACGAGAGCACCTCGCGCACGCGCTCGAACTCGCCCTCGCCCCACGTGAAGCGCACGCGCTCCCCACCCTCGGGCCCGGCCGGTTCGACGACGCCGGCGCCGAAGTACCAGTCGCGCGCCAGGCGTTGCCACTGCGCGGTGCTCATCTCCAGCACCACCGGCGACGCCTCGATCCACACGCGCATCGCCTCGTGCAGCCAGGGTCGGGTCTCGCCGGGGCGCCAGCGCGCCTGGCGCTCGAGGTCCATCGGCTCGGCGGGGCGGCAGCGGCGCACGCGGTCGGCGCGCAGGTAGCGCGCGCGCTTCAGGGCGTGGCGCGGGAAGGCCACCAGGTACCACAGCCCACGGTCGGCCACGACGCCGGCGGGGTCGACGTGCAGCTCGCTCGTCGCCGCGTCGTATGGCGAGCGGTACTCGATGGCCACGCTGCGCCCGGCAACGAGCGCCTCGACGAAGGTCTGCACGGTGGCGCCGACGACCGCTTCGCCAGGGCGTGCGCCGACCGGCGGGCGTTCCGGATGAAAGGCGTCGTCGGCCGGCGGCTCGACGCGCAGCCAGCGCTGCACGTCGGCCAGCAGCTCGGGACGCTCGACGCGCGCGGCGCTCGCCAGCTTGCGGGCCGCCGTCTCCAGCTCGGCGCGGAAGGGCCGCTCCGGCTGGCAGCGCAGCAGCTGCACGGCCATCGACAGCGCCAGCGTCTCGCCGCGCGTCAACCCGAGCGGCGCGAGGCGGAAGCCCGGCGCGAGCAGCAGCCCGCCGGCGCGGCCCGCTTCGCTGACGATGGGCACGCCCGCCTCCTGCAGGCGGCGCACGTCGCGGTAGATCGTGCGCAAAGAGACGCGGGCACGCCGCGCGAGCTCGCTCGCCGGGATCGGGTGCGCCTCGTCGAGCGCGAGCACGAGGGTGAGCAGGCGCTCGAGCGAAACGCCCGGTGCCGCGGCGTCGGCCGGCACGCGGGCCTTCAAGCCGGGCGCCGCTGCGTCGCGCGCCAGGCCTCGATGCGCGGCAGCAGCGCGGCGCGGCGCGCCAGGCTCCCGGCAGACCACACCTCCTCGCGCGCGTAGTACTCGGCGCAGGCGCGCGCGCCGGGCGGGATGACGACCCACGGCTGCCTCGACGCGGTGAAGATGTGCACGTCGGGCGGCAGGTGGTCGGGGGTGTCGAGCGTGCCCACGCGCACGAACTTCACCAGCGGGCCGGCCGCCGAGTAGTGGCTCCACACGGCGACGCGGCAATGCGGGCAGCGAGCGATCTGCTGCCCGGCGCCGCTGGCCGAAGGCGTGTGCACGAGCCCGGGCACCTCGCCGAGGTCGAGCACGCGGTCGGACTCGATCATCGCGTTGAGCGCGAACGACGCGCCGCTCTCGCGCTGGCACCAGCGGCAGTGGCAGCAGTGCACGACGAGCGGCGCGCTGGTCATGCGGTAGCGCACGGCGCGGCAGTCGCAGCCGCCTTCGAGAGGGAACGGCACGCTCATGCCACGGGCCTCCTCGGGGGGATCAGGCTGCGGGCGCGTCGAGCACGAGCTGCGTCTGCGTCACCACGGCGCACAGCTTGCCGTCGGCGTTGCGGATGCTCGTCTGCCAGACCATCGTCGTGCGGCCGCGGTGCAGGGCGACGCTGTCCCCGGTGACCCGCGTGTGCACCTTCGCGCCCGCGATGAACTTGGTGCTCGAGTCGGTGGTGGTGGTGCGCTTGCCCGGGCCCAGGTTGATCACGGTACCCACCGCACCCAGCGTGTCGGCGAAGGCCATGCAGGCACCACCGTGCAGGATGCCGCCCGTCGTGCACAGGTCGGGGCGCACCTCCATCTCGGCCAGCACGCGCTCGGGCTCGGCGCTGACGAGCCGCACGCCGATCAGGCCCGGGAACAGGCCGTCGAGCACGGCCTGCAACGTCTTGACGTCAGGCATGCCGAACTCGGCAGTTCGCCGGCAGCGAGTGGGGGCCGCGGCGGCAGCACGATGGAGGCGCGATCCGGAGTCGAACCGGACTGGACGGATTTGCAATCCGTTGCATAACCGCTTTGCTATCGCGCCGTGGGCTCATCCGACGGGGCCCGGATCCGCCCCGCGAAGAAGAAGGGGAAGCGCCTGCTTCCCCTTCGACCGTACTTGCCGTTCGGAACCTGGAGCGGGAAACGAGTCTCGAACTCGCGACCTCAACCTTGGCAAG
>JAHCKS010000100.1 GCA_026125665.1 Rubrivivax sp.
GCCAGTTCGCGAAGCCCACGAACGCCGGCATGATCGCCCCGAAGACCATGATGATCCCGTGCATCGTGGTCAGCTGGTTGAACAGCTCGGGGTTGATGTACTGCAGCCCGGGCTGGAACAGCTCCAGGCGGATGCCAAGCGCCAGCACGCCGCCCAGCATCAGCATCGTGAAGCTGAACAGCAGGTACATCGTGCCGATGTCCTTGTGGTTGGTGGCGAACACCCAGCGCCGCCAGCCGTGCGGATGGCCGTGGTGCTCGTCGTGGGCGTGTTCGTGCCCGGGATGCTCGAGGACTGCGCTCATGTGTCTTGCTTCCTGCGGATCTCGTCGTGTTCGTCGTCAGGGCTGCGTCAAGGCTGGCGTGCGGCGGTCACCTCGGCCGGCTGCACCAGCTTGCCGCCCTTGTTGCTCCAGGCATTGCGCGCATAGGTCATCACCGCCGCCAGCTCGGTGTCGGAGAGCTGGCTCCACGGCGGCATCGCGGTGTTGGGCACGCCCTTGAGCAGGATCTGCGTCAGGCGCGCCTGCTCGCCGTTCACCGCGGCGCTGCCGTCGAGCGCCTTGATCGGGCCGGCGCCCTTGCCGTCGGCACGGTGGCACACGGCGCAGTTGGCGGCGTACACCTTCTCGCCGCGGGCCACGAGCTCCTCGAGCTTCCACTCCTTGTTCGGGTCGTCGGCGGCAGCGGCCATCGCCTTCTTCTGCTGTGCCACCCAGGCCGCGTAGTCGGCCTCGGAGACGACGCGCACGTGGATGGGCATGTAGGCGTGCTCCTTGCCGCACAGCTCGGCGCACTGGCCGTAGTAGTCGCCCGTCTTCTCGGCGCGGAACCACGTGTCGCGCACGAAGCCGGGGATGGCGTCCTGCTTGACGGCCAGCGCGGGCACCATCCAGGCGTGGATGACGTCGGCCGCCGTGGTGATGATGCGCACCTTCTTGTTCACCGGCACGACGAGCGGGTTGTCGACCTTGAGCAGGTAGTCGGTGACGTCGCTGGCCGGCTTGCCGGAGTCGCTCATGACGCGGTGCGCGACGTCGAGCGTCGAGAGGAAGTTGATGCCTTCGCCCTCGCCCTTGAGGTAGTCGTAGCCCCACTTCCACTGGTAGCCCGTGACCTTGACCGTCAGGTCGGGGTTGGAGGTGTCCTTCATCGCCACCACGGTGCGCGTGGCCATCGCACCCATGGCGATGACGATGATGAAGGGCACCACCGTCCACGCCACCTCGACCGCCGCGCTCTCGTGGAAGGTGGCCGCCTTGTGGCCGACCGACTTGCGGTGCTTGACGATCGAATAGAACATGACGCCGAACACGGCGACGAAGATCACCAGGCAGATGACGAGCATCATCCAGTGCAGCCAGCCGATGTTCTCGGCGATGCGCGTCACCGGCGGATGCAGGTTGAGCTGGTTGACGGCCGGGCCGCCGGGCAGGTCCTTGACGGCCAGCGCCGGGCCGCTGGCCAGTGCGGCGGCGACGAAGGCGCTCCACGCCGCGCCCCGCACGCGCAGCCGCTGCGCGAGATGACTGAAATGCCGAACGGTGCTCATCGTGTTCATCGGTTGCTCGTCAATTCTTGTCGCCGGGACCGCCGGCCTCCTCGGCGTCCCCGGCCGCCGCGGCGCGGCCGCCTGGCGTGGTGTCGTCCGGCCGCGTGGCATGGCGCGCGGCACGGCGCAGCTCGCGGGCCAGGTCGCTGCGCAGCTCGGGCCGCAGGAAACGGCCGACGCGCATCGTGTGCCCCTGGCCGACCAGCTGCACGAGGGAGTTCTGCCCGGCCGCCGGCTCCACGGTCAGCCAGTCGACGCTGAAGGCGGCGCGCTCGACGCGCGGGCCGATGGCGCGCTCGACGAGCAGCGAGCGGCCGACCAGCGTGAGCGTCTCGCGGTCGCCGGCGTGGCGCGCGAACAGCACCATCGCCGCGCCCAGCAGCATCAGCTCGAAGCCCGTGAAGGCGAGCACGACGCGGGCACCGGTGAACCAGAAGAACAGCCCCACGGCCAGGGACAACGTGCACAGCAGCGCATAGGCCGCCAGCATCTGGCGCGGCGTGATCGAACAGTTGCGCCGCAGCTGCCACTGCAGCGCACGCGCCGCGCCGCGACCGGAACTGAGCGCCACCTCCTGCCCGAAGCGCAGGCCGCAGGCCCCGGCAGCCGCACCGGCCAAGCCCCCCGGCGAATGCATCGCCCCGCGCGGCGCGGGCCAGGTGCTGGGTACGAAGGTGGCGGTCATCGGGTTTGCATGTGGGGCGGCCCGCGGGGCCGTCGGCCGCAGGCGTCGATGATCGGCGACGAATCGTGCCCGCCCGGCATCGGCCCCTGCAATCACCCGATGTGATAGCTCCCGCGAGAGCGATCGGGCGAAAAAAGCGCGCGGATTCTAGCTCAGCGGGTGCCGCTTCCTGCCCCGGCGTGCGGCACGGCGCCCTCGGCGGCGCTGCCCGCGCGCGAACGCAGCGCCTGCCGCAGGTCGGCCAGCGGCACCGTCGTCTGTGCCGCCATGCGCGCGCGCGGCGGCGGCCGCACGGCGTGCCCGTACACGATCTCGAACTCGAGCGTCACGCGCTCGCCGGGCCTCGCCGCGGCCAGCGCCTGCTCGAGCGTGGCGCGCCAGCGCGGCGTGCGCAGGCCGGCATGGCGCGCCGGGTCGGCATTGCCACCGAGCTGGCGCAACTCGCGCAATGCCGCGCCCGGCGTGTCCCAGCTCAGCGTCAGCAGTTCCTGGTCCATCACCGGATCGGCGAAACCCGCCTGCACGAGCATGTCCCCCAGGTCGTGCATGTCCACGAAAGCCGCGTGCGGGCTCGGCCATTGTCGGCCGGCGTAGAGCCGACGCAGCGACGCCAGCGTTCCGGGCCCGAGCGTCGAGAACATCAGCAAGCCCTGCACCGCGAGCAGCTGCAGCCAGCGCTGCATCGCGCGCTGCGGGTCGGCCAGGTGGTGCAGCGTCATGTTCGACCACAGCAGGTCCGCCTCGCCCTGCGGCAGATCGGCTTCAGCGATGGTCGGCGCAACGGGAGCACCCCGCGGCCACCATCGGCGTGCGGACCACCAGCGCAAGGCCGGTGCCGGTGAGGGTGCCGCCCGGGCCGGACCACCGACGCCAGGCAAGGCATCGGCAGGCACGCGCCTCGCCGCCGGCGCCGCACGCTGCAGCGGCACCGCGCTGGCACCGAGCGACGCACCCCAGTCGACGATGCGCCGAGGCGGCGTCTTCAGCAACGCCAGCCGCTCGGCCATGCGGCGCGCCACCTCCTCGTGCAGCCACGGCGCGGGCGCGCGCATCAGCCGCTGCGCATGTCGCGCCAGCGCGTGGGCGTCGAGCGGGCGCGCGGCCGTGCGGGCCGCGGCACCGTCGGCGACGGGATCGTGAGCGCCTTCGCGCATCGAGGGCAGTATATTGACCCGATGCTCGACCGCCTTCGTGCAGCCTTGCCGAGCCAGTGCGAGGTGTGCCGCGGCTGGAACGCGGCGCTCGTGTGTGCGGACTGCCGTGCGCGCTTTGCCGCCGGGCGGCCGCGCTGCGCCCGCTGCGGCCTGGCGCTCGGCGAACGCGAAGCCGCCTGCGGCGCGTGCCTGCGCGAACCGCCGCCCTTCGAGCGCACGGTCTGCGCACTCGACTACGGCTTCCCCTGGGACCGCCTGGTCGCCGCGTTCAAGTTCGACCGGCGCGCCGAGCTCGCCGGGCCGCTTGCGGCGTTGCTGGTGCACGCGGTGCGTCGCGACCCAGGCTCGCCGCCTCCAGACCTCGTCGTGCCGGTGCCGCTCACGCCGGCGCGGCTGGCGGTGCGCGGCTTCAACCAGGCATGGGAGCTGGCGCGCCGCGTCGCGCGGGCGCTCGGGCACCCGGCCCGGCATGACGCGCTGCTGCGCGTGCTCGACGCGCCGGCGCAGGCGTCGCTGGCGCGCGAGGCGCGGCGCGCCAACCTGCGCAATGCCTTCGTGCCGATGCCCATGGCCGCCCTCGCCGGCCGCGACGTGGCGCTCGTCGACGACGTGATGACCACCGGCGCCACGGCCCACGAAGCGGCTGCCGCGCTGCGGCGCGGCGGTGCGCGTGCCGTTCGCCTTTGGGTGCTGGCGCGCACGCCGGCGCCGGTCTGAGGGCCGGCGCACCGCCGCCGATGTTCCACATCGTCCTCGTCGAGCCGGAGATCCCGCCCAACACCGGCAACGTCATCCGGCTCGCGGCCAACACGGGGTGCACGCTGCACCTCGTCGAGCCGCTCGGATTCACCATGGAAGACCGCCTGCTGCGGCGCGCCGGGCTGGACTACCACGAGACGGCCGCGGTGCACCGCCACACCTCCTGGGAGGCTTTGCTCGCGGCCCGGCGGGCCGCGGTGCCCGGGCAGGGCGCCACCGCGACGCCGCGCCCTCCCGACCTCTTCGCCTTCACGGCACGCGGGGAGACGCCACTCGCCGAGGTGCGTTTCGCCGACGGCGACTGGCTCGTCTTCGGCGGCGAGACGCGGGGCTTGCCCTCCCGGCTGCGCGAGTCGTTCGCGCCGGCGCGAAGAGTGCGCCTGCCGATGCGCGCCGGACAGCGCAGCCTCAACCTGAGCAACGCGGTGGCGGTGGTGGTGTTCGAGGCCTGGCGGCAGCTCGGCTACACCGGCGCCGCTTGACGCCGTTCCCCGGCGGCCGCGCGGGCGGCGCCGGCCTCACTCCGAACGCGCATCCCGTGCCATCAGCCGCGCCAACGCCTCCTGCACGGTGAGGCGCCCGGCGAGCAGGTCCACGACGCAGGCCGTGATCGGCATCTCCACGCCCAGCCGTTCGGCGCGCGCCAGCACCATCGGCGCGCTCGGCACGCCCTCGGCCACGTGACCGAGCGCGGCCAGCGCCTCGGCGAGCGTGCGCCCTTGCGCGAGCAGCATGCCGACGCGCCGGTTGCGCGAGAGGTCACCGGTGGCCGTGAGCACGAGGTCACCGAGCCCCGACAGGCCCATGAAGGTGGCCGGCTGCGCGCCGAGCGCCACGCCCAGCCGCGTCATCTCCGCCAGGCCCCGCGTCACCAGCGCGGCACGCGCGTTCTGGCCGAGCGACATGCCGTCGAGCGCGCCGACGGCGATCGCCAGGACGTTCTTCACCGCGCCGCCGACCTCGACGCCGACGATGTCGGCCGACGAATAGACGCGCAGCGTCTCGCCGTGCAGCGCCTGCACGGCCGCGGCGGCGAGTGCGGCGTCCGCACTGGCGGCGACGAGTGCCGTCGGCTGCCCGCGCGCCACCTCGAGCGCGAAGCTGGGCCCCGAGAGCACGCCGCAGGCCATGCCCTCGCGTCCGTGCTGCCGCGCCACCTCGCGCGCCACCTCGTGGCCCAGGGCGCCCGTGCCGGCCTCGAATCCCTTGCTCAGCCACAGCATCGGCCGGGCGTCGGGCAGGGCAGCCAGCCGTTCGCGCAGCGCCGCCATCGGCGTGGCCAGGATCGTCAGGCCGTCGCGGGCAAACGCCAGGGCCGCAGCCTCGTCGGCGCTGACCCGCAACGCGTCGGGCAGGGCCACCTCGGGCAGGTAGCGCGTGTTGCGCCGCTCGCGCTGCATCGCCGCCGCCTGTGCAGCGTCGCGCGCCCACAGCACCACTTCATGCCGCGCGGTGGCGGCCAGCGCGATCGCGGTGCCCCAGGCACCGGCACCGAGCACGGCGATGCGCATCGTGGTGGGCGGAACGAGGCCCGGCCGTCGGGCGGCAAGCGCGCGCCGCGACGGCGTGTCAGTTCGCGCCGGTGATGATGCGCGAGCCGCCGTTGGCCGCAGCGGCCTGCTGCTGCTGCATCTGCGCCTCGAACATCGCCTGGAAGTTCACTTCGGTGAGCAGGATCGGCGGGAAACCGGCGCGCGTGCAGACGTCGGAGACGATGGCACGCAGGTACGGATAGACCATCTGCGGGCACACCACGCCGATGATCCCCTGCATCTGCTCGTCGGGCACGTTGCGGATCTCGAAGATGCCGGCCTGCTTCGCCTCGACGAGGAACAGCACCTTGTCGGCCACGCGGGTGGTGACGGTGGCGGTGACCGTCACCTCGTACACACCTTCGACCACCTGCTCGGCGCCCATCGCCAGGTTGATGTCCACCTGCGGCTGTGCCTGCTCGAGCAGGATCTGCGGCGAGTTGGGCTGCTCCAGCGACAGGTCCTTCAGGTACATGCGCTGGATCTGGAACACGGGGGTCGCGTCGTCGGCCATGGTCGGGGTCCGGTGGGGCGGAAGGTGGGGGAACGGCGACAGCCGGCGGGCCGGCGTGCACCTGGGGCCGCGGCGCGCCTCGGCCGCGCGGGAGCGGGCGCCGCGTTCGGCGCGGCGGGACCTGGGATTATCGGCCCGCAGCGAGCAGCGGCAGCAGGCCGCCGGCCTGGTCGAGCGCGACGAGCTCGTCGCAGCCGCCGACGTGGGTCTCGCCGATGAAGATCTGCGGCACCGTGCGTCGGCCGGTGAGCTCCATCATCTGCTGGCGCTGCGCGGGGTCGAGGTCGACGCGGATCTCCTCGATCGCGGCGACGCCGCGCTGCTTCAGCAGCGCCTTGGCGCGCACGCAGAAGGGGCAGACCTGGGTCGTGTACATCTTCACGGGCTGCATGCCGCGCTTTCCTGGTATGGACTGGTGAGGACCCTGCATCAGCGGGTCGTGCTCGATGGATCGGCTCCTGCGCCAGGCATCGGCCGGTGGCGCAGGCGCGGGATTGTCGCCATGCGCGGCCGTGCGCGCGGCACGCCGTGCACTTGCACCCACGCTCAGGACGACTTCTCGGCAGCGGTCGTCGTTGCGCCCTCGCCCGGCGCCTGCCCGTCGCCTTCGACGTTGCCGCCGCCTGGGGGCTTCTCGGTCGCCGCCTTCGCGGCAACCTTCTCCGCGCCCCTCTCCGCGCCACGCTCCGGCTTCCCTGCCTTCTCGGCCGGCTTCGCCGGCTCGCCGCGCTCCACCGGCAGCTGCGCTTCGCGCCACGCGCGCGTGCCGCCGGTCACGGCGACGGCGCGCGTGTACCCCGCCTTGCGCAACATCGCCGCGGCGCGCGCGCTGCGGGCGCCGGTGGGGCACATCAGCAAGACCGGCAGCGCCTTGTTCGTCGGCAGTTCCCGGCTGCCCTCGAGCTGGCCGAGCGGGATGTGACGCGCGCCCCCGGCGTGCCCGGCCGCGTACTCGTCGGCCTCGCTGACGTCGACCAGCACGCCCTTCTCGCGGTTGATGAGGCGCACGGCCTCGCTCGTCGGCACGGCGGCGGCACCGCCGCCGCCACGCCGCACCATCGGCCACACCAGCATGCCGCCGGAGACGAAGGCGACGAGGATGAGGACCCAGTTGTCGACGAAGAAGTTCACGGCGGGAGCGGTGGCGGCCGCAGGGGGAGCAGAGCAGCCGGCAATTATAGTTTTGCGCCATGCACCAGCTCGTCCTCATCCGCCATGGCGAAAGCACGTGGAACCTCGAGAACCGCTTCACCGGCTGGACCGACGTGCCGCTCACGCCCACCGGCGTGGCGCAGGCCCTCCAGGCCGGCGAGCTGCTGAGGGCCGGCAGATTCGAGTTCGACGTCGCCTACACCTCGGTGCTCAAGCGCGCGATCTGGACGCTTTGGCACTGCCTCGACGCGATGGACCGCACGTGGCTGCCGATCGTCAACGACTGGCGCCTGAACGAGCGCCACTATGGCGCACTGCAGGGCCTGAACAAGGCCGAGACGGCGCGCCAGTACGGCGACGAGCAGGTGCTGGTCTGGCGCCGCAGCTACGACACGCCGCCGCCGCCGCTGGACCCGGCCGACCCGCGCGGCCAGCGCGACGACCTCCGCTACGCGGCGCTCGCGCCCGGGCAGGTGCCGCTCACGGAGTGCCTGAAGGACACGGTGGCGCGCGTGCTGCCGTGCTGGAACGAGCGCCTCGCGCCGGCCATCCGCAGCGGCCAGCGCATCGTCGTCGCGGCGCACGGCAACAGCATCCGCGCGCTCGTCAAGTACCTCGACGGCATCAGCGACGCCGACATCGTCGGCTTGAACATCCCGAACGGCATCCCGCTCGTCTACGAGCTCGACGCCGACCTGCGACCGGTCTCGCGCCGCTACCTCGGCGACCCGGAGGCCGCCGCGAAAGCCGCCGCCGCGGTGGCCGCGCAAGGCCGCAAGGGCTGAGGCCGGGCCGCGCAGCCCGGCGCACCGGCGCTACTTCAGCAACCCGTACACGACCTCGGGCAGCACGCGCCCCACGCGCGAACGGTCGGCCAGCGGCCCGGCGATCGCCAGCTCTGCCTGGCTCGTGTCGCGGCGGGGCGCGCCCGCCACGGGCTTGCCCTGTGCGCTCAGCAGCACGGCCACCTGCGGCGCATTGCCCGCCGCGGTGCGCTGCACGACGATCGCCGTCTCCCCGTTCTTCAACGTCACCAAGTCGCCCGGCGGGTAGATGCCCACCGCCTTGATCAGCGCCCCGGCCATCGGGCTGCCGGCTTCCTCCTGGAACAGCTGGCGCGCCGCCATCTGCGCCGACAGCGGTTGCCGCAGCAGCCGCGGGCTGATCTTGGCCGTGAAGACGTCGGCGGCGCGCACCAGCCGCGCCAGCTCGCCCGGCTCGACGTTGCCGCGCGGGTAGCCGCCGCCGGCGCGTTCGTGGTGGTCGCGCACCGCCTCGAGCCAGGCCTCGTCGGCCACGCCGGCCGCGGCCAGCAGCTCCGCCGAGCGGTGCGGGTGGGCGCGGATGATGTCGAGCTGGCCCTTCGTCGGGGGCTCCTTCTGCTCGGCCATGCGACCCTGCAGGTCGATCACGGCGGTGTTCATCGTCAGCGTCGCGAGCACCGCGCGCCGCACCTGCTCCGGCGGCCAGCCGAGCTGGCGCGCCGCGAGCAGCACCACCGTCGCCGCATGCAGCGTGTGCGTCAGCGCATACAGCGTGTAGCGCTTGTCGTCCTGGCGCACCGCGTGGAACAGCGCCGCATCGGGGTGGCGATCGACGAGCTCGATGAACGCATCGGCGAAGGCCCCGATGGCGCCGGCCAGCTGCACCTCGCCGGCGCGCGCCTCGCCCTTGACCAGCTTGCGCACCAGGTCGTCGAGGACCCAGATCTGCTGGTCGAAGCGGTCGAACCAGGTCGCTTCGTGCGTCGAGGGCACCCGTGCCCCGCCGGGCGCGCCGGCCGCGGCGCGCTGCGCGCGCACCTGCTGCACCTCGTCGTACTCGACGCAGGCGCCGCGTTCGAGCAGGGCCTGGAGCTGGCGCGCGTCGTGGATGCGCTGCCCCTGCGCCAGCAGCAGGCGGCCGAAGCCGTCGAGCACGCGGAACGGCAGCGGCTGGCCCGGGGCCATCAGGTCGGCGACCTCGGGCAGCGGCACGCGTGCCGGGGCGTTCACCGAGCCACCTGCGCGTTCTCCGCTGCGCGGCCTGCAGGGGGATCGGTCCGGCGGCTCATGGCGGACTCACCCCATCGATGGCCCGAGCGCCTCGGCCAGCAACGGCACGATGCTGACGCAGTTGCTGGCATGCGGCACGCTGTCGCTGCTCCAGACATGCCGCACGCCGGCCGAGCGCACGTGTGCGAGCGCGTCGCCGACGAAGAGCGCGTGCGTCACCGCCACGTCGACGCTCGACGCGCCGGCGGCCAGCGCGGCCTGCGCGGCGCCGGCCAGCGTCCGGCCGGTGCTCGCGACGTCGTCGAGCAGGACGACGGCCCGACCGCGCACCGGCGCGCCGTGCAGCGCCACCTCGACCTCGCGGTCGCCGCGGCGCTCCTTCAGGCACACGGCATGGTCGAGACCGGCGGCGCCAGCCGCGGCCCGCACCCATCGGCCGGCCTCCTCGTCGGGCGCCAGCAGCAGCGCACCCGGCGCGCGCTCGGCGACGAAGCGGCCGAGCAGCGGCGCAGCGCTGAGCGCGAACCCGCGGCGGCCCGGCAGGACCTCGTCGAGGCTGGCGATGCGGTGCAGGTGCGGATCGACCGTGAGCACGGCGTCGAAGGCCTGCGCCAGCAGCGCGCCGACGTGGCGCTGGCTCACCACCTCGCCCGGGTGGAAGGCCTTGTCCTGCCGCATGTAGGCCAGGTAAGGGCAGGCGAGCGCGAGCCGTCGCGTGCCCAGTTCGCGCGCCCCGCCGGCGGCGAGCAGCAGCTCGGTGAGCTTGGCGTTGGGGTCCTGCAGGCCGCGCAGCATCGCCACCGAGGGGGGCAACCGCGCCGGCAACGTCAGGCGGGTCTCGCCATCGGGGAAACGATGGCGCTGCACGACGTCCAGGCCCCAGCCCAGCGTGCCAGCCAGGGCCTCGCCCATCGCGCGCTCGTGCGCATCGTCGAAGACGAGCAGCACGGGGCGGACGCCAGTCATGCGCGCGACTCTACACGCGCGCCGCGCCCGCAGGGGACGGGATCGGGTCCGGATGGGCCCTCGCCCAGCGCGCCGGCGATCAATTGCCGCAGATGTTCCGCCAGCGCCCGCCGGTCGGCGTGGGCGGTGCCCTCGGCCGTCAGCACGCGCAACCGCACGACCATGCACCGCGCCCGGGCCAGCGCCCACAGACTCTGGGCGAGCGTGATGTCACCGGTGAAGTCCGCCGCCAGGCTGACGTCGGCATCGGCATCGGCAAAGCGCAGCGCCAGCGGCTGCACCGGCGTGGCCGTGCTGATGGCCGCCTGCAGCAGGTTGGCGTGGAAGGGCAGCAGCCCGTGCCCGGTGCCGGTGGTGCCCTCCGGGAACACGGCCACCGTGTCGCCGGCGCGCAGCGCGTCGGCCATCTCGTGCACGACGCGCAGCGCGTCGCGCGCGCGGTCGCGCCGCAGGTACAGCGTGCGCGCTGCGTCGACGAGGCGGTTGACGAGCGGCCAGTGCCGCACCTCGGCCTTGCTGACGAAACGCGCCTCGGGGCAAGCGGCGTGCACGGCCAGGATGTCCAGCCACGAGACGTGGTTCGAGACGAGCAGCTTGGCGCCTGGGCGGAAGGTCCCCGCCACTTCGAGCCGCATGCCGAGCATGCGGAACATCTTGCCCGCCCACCAGCCGATGCGCGCCTCGCGTGCGGCGCGGTCGAGGTGCGGGAACACCCACAGCACGATGAGCAGGCCGTGCAGGCCGTGCAGCGTGGCGCGGGCAAGGCGCCAGGCGCCGCGCAACGCGGCCAGCGGGCCGCTCGGTGCGACCGGGGCCGAGGCCGCCCGCGCTGCGGCGGCGGGCGCACCTTCCGTGGCAGCGGCAGGCGGCGTGCTCGCCGCCGAGCCCGCCGCTCGCGCGAGGCCGTCCGTGGCGTGCACGTCAGCCTGCAAGCTCGTGCGCCACCGTGCCCGCCACCAGCGTGAACCGCACACGCCCGGGCAGCGCCATGCCGGTGCCGGCGAAGGAGAACGGCGTGTGCTTGCCCTGGCTGCGCAGACCTTGCGGCTCGCAGCGCCACTCGACCTGCGGGTCGAACAGGCACAGGTCGGCCACGCCGCCTTCCACCAATCGGCCGGCGCTGCCGGCGAGCGAACCGAGCGCCTCGCCGAGCACGCGCACCGGTGCACTCGTCACGCGCGCCAGAGCCGCCGCCAGCGGCAGCCCGCTGTCGCGCCCCCAGCGCAGCGCCAGGCTCAGCAGCAGCTCCAGCCCCGTGGCCCCCGGCTCGGCCTCGCCGAACGGCAGGTTCTTCATGTCCTCGGCCACCGGGTTGTGGTCGGAGACGAGCGCATCGATCGTGCCGTCGGCCAGCGCCGTGCGCAGTGCGTCGCGGTCCGCCCCCTGGCGCAGCGGCGGCGTGACGCGCATGTCCGCGTTGAAGAACCCGATGTCGACATCGGTCAGGTGCAGCGAGTTGATGCTGACGTCGGCCGACACGGGCAGCCCCTCGGCCTTGGCGGCCCGCACGAGCGCCACGCCGGCGGCGCTGGACAGCCGCGCGATGTGCACGCGGGCGCGCGTCACGCGCACGAGCTCGACGATCTGGTGCAGCGCGATCGTCTCCGCCGCGACGGGTACGCCGGAAAGGCCGAGGCGGGTCGCCACGGCGCCGCTCGCCGCGACGCCGCCGCCGAGCCACGGATCCTGCGGCCTCAGCCACACCGTGCAGCCGAAGGTGGAGGCGTACTGCAGCGCGCGCAGCAGCACGTTGGTGTCGCGCACGGCCACGTCGGCCTGGCTGAAGCCGACGCAGCCGGCGGCGGTGAGCTCGGCCATCTCGGTGAGCACGGCGCCCTCGAGGCCGCGCGTCAGCGCGCCGAGCGGGAAGACGCGGCAGCGCGAGGCCTTGCGCGCGCGGAACTTGAGCATCTCCACGAGGCCCGGCTCGTCGAGCACGGGGTCGGTGTCGGGCGGGCAGACGAGGCTCGTCACGCCGCCGGCCGCCGCGGCCGCCAGTTCGCTGTCGAGCATGCCCTCGTGCTCGTGGCCCGGCTCGCGCAGCCTCGCCGCGAGGTCCACGAGGCCGGGCATCACGACCAGGCCCGCGGCATCGATCGTGCGGTCGGCGTCGAAGTCGGCCAGCCTGCCGCCCGTGCCCGGCGGCTGGATGCCGACGATGCGGTCGGCGGCGATGGCCACGTCGGCCGGCTCGTCGCGGCCGCTGGCCGGATCGACGACGCGCCCGTTGCGGATGACGAGCCTCATGCGGGGTTCCCCGCGATGAGGCTCATCACCGCCATGCGCACGGCGATGCCGAAGGTCACCTGCGGCAGGATGACGCTGGCGCGCCCGTCGGCCACCTGCGAGTGAATCTCGACGCCGCGGTTGATCGGCCCCGGGTGCATGACGATCGCGCCGGGTGCCGCCAGTGCCATCCGCTCCGGCGTCAGCCCGAAGGTCATGAAGAACTCCGCGGCGCTCGGCAGCAGCGCGCCGCTCATGCGCTCGTTCTGCAGGCGCAGCATGATGACGACGTCGGCGCCGCGGATGCCTTCGGCCATGTCGTGGCACACGCGCACGCCCATCGCCGCCAGGTCGCCGGGCACCAGCGTCTTCGGGCCGACGGCGCGGATCTCGGGCACGCCGAGCGTGGCCAGCGCGTGGATGTCCGAGCGCGCGACGCGCGAGTGCAGGATGTCGCCGACCACCGCCACCGTGAGGTTGGTGAAGTCGCGCTTGAAGTGCCGGATGGTGTACATGTCCAGCAGCGCCTGGGTCGGGTGCGCGTGCCGGCCGTCGCCGGCGTTGACGACATGCACGTGCGGCGCCACGTGCTGCGCGATGAGGTACGGCGCGCCGCTCTCGGCGTGGCGCACGACGAACATGTCGGCGTGCATCGCCGAGAGGTTGGCGATGGTGTCGAGCAGGCTCTCGCCCTTGGCCGTGCTCGAGCGCGCGATGTCGAGGTTGATGACGTCGGCGGAGAGGCGCTTGGCGGCGATCTCGAAGGTCGTGCGCGTGCGCGTGCTGTTCTCGAAGAAGAGGTTGAAGACGCTCTTGCCGCGCAGCAGAGGCACCTTCTTGACCTCGCGGTCGTTGACGCTCAGGAAGGTGCCGGCGGTGTCGAGGATCTGCGTCAGCACCTCGCGCGGCAGCCCTTCGATCGACAACAGATGGATGAGCTCGCCGTTCGCGTTGAGCTGCGGGTTGCGGCGCGCGAGCATCAGGCGGCTCCCGTGGCAGGGGCGGCCGGCTTCACCGTGAACGAGAAGCGCCCGTCCGGCTCGCGCGCCAGCGTCAGCTTCTGCGCCGCCGGCAGCGCGAGGCGCGCCGCCGCCACCGCCGCCTCGATCGGCAGCTCGCGGCCGCCGCGGTCGACGAGCACGGCGAGCGTCACGCTCGCCGGGCGGCCGAAGTCGTAGAGCTCGTTGATGACCGCCCGCACCGTGCGGCCGGTGTAGAGCACGTCGTCGACGAGCACGATGTGCCGGCCGTCGATGGCGAACGGCAGCTGCGTGGCGTCGCTGCGCGCCTTGCCGGCCGCCAGCCCGCGCGAGCCGAAGTCGTCGCGGTGCAGCGTGCTGGAGATGACGCCGGCCGCCCCGGGCAGGCCGAGGTCGCGCTGCAGGCGCTCGGCGAGCCACGCGCCGCCTGTCCAGATGCCCACGAGCAGCGAGCCCGGGGGCTCGGGCCCGAGCAGCCGGCGCACGCCTTCGCGCAGGTCGGCATAGAGGGCCTCGGCGTCAAGTTCCAGCATCGGCGTCGTCGCGGGGAGGGGCTTCGTCGGGCAGGGTACGGAGGAACTGCTCCAGGATGATCGCCGCGGCCGCCGCGTCGGCATCGGCCGCGCCGTGCGCCAGCGCCTCGGTCGTGCTGTAGCGCTCGTCCACCTCGTGCACCGGCAACCCGAAGCGGCCGGCGAGCTGCCGGCCGAAGGCGCGCGCACGGCGCGTATTGTCGTGCGCCGCACCGTCGGGGTGGAAGGGCACGCCGACGACCAGCGCGTCCGGCCGCCACTCGGCGACCAGCCTCGCGATGGCGGACAGACGCACCTCGCCTTCGCCCCGCACGGTGGCCACTGGCTGCGCGCTGCGCGTCAGCGAGTTCCCGGTCGCCACGCCGATGCGGCGCGTGCCGTAGTCGAAGGCGAGGAACGAAACTGGAACACGAGCCGCCGGCGCGACGTGCGCCGCCGTGTTCATGCGTGCCCCGCCTCCTGCGAGAGCATGCGCGGGTCGAACCCCAGCAGCGACAGCGCCCGGTCGTAGCGCTTCTCGGTGGGCGTGTCGAAGATGATCGCCGGGTCGGCACCCACGGTGAGCCAGCCGTTGCGCCCGAGCTCGTCCTCGAGCTGGCCGGCGTCCCAGCCGCTGTAGCCCAGGGTGATCAGCACCTTCTTCGGCCCGGCACCGTTGGACATGGCCTCGAGCACGTCCTTGCTCGTCGTCATCTCCAGGCCGCTGTCGGCGATGGCGAGCGTGGAGTTGTACGGGCTGCCGCCTTCGCCCTGGCGCTCGTGCAGCACGAAACCGCGTTCGGTCTGCACCGGCCCGCCGAAGTAGACCGGCTGCTCGGCCAGCGGCGCGGGCGGCTCGGAGAGGTCGACCTTCTCGAACAGGTTCTTCAGCTTGATGTCGATGGGCCGGTTGATGACGAGCCCGAGCGCGCCCTTCTCGCTGTGCTCGCACAGGTAGACGACCGTGCCCTTGAACGTGTCGTCGGCCATGCCCGGCATGGCGATCAGGAACTGGTTCGTCAGGTCGATGCGAGAACCGGCTGCCATGCCGGGCATTCTAGTTCCGGGCCACACTTCGCACCCGATGCACACGCCTGGTGAACCCGCCCGGGCGCGGGGTGCCGCGCCTGCCGCCTCGCCCGTGTTCGGCCACGCTCTCGTGTGGCTGCGGCGCGACCTGCGCGTGCACGATCACGCGGCGCTGGCGCATGCGCTGCGCGCCGCGCGGCGGGTGTGGTGCGCCTTCGTCTTCGACCGCGCCATCCTGGACCCGCTGCTGGCCGCCGGCCGCCGGGCCGACCGCCGCGTCGAGTTCATCCGCGACAGCCTGGCCGGCGTCGACGCCGAGCTGCGCGCGCTGGCCGCCTCGCACGGCATCGACGGCGTGCGCCTCGTCGTGCGCCACGGCTTCGCCGTCGACGAGATCCCGCGGCTGGCGACGCAGCTGCGCGTGCAGGCGGTGTTCGCCAACCACGACGACGACCCCGAGGCACGGGCGCGCGACCGGCAGGTGCACGGGCGACTGGCCGATGCCGGCATCGCGCTGCAGCTCGGCAAGGACCACGTCGTGTTCGAGCGCGCCGAGGTGCTGACGCAGGGCGGGCAGCCGTTTTCGGTGTTCACGCCGTACAGGAACGCATGGCTGAAGGCGCTGCGCGACGAGCACCTGGCCGCCTGGCCGGTGGCGCCACACGCCGCGGCGCTGGCGCCGCTGCCGCCCGAGGTCCCCGCCGGCCTGCCCCGGGCCGCACAGGGCGATCCCGGCGCCGACGGCGTTCCGACACTGGCCGACATCGGCTTCGAGCCCACGAACCTGCACGAGCTGCGCCTGCCCAGCGGCCCGGCGGGCGCCGAAGAGCTGCTCGACGACTTCCTCGGCCGCATCGACCGCTACCACGAGACGCGCGACTTCCCCGCCGTGAAGGGGCCGAGCTACCTGAGCACGCACCTGCGCTTCGGCACGATCTCGATCCGCCGGCTGGCGCGCGAGGCCCACGCGCGCAGGGTGGCCGGCCAGCGTGGCGCCGAGGTGTGGCTGTCGGAGCTGGTCTGGCGCGACTTCTATCACCAGATCCTGCACCACCACCCGCACGTCGTGAGCTCGGCCTTCAGGCCCGAATACGACCGCATCCGCTGGGAGCACGGCAAGACGGCCGACGCGCACTTCGCCGCCTGGTGCGACGGGCGCACCGGCTACCCGCTGGTGGACGCGGCGATGCACCAGATCAACCACACCGGCTACATGCACAACCGCCTGCGCATGGTCGTCGCGAGCTTCCTCACGAAGGACCTCGGCATCGACTGGCGGCGCGGCGAGGCGTACTTCGCGCTGCACCTGAACGACTTCGACCTGGCGGCCAACAACGGCGGGTGGCAGTGGGCCGCCGGCACCGGCTGCGATGCGCAGCCCTGGTTCCGCATCTTCAACCCGGTGAGCCAGAGCGAGAGGTTCGACCCCGAGGGCCGTTTCATCCGCCGCTACCTGCCGCAGCTGGCGAAGCTGCCCGACAGGCTGATCCACGCGCCGTGGCTGGCGCGGCCGGTGGACCTGGAGGCGGCCGGCGTGGCGCTGGGGCGGGACTACCCGCTGCCCATCGTCGACCATGCCGTGGCGCGGGAGAAGACGCTGGCGCGCTACGCGGTGGTGAAGGCGCGCTGAGGGACCGCCGCGTCGGGCCGCTCGGCGAGGGCAGACCCGGCCGCGCCGGCACCGACGACGATCGTGCCGCGCGTGGCCACCTCACTGCGGCGGGCCGGCGGCCTCGCCACGCACCCACAGGGCCTGCAGGCCGCGCAGGTTGATCATCGGCCGCCAGCGCGGGGCGGGCTCGGCAAGCGCCAGCACCGGGAAGCGCTGCAGCAGCGCCTCGAAGGCCACCTGTGCCTCCAGCCGGGCCAGCGGCGCGCCGACGCAGTAGTGCACGCCGCCGCCGAACGACAGCTGGGGGTTCGGGTCGCGGCCGACGTCGAAGTGGTCGGGGTCGGCGAACACCGCCGGGTCGTGGTTGGCCGCGCCGACGAGGCAGTACAGCACCTCGCCCGCCGGCACCGTGAGGTCGCCGATGGCCCAGGGCTCGAGCGTGGTGCGCGCGACCATGTTGGTCGGGCTCTCCCAGCGCAGCATCTCGTCCACCGCTTCGGGCAGGCGCTCGGGCTCGCGGCGCAGCCGAGCCAGCTGATCCGGGTGGTCGAGCAGCGCGAGCAGGCCGTTGCCGAGCAGGTTGGTCGTGGTCTCGTGGCCAGCGATGAAGAGCAGGATCAGGTTGGCCAGCAGCTCGTCATCGGTGAACTGCGGGTCTTCGCGCTGCGCTGCGATCATGCGGTCGAGCACCGAGTCCTGCGGGTGGGCGCGGCGGCGCGCCACCTGCGCGCGCAGGAAGGCGTTGAGCTCGGCAACGGCGCGTGCACCTTCGGCGCGCTCGGCGCGCGAGGCGAGCGGCTCGACGACGCACGAGGCGGCGTCCGACCACGCCTTGGTCTGGTCGAAGTCGCCGGCGTCGACGCCCAGCATGTCGCAGATGACGCGAATGGGCAGCACCTGCGCGAAGCGGCGCATGAAGTCGAAGGGCTGGCCTTCGGACGCCGCCGGCAGCCCATCCAGCAGCTCGTTCGTGGTGGCCACCACCAGGTCGCGCAGCTGGCGCGTCGCCGCCGGCGTGAAGGCCGCGGCCACCACGCGCCGCAGCCGCGTGTGCACCGGCGCGTCGTTGAAGAGCATGAAGCGCTCGGCCGCGTGCTCGAGCGCCGAGCCGGCACCGAAGGGCCGCTGCAGCCCGTAGGCCGTGCTGGCGCGCGGGTCGCGGCTGAGGTGGCTGCTCTGCATCACGGCACGGCAGTCGGCATGGTTCACCAACAGCCACAGGCCGAGGGTGTCGCGGTGCACGCGGCCGCGCGAGCGCAGCGCTCGAGCCTGTTCACGCGGGTTCGTCAGCCAGGCGGGATCGCGCAGGTCGGCGACCTGGCGGGCCAGGGTCGGCACCGCGGGCGAAGGGATGGCGGCGGTGATGGTGCTGGCCGTGGTGGCGGCCGCGACGGGCTCGTCGAGGGTCGGCGTCATGGAGGACTCCCGTTTGGCGACCGGGATCGGCCGCGCATGACGCAGATCGTGTCGAGCCACGGGTCTCGCCGCCAGGCGGCCAACTACGGTAGCCACCCCTCCCCGGCCCGGGCCGCTTACGGTAGGAGCCCCCAGTGGTGCGCGCGGTTCACGGCCTCGGAGCGGTTGCGCGCGCCCAGCGCCGCCAGCGTGCGCGCGACGTGCATTTCCACGGTGCGCGGGCTGAGATCGAGCGCGCGCGCGATCTCCTTGTCGCTCAGGCCACGCGCCACCTGCGCCAGCACCTCGCGCTGGCGCACCGTGAGCGGCGGCGGCGCAGCGGCTGCCGTCGCGCCGTTCGAGGCGCCGCCGGGCGCCCCGCCATCGAGTTGCCCCAGGAAGCGCTCCATCTCCTCGCACAGCGTCGACCAGCCGGGGTCGGTGGCCAGCGGCAGGTGGTTGCGCCCGGGCACCGACACCCAGCGCGCGCCCGGGATCAGCGAGGCCACGAGCTCACCCTCGCGCGGCAGGATCAGCGTGTCACCGGCGACGTGCATCACCAGCGTCGGGCAGCGCACCTGCGGTGCGTCGATGCGCGCATCGACTTCGTAGAAAGCCTTCATGTAGCGCGCCGCCATCGGCCCGCTCACGCTGTGGCGCGTGAGCGCGTCGTAGTCGTCGAGCACGTCGGCCGGCGCGGCCGGCAGCAGGTGCGCCGAAAACAGGCGCCGGAAGCTGCTCGCGTCGTGGCCCCAGCCGAGCTCGGCGATGCGGATCATCTCGGTGAACACCGCCTGCGTCTTGGGCGACAGACCCTGGTGGTAGACGCCGCGCACGAAGCTCGCGTAAAGCACGAGCGCGCGCACGCGCTCGGGGTGGCGCACGGCGTAGCGGATGGCGATCGCCGCGCCCTGCGAGATGCCCAGCAGCACGAAGCGCTGCTGGCCGCTGGCGTCGGCCACGGCTTCGAGGTCGCGCACCCAGGCGTCGAGCGAGATGTCGTCGGCCTCGCGGTCGGAGAGCCCGCAGCCGCGTGCGTCGTACCACAGCAGCGAGTGCGTGCGAGACAGGTGGTCGACCCAGTGGCGCGACGATCGCAGCTGCGCGTCGGCCTGCACGTTGCCCAGCCAGTTGGCAGCCTTGAGGATGAGCGGCCCCTGGCCGACCGAGCGCATCGCCAGCCGCACGCCGTCGGCGGTCGTGCAGTAGCGCAGCTCCGCGGAAGCGGGCGCGGCGGCATCGGGGCGGGCAGGCATCGCGCCGATTCTTGCAGCGGCGGCACGCCGCAGGAAGGCGCACCGGCTGGCCGGGCCACCGCCGCCTCGCCCCTGTCGGGCCCGCCCGGTTCGGGATCAGCCCGCGCCGGCCTCGAAACGCGACAGCAGCGTCGCGTAGCGCTGCGGCCAGGCGCGGATGGCCGTGTCGTCGCCGTCGAACACCGCCTGCAGGAAGGCCAGCGCCAGCGCCTTCGTCGCCTCCTTCACCTGCGGGTTCAGGTTCACGCCGCCGGCCGTGGGCCGGTCGGTGAAGATGCTGTGCGAGCCGCCTTCGAACATCGCGAGCCACTTGCGCGGGCCGCCGGTGGCCTGGTAGACGGCGAGGCGGTCCTCGGCGCCGCTGTAGTAGCCGGGGATGCGGATCACGTCCTCGGTGGCAGTGACGTGCAGGCTCGGTACCTCGACGCTGCCCAGGATGCGGCGCGGGTCGCCCTCGCCGTAGAACGGCGGCGCCGAGAGCACGATGGCGGCGCGCGCACGCTCGTCGCGCAGCGCCAGCGCGCGCCCTTCGCGCTGCACCACGGCGCCGGCAGCCAGCAGCGTCGTGTTGGCGCCGTAGCTGTGGCCGGCGAGCACGACGCGGCGTTCGTCCAGGCGCGGGGCGAGCTCGCCGGCGAGCAGCGTGTCGAGCGCGAAGCGCACGTCGATCACGCGCGCCAGCGCCTCGCCTTCCTGCGCCGCGTCCCACAGGCGGCTCACCACCGACAGCGGGTTCCCCGTCCACACCTGCCGGTCGCTGCCGACGTGCTGCGGGTGCACGCAGGCGCAGCCCTGCATCGCCAGGTGCTGGCCGATCCAGCGGTAGCGCTCGCGCGTGCTGCCGATGCCGTGCGAGAACACCACCAGCGGCACCGGCGTCCCGGCGGCCGCGGTGCGCGGCAGGTACAGGCGGGCCGGCACCGGGCGCTGCCGGGCCGCATCGAGCCAGTCGAAGTCCACCGTGTCGAATCCGGTGGCCGCGGCCGCGTCGCGTGGGCGCAGCAGCAGCGGCGCAGCCAGCAGCGCCGCCGCGCCGATGAGCAGGCTCCGCCGCTGCAGCCGGCCGGGGCGCCGCGTCGC